>NZ_JAMYQW010000053.1:0-31883 GCF_040321085.1 Mesorhizobium sp. M0522
CACCGCGTCGGCGAGGATGTTGACGCCGCGCAGCATGCGCTCACGAGCGTCGCGGGAGAATTTTACGTCTTTGGCAGCCATTTTTTACTCCTGGGCATTTCGCCCGAAATTCAGATTGGATGGTGCGGATGAAAGGCGGCGTGTCAGCCGATGACGCCCATGATATCGGCTTCCTTCATGATCAGAAGGTCTTCGCCGTTGAGCTTGACTTCGGTGCCCGACCACTTGCCGAACAGGATGCGGTCACCGGACTTGACGTCCAGCGGGACGAGCTTGCCGACCTCGTCACGGGCGCCGGAACCGACGGCGATGATCTCGCCTTCCTGCGGCTTTTCCTTCGCCGTATCGGGGATGATGATCCCGCCGGCGGTCTTCGCTTCGGACTCGACGCGGCGAACGACCACGCGGTCATGCAGCGGCCGGAAATTCGACTTTGCCATTTTTGGATTTCCTTGGTGCGAATGTTGAACGGTTCTCCGTTGCCGGAGCGTGCTTAGCACTCAGCCGAAGCGAGTGCTAACGCGGCAATGAGATAAGCCGCATGCTCCTGCTAGTCAAGACGGAAGAGCAAAGAGCAAAGAGAAAAGAGCAGACAGCAAAGAGAAGAGAGTAAAGAGCGTGTAAGCATCGAGCCTTTTATGTGAACAATGTCGGGTATCAGACATATATGGGGCGGCTCACCCTTTGTATTTGAGCTTTATTCAGATGGCACGAATGATGCAACGGGTGATGCATTTGATCTCATCCAGAGGCTCGCACGGGGTCGTGCTGCGTCAGCTCGGTCATGTCGAGCTTCAGAAGGCCATTTTGGCATTGGTTCTGTTGCCCTATCGCCATTCATGACCAGTCCTGCGCGCGTGAGCCGGCCGGCTAGATTCCAACCACGAGAGCGCCGCCGCTGAGACCCGCACCCGCCGCCGACAGAAGGATTTTCTCTCCAGGCTGGAATGGCTTCATCTGGTTGGCGAGCGAGAGCGACAGCGGGATCGTCGCGGCCGAAGAGTTGCCGTATTCGGCAATCGTCTTGACAATTGCTTGGTCCGCGATGCCGAGGTTCCTCCCGACCGCGTCGAAAATCCGAGTATTGGCCTGATGCGGCACGAACCGGCCGAGATCGTGTGGCCGCACTCCGGCAGCGGCTAGAGCGCTTGTCGAGCAATCGGTCATCATCTCCACGGCCATTGCGAACACTTCGCGGCCGTCCGTCATCCTCATTCGGGTTTGCGCGAGATCGAGGTCACCGTGGAACGGCTTGTTGCTTCCTCCTGCGGGAATCTGGATCAGCCCGTATCGCGAGCCGTCCGAATCCACCGAGGCACCGAGAATGCCCCGATCAGCATCATCGCACTGACCGATCACCAGGGCGCCGGCGGCATCGGCAAACAGGACCGAGCTTGCGCGCTCGGCTGGATTGATGCGGCGGCTGAGGATGTTGGCGGCGATAACAAGGCTCGCTTTGCCGTGCAGGCGGGTAAATCCGTCCGCGAACATCAGCGCATAGATGAAGCCGGCGCAGGCGCCGGTCAGATCGACAGCGCCGGCGCGGCCCAGCCCCAACCGATGTGCGACCAGGGGCGCGCTGGGCGGCAGGAGGTGATCGGGCGTCGAGGTGGCAAGTAACAGCAGACCGATGTCGTGGCGCGCAATGCCGGCGTTCGCCAAAGCCATGTCGCCGGCTTGCGTGGCCAAGCCAGACAGCGTGTCTTCGTCCGTTGCCCAGAAGCGCGAACGAATTCCGGTGCGCCGCTCGATCCAGCCCGGTTCGAGGCCGAGATTGTTCTCGATTTCGGCATTGGCCACCTTTCGCCCAGGCGCATGATGGCCAAACCCGAGAAGGCGCGACGACCTGCTCATGGCCTCGAACCGAAGCGTTCGCCGGCTTCCTCGATGGCGTCATAGAGCCCGTCCAGCTCCTCGCCGGTGATGCAATAAGGCGGGAGAAGATAGAGGACATTGCCGAGCGGGCGCACAAGGAGCCCGCGCTTGAGGAAAAAAGCGCGCAGTTTCGGGCCGATTTCGGCCAGATAACCGGCTGAGCCGGCGCGAAGATCGAGCGCCGCAATCGTGCCGGTCGTCCGCTTGTCGGTGAAGTAGGGATTGTCGCGAAAGCGTCTAAGCCCGGCGGCCTGCTTCGCGCTCAGGGCCGCGATCCGCTCGGCCACCGGCTCGTCCTGCCAGATCTCGACATTGGCGAGTGCTGCCGCGCAGGCAATCGGATTGGCGGTGTAGGAACTCGAGTGGAAAAAGGTCTTCTTCCTGTCCGTCGAATAGTGAGCCTGGAAGATGGCATCGGTGGCGAGTGTGGCCGCCAGCGGGATGGTGCCACCGGTCAGGCCCTTCGAGGTGCACAGGATATCCGGAGAAATCGATGCCTGCTCGCAGGCGAACATGCTCCCGGTGCGGCCCCAGCCGGTCATCACCTCGTCGGCGATCAGCAGCGTGCCGGAGGCTTCGGCGATCTTCTTCAATCCGGTCAGAACCGAGGCCGGATACATCCGCATGCCGCCGGCGCCAAGCACCAGCGGTTCGATGATCAGCGCGGCGGCGCGCCGGTCGCGGCTGACGGCCTCGAATCTATCCAGCGTTTCCTGCTCGCGGCCGGCGGCCGGGAAGGGAATGGTGTCGACCTCGAACAGCAAGGGTTCGTAGGCGGCGTTGAACACGCCACGGGCACCGACGCTCATCGTGCCGATCGTGTCGCCGTGATAGCTGTGCTCCATGACGACGATGCGCGAGCGCGGCGCGCCGATGTTGCGGAAATAGCCGAGCGCCATCTTCAGCGCGACTTCGACGCTGGTCGAGCCGCTGTCGGAATAGAACACCCAGTCGAGTCCGGCGGGAGCGAGTCCGACAAGCGCCTTGGCCAAGCATTCGGCAGGCTCGTGCGTGAAACCTGCGAAGATGATCTGGTCGAGGCTCGAGGCGGTCGTCTCGATTGCCTTTATAATGCGGGGATGGCGGTGGCCATGTGTGACGACCCACCAGGAGGAAATGGCGTCCAGAATGCGCACGCCATTGGCTTTGTGGAGATAGGCGCCTTCAGTCAGGACGATTTCAGGGATTGCCGGCTCGAGCGCGTGCTGGGTGAAGGGATGCCACACACGGGAATGCGGCATCATTCGCCTCCGGCAATCAAAGCGAGGTCGAAGCCGGCAATCATCGCTTGTCTCAGCGTTTTGTCCGTTAGCGGATCGAGGTGCGGCAGCCTGCCGAGTTGCGGCACGTCGCCGAATTCCACGATCGTCCGTTGCGTATCGGTCATCTCATCGCCGATGAAGGCGATGCCAGCCAGCGGGATAGCGCGCGCCCGCAGGGCCTCGATCGACAGCAGGGTGTGATTGATTGTTCCGAGCGCGGTGCGGGCGCACAGAATGACCGGCAACTGCCATTGCTCGAATATGTCGATGAACCTTGTCCGGCGGTTCAGCGGCACCATCAGCCCGCCGGCGCCTTCGATGACGAGCGGTGTCGGCAGGACCGGAAACGAAAGATCGGCAGCCTCGATCGAAACGTCGTCGATTTCGGCCGAACGATGCGGCGAAAGCGGGCTCTTCAAGCGGTAGGCTTCCGGCAGCACGCGCCCCGACGGCAGCCCGGCAAGTCGCGCAACCGCCTCGCTGTCGGTCTCGCCGTCGAGGCCCGATTGCACCGGCTTCCAGTAGAAGCCGTCAAGCAGGCCGGCAAGCCCGGCCGAAAACACCGTCTTGCCAATTCCGGTGTCTGTTCCGGTGATGACGATGCGCTTGGTCATGTCGCCTCCGGTCATGTCTGCGCCAACACCTCGACGAGCGCCTCGACCATGGCGGAAATGTCGGCTTCGCCTATATTGAGCGTCAGTGAGATGCGCAGCCGCGACGTGCCCTCGGGCACGGTCGGCGGACGAATGCCGCGTATGTCGAAGCCGCGGGCCTGCAGGCGCGCCGCCATTGCCATGGTGCGCCTGACATCGCCGATCACCAAGGGCTGGATCTGAGAGCCACTTGGCATCACACCGCAGCGATCGACCAATTGGCGGCCTGCGAGGGCAACGCGTTCATGCAGCTGAACACGCCGCATAGGCTCGTCGGCGAGCATTGCGAGCGCTTCGCGCGCCGCGACCGCCATCAGCGGCGATGGCGCGGTGGCGTAGATGAATGGCCGGCAACGGTTGATCAGATACTCGCACAGTGTCCTCGGCCCGGTCACGAGCCCACCAGATGCGCCGAGCGCCTTGCCGCAGGTGTGGAGCGCGACGATGTTGTCGCGGCCCTCGAAAGCGGCGGCCAGCCCCCGGCCGTCCGGTCCCCAGACGCCGGTGGCGTGCGCCTCGTCGACGACGAGGAATGCCTCGTGCCGATCGGCAAGCGCGACCAGGCTCTCCAAAGGCGCGCAGTCGCCATCCATGCTGTAAAGGCTTTCCACCGCGATCCAGACGCATCCCATGCCGCCTTCGGCGCGCCAACACGTGATCGCATCCTCGACAGCATCGACGTCGTTGTGCGCGGCCAGCTTGAACTCGGCGCGCCCGGCCTGCGCACCCTCATGCATGCTGGCATGGGCGAGCTCATCGAGGACCAAAAGGTCGCCCTTCTGCGGCAGCGCAGTCAGCAGAGCGAAGTTGGCGATGTAGCCGCTGCCGAAGAATAGCGCGCCGTCGGCTCCAAAGAATGCTGCCGCGTCTGCCTCGAGCTGCTCGTGTTCCGGTGCATTGCCGCGCAACAGCCGCGACCCGGTGGCGCCAACCGGCGTGCCCCGCGCAATCGCCGCCACAACCGCTTCGCCAAGTCTTTTGGAGGCGGCAAGCCCGAGATAGTCGTTCGACGAGAAGTCGAGCCCGGCGCGCGGCTTCAGCGTCCGCAGCCGGTCCTTGCGCGCCAGTCCCTGCAAGGTCGCCTCATAGCGGGCAAGCGGTGCCCCGTTCATTGCGCCTCGAGTTCCATCGGCTCGATGCCGAGGCGCCGGAACAGCAGGGTATCCTTGTCCTCGCCGGGATTGTCCGCCGTCAGCAGCGTGTCGCCGACGAAGATCGAGTTGGCGCCGGCAAAAAAGCACAGCGCCTGCATCTCGTCGGTCATGGCCGTGCGGCCGGCGGAGAGACGGATATGCGATTTCGGCATCATGATGCGCGCCAGCGCGATCACGCGCACGAATTCGATCGGCTCGATGGGCTTGGCGTCGGCAAGCGGGGTGCCGGGGATCGGGATCAGCATGTTGATCGGAACGCTTTGCGGATGTTCCGGCAGGTTGGCCAGCGTCACCAGCATGCCGATCCGGTCCACCGGCTCCTCGCCCATGCCGACAATGCCGCCGCAGCAGACATTGATGCCGGATTGGCGAACGTGCTCGAGCGTCTCGAGCCGCTCCGCAAAGCTCCGCGTGCTGATGATCTCGCTATAGTAGCGTTCCGACGTATCGATGTTGTGGTTGTAAAAGTCGAGACCAGCCTGCTTCAGTCGAGCGGCTTGCTCAAGATCGAGCATGCCGAGCGTCATGCAGGTCTCCATGCCCAGCGCCTTGACGCCTTCGACCATCGCCACCACCGCATCCATGTCGCGCGCCTTGGGGTTTCGCCAGGCCGCGCCCATGCAATAGCGGGTTGCGCCGGCGTCACGCGCTTTCTTCGCCTCGACGATGACGCGCCTGACCTCCATCAGCTTCGACGCCTTCAGGCCGGTCTCGTGATGCGCCGACTGGCTACAATAGCCGCAATCCTCCGGGCATCCGCCCGTCTTGATGCTGAGCAGCCGGCTGAGCTGGACCTTGTTTGGATCGAAATTCTGGCGGTGCACGGTTTGCGCGAGGAAGAGGAGATTGTTGAAGGGGGCATCGTGAAGTGCCTGAGCCTTCTCCAGGGTCCACGCTCCAGGGTCAGGGGATTGAGCCTGTGGCGATGTCTGCGTTGGACTGGCTGTTTGCATGTCCATGCTGTTCTCCGGTTCTGCCTTGCTTTGCTGTCTGATTGACGACGATCGGAAAGGACAGTTGATTCGATCCTGTTCGTTCCTCAGGCAATCATGAGTCCCAATAGTCGAGGCCGATATCCAGGATCGGCGCGCTGTGGGTCAGTCGGCCGACTGAAATCAGATCAACGCCGGTCGCGGCAATCGCTCGCGCTGTATCGGACGTGATCCCGCCAGAAGCCTCGGTGATAGTGCGGCCACCAACGATTGCGACCGCGCGGCGAAGATCGGCGAGGGACATGTTGTCGAGCAGAACCGCATCGGGAGCGAAGCCAAGTACCTCCTCCAACTGGGCCAGCGTATCGACCTCGACTTCGATCTTGACGAGATGACCGGCCCGTCTTCGTGCTCGCTCGAGCGCCGGGCGAACGCCGCCTGCGATGGCGATGTGGTTGTCCTTGATCAGAATTGCGTCGTCGAGGCCGAAACGGTGATTGGATCCGCCACCCGCGCGCACCGCATACTTTTCGACTGCCCTCAATCCGGGCGTCGTCTTGCGCGTGCAGACGATCTTCGCGCCATATCCACGAACCGCAGCGACGATCGATGCCGTTGCTGTAGCGATGCCGCTCAGATGGCACAAAAAATTGAGTGCCGTCCGTTCGGCTGTGAGAATGGCCCGGGCAGGGCCAACCACTGATGCAATGACCTCTCCATCCATGACATTGCAGCCGTCTGCCCGCTCCACCGAAATTTCGACATCAGGATCAATCAAGCGGAAAGCGAGCATCGCCAGATCGAGGCCGGCGACAACTCCGGACTGGCGCGCCGCCAACACGGTTCCCGCTTGGTGTTCCTTCGGGACGATGGCCTCCGTGGTCAAGTCGCCGGCTCTGCCAAGGTCTTCAAGAAGAGCTGCCCTTACAAGCGGCTCAAGCATGACCGTGGGAAGCGGTGAGAGCGTCATCACTTTGCCCCTTCGAGGCTTGGGGAGTTTCCGAGTTCCCGCGCAGCGGCCAAGGCGGCTTCGAGGGTGATTTCGGACCGTCGGGCGACAGTCGCATGATGAGGAAAATCTGTCCGGTAATGAGCGCCGCGGCTTTCTTGGCGCAACAAGGCGGCAACCGCGATCATTAGCCCGACAGCCGCCGCATCCGAGGCCGCGTCCTTGCTTTCGGCGAGCGGCAATAAGGCACGTGCGGCTGCTTTCAAACCTTCACCATCCCGGACGATGCCGAGTGCGCGCGACAGGAAAACACGCACGGGTGTCGGAGCGGGCGATGGGTAAACGTCCGCAAACGCAGGCTTTGTTCTGCGAGCAGGCGTTCCGGCGACACTTTCAGCGACCCAGCGGGCGCACACGACGGCCTCGGTCAAGGAATTGCTGGCGAGCCTGTTGGCGCCATGCAGTCCTGTCGAAGCGACTTCGCCGCAGGCCCACAGCCCCTTGACGGACGTCCTACCGGAGCCGTCCACGGCAACGCCACCCATGTGGTAGTGTTGGGCCGGACGAATGGGGATGAGATCGCGCGCGGGATTGATGCCGGCTCCACGACAGGCTGATGCGATTGTCGGGAAGTGTCGAGCAAATTCCGGGCCAGGCCGTTGCCGCGCGTCGAGAAAAACACGGTGGCCGTTGGCAAGATGGTTCCAGACGGCGCGCGCCAAGACATCACGAGGCGCAAGTTCCGCCCCTGGCACGCTCTGGAGAAAAGCCTGGCCGGTTTCGTCGATCAGGGCAGCACCTTCGCCGCGGACGGCCTCGCTGACCAGCACCATAGGGCGTTCCGGGCCGTCAAGCGCGGTCGGGTGGAACTGGATGAACTCGAGGTCGGCAAGAACAGCTCCAGCGCGGGCCGCAAGCGCCAGGCCCTGTCCGCAACTGCCCCAAGGATTGGTGGTGTCGAGAAACAGTCCCCCGATCCCACCGGTGGCGAGGACGACCCGCCGTGAGCCGAAGAAGACAGGTCCTATCGAACCGCTCGCCCAGACGCCTCGGATCGCGTTCTCTCGCACCGCCAGCCGGCGCGCTTCCGTGCCCTCCACGACAACAATCGACGGAGTGGAACGCACAGCCGCGATCAGGGCACGCATGATTTCACGCCCGGTGCCGTCACCATGCGCATGAACGATGCGACGTCGGCTGTGTGCGGCCTCCAATCCGAGGCACAGTGATCCTTTCGACGTACGGTCGAAGGGAACCCCAAAGCCCGCAAGCCCCTCTATCGCCTTGGGCGCGGCTTGGAGGATGCGGCTCGCCACGTCTGTGTCGCAGAGACCATCCCCGGCGGCAAGCGTATCGGCCAGGTGCAGTTCCGGATCGTCGTCTTCGCCGAAACTTGCAGCCAGACCACCCTGTGCCCAGGTGCTCGAATTGTCAGCTCCCAGTAGCGTCCTGGACAGAAGAAGCACCGGCTCCGGCGCCAGTTGAAGCGCCGTCATCAGTCCGGCGATGCCGCCGCCGATGATGATGGGCCGCCCGAAGAAGCTGCGGATATCGGCGCTCAAATTGCCAGCATCCGTTCGACCGCAAGCCGCGCGCGCCCGGCGATCCCGGGTTCGATGGTTACGACATGGTGGTTCTGCTCGAGCGCCGTGCGGATGTTGGCAAGCGTGATCCGCTTCATGTGCGGGCACAAATTGCAGGGCCGGATGAACTCGACCTCTGGGTGCGCTAACGCGACGTTGTCGCTCATCGAGCATTCCGTCATCAGCACGACACGTGGCGGCCTTTGCCTTTCGACATAGTCGGACATGGCAGCGGTCGAGCCGGAAAAATCTGCTTCAGCCACGACGTCGGGCGGGCATTCGGGATGCGCGAGCACGATCACGCCGGGATGGCTTTCGCGCAACTCGCGGATGTCGGCCGGTGTAAAGCGCTCATGCACCTCGCAATGCCCTTTCCAGGCGATGATCTGCACATCGGTCTGGGCGGCGATATTCTGGGCCAGATATTCGTCCGGCAACATGATCACCTGGGGAACGCCAAGGGATTGGACGACCGCCTTGGCGTTGCCGGATGTACAGCAGATATCCGACTCGGCTTTCACTTCGGCCGACGTGTTGACATAAGTGATGATCGGCACGCCGGGATAACGCTGGCGCATCAAGCGCACGTCTTCTGCCGTGATCGATTCCGCCAACGAGCATCCGGCGCTGAGATCCGGAATGAGCACGGTCTTGTCCGGATTAAGGAGCTTGGCCGTTTCGGCCATGAAATGCACGCCGGCCAGCACGATGACTTGCGCCTCGATCGTCGCAGCCGTGCGGGCCAGTGCCAAGCTGTCGCCGACGATGTCGGCCACGCAATGGAAGATCTCGGGGGTCTGATAGTTGTGCGCCAGGATGATGGCGTTGCGCTCGCGCTTCAGTGCAAGGATCGCCTCGATATCCTCGACGAAAGCCGGCCATTCAATCGGCGGGATCACTCGTCGGACGCGCTCGTAGAGAAACGCGGCCGTAGGCAGCATGGCGCTCATCGACCCCTCCAGCTTATACTCTAGTTGAAAATAACCAGCATATACTTGCTGTGAGTATAAGGGATGTCAACCCCGCGCCAGCGGCAATTTTGTCCCGGCGATGACCCTCTCGTCGAGAGCGGCGTGGCGGAACCGGTAAAGCTTCGCTGGCCGGCCGCCGGTCTCCGTGGTGGCCTCTCCGGTCTCTTCGACCAGCTCCTGCTGCTCGATCAGGCGGCGAAAGTTCGGCTTGTGGATGAGCCTGCCGGCGAGCGCCTCCACGGTTCGCTGCAGCTGCAAAAGCGTGAAGACCGGCGGCATCAGCTCAAAGACGACCGGCCGGTATTTGATCTTGGAGCGCAGCCGCGCAATGCCGGTCGCCACGATGCGGCGATGATCGGCGACCATAGACTTGCTGGGCACCAGCGGAGGCGGCGTCGCGTCCCGTCCGCTTCCGGCCTCTTGGACCAGGCCTGCTTCGTAGACCAACTCATAGCGTTGAAGCGTGAGTTCCTCGTTCCAAAGGCGGTCGTCGAAGCCGAAGGCTATCGTCGCCCGCTGCCAGCGTTCACGTCGCGCGGCCGCGTCGCTGACGCCGTCTGCCCATTCAATCAGGCGCGGTCGCAGAACGTCCAGCACGACCGGAGGCGTGCCGGAGCGGTGGTCCTCCCATGGAAAATATTCATACCAACTCTGCCAGCCGCACTTGGGCGAGCCAGCTGCCTGTTCCTTGCGGGTCAATGCGAGATAGCTGATGGAGATGACGCGTTGCTGGCGCTCGGCGCCGATGCGATCCCGATCCGCGAAGGTGTAGAGTTGCTCAATATACCCCAGCGGATGGCCGGTCTGCTGCTCGACCCACCCCCTCAAACCGGATTGCAGCGATCGGTGCTCAAGCGCAAATGGTCCGGAGGGCAGGGTGTCCGCCTGGCCGATGGTGAGGACACAGGGTTCACTGTCGTTTACGGCGACGACAAAGGCGATCAGGTCCACTTTGACTTCGTCGGCCTTGACGGCGGCTCTGTCTTTCCTGGGTCCTATTGCCTGATCGTCCATGTTCGCGAAAGTGGTTGGCCAGCTCGGGGGCGCCTGAATCGATTTAAGTGTAAGCGCGCCTGTCCGCACGTCAACACCGCACAGCTGCACGGCCATTTTTTAGCTCTTCGCACTTGCACAAAAATGTGGCAAACGCGACACCCGCGGTTGGTAACGTTGGGGAAGGAGGGTCCATTGAGTGCGTTTGGTGACACCAAGGCGATTACACCGCCGGATATTCGTTCGCGTAAAGGTGGGACGCCGCTCGTCTGCCTCACCGCCTACACGACCCCAGTCGCCCGGCTTGTCGATCCCCATTGCGATGTGGTGCTGGTCGGCGACAGCGTCGGCATGGTTCTGCACGGCCTGCCCTCGACGCTCGGTGTGACGCTGGAGATGATGATCACGCACGGCCAGGCCGTGCGCCGTGGCCTCGAGCAGGCGCTGATGGTGGTCGACCTGCCGTTCGGTTCCTTCGAGGAAAGCCCCGAGCAGGCTTTCCGCAATGCCGCGCGCGTCATGGCCGAGACCGGCTGCGCGGCCGTCAAGCTCGAAGGCGGCGAAACGATGGCAGAGACGATCGGCTTCCTCGCCGCGCGCGGCGTGCCGGTCATGGCCCATGTCGGCTTGACGCCGCAGGCGATCAACACCATCGGTGGCTACCGCGTGCAGGGCAGAGGCGGGGATGCCGAGCGCATCAGGCGCGACGCGCTTGCGGTGAGCGAAGCGGGCGCCTTTGCGGTCGTGCTGGAGAAGGTTCCCGAGGCGCTCGCCCGCCGGATCACCGGGGAGGTGGCGACCCCGACCATTGGCATCGGTGCCTCGGCAGCCTGTGACGGCCAGATTCTCGTCGTCGACGACATGCTGGGCCTCTTCGGCGACTTCCGGCCCAAATTCGTCAAGCGCTATGCTGAACTGGGGGAGGCCGCTGCGGCTGCGATCGCGGCCTATGCGCGGGAAGTGAAGGAGCGCCAGTTTCCGGCCGCCGAGCACGTGTTTGCCGATGCGCCCAAGCCCACCGACGCGGACGGCACCAAGAGCGGAGAAGCAGCGTGAGCGTGCCGATTGTCAGGAGCGTTGCCCAGCTTCGCGAAATTGTCGCCGCATGGCGCCGCGAGGGCGTGAGGATTGCCGTCGTGCCAACGATGGGTGTCCTGCATGAGGGCCATCTCAGCCTGGTGCGCGCGGCACTCGTGAAGGCCGACCGGGTGATCGTGACGCTCTTCGTCAACCCGAAGCAATTCAACAGCCAGGCCGATCTCGCCGCGTATCCGAGCACCGAGGACGAGGATGCCGCCAAACTGGCACCGCTTGGCGCGCACCTGCTTTATGCGCCGGATGCAGAGGAGATGTATCCGGCGGCCTTCGCCACGACCGTTTCGGTGTCCGGTGTCAGCGAGGGCCTGTGCGGTGCCTTCCGGCCGGGACATTTCGATGGCGTGGCGACCGTCGTCGCCAAGCTCTTCCTGCAGACCAGCGCTGACTTCGGCTTCTTTGGCGAAAAGGACTTTCAGCAGCTTCAGCTAGTCAGGCGTATGGCCCGGGACCTGGATATTCCAATCACCATTGTTCCTTGTCCGACAGTCCGCGAAGCCGACGGTCTTGCACTATCATCGCGCAATGTCCGGCTCTCGCCAGCAGAGCGTGCTGTTGCCCCCAAGCTCCCATCGGTATTGCTCCAGACGGCTGAGCGGCTTGCCCGCGGCTCGCCCGTCCTGCCAACGCTTGCCGATGCGCGCGCAGCAATTCTGGCTGCGGGCTATCGCGAGGTCGAATACCTGGAACTTCGCGACGAGGCAGATCTGCGACCGATGACAAGCCTTGACCGACCGGCACGCTTGCTTGTCGCGGCCTGGCTCGGCGGCACACGGCTCATAGACAACGTCAGAATATCACGGGTTTCAACAGATTAACGGGGTTCTCGGCACGCGCTGTATCCGTCCGGGGATCGTTTAAAACAAGGTCTCTGCCTGGCATCGAGCGATCACGGAGGTTACGCAAAGCGCAAATGCATCGCGTGTTTGAGAACTTCGTCGAGCAACTGTCTGCGAGTGTTGATGCTGCCGATCTCCGTGAGGCAATGGCATCCGCTGCAGCCGGCTTCGATTTTCCGCTATTCGCCTACTTCACTTACCCGTCGGCCCCCGGCGACGCCCCGCAATTGATCTCAAACTATCCTTCATCCTGGACATCACGTTATCTGCAACAGCGGTACCACAGTCTTGATCCGGTCATCCTGCGCGGGCTGCAAGGCTGGGATACCTTCGATTGGGGTGTGGATCGCGCTCGGCACTGTCTGCCGAATTCGCAGCAACAAATTCTGGAGAGTGCGGCTGAGTTTGGCATCCGCGGCGGCCTGACGATATCCATGCATGATCATCGCGGCCGGTTTGCTGCCCTGACCTTTGCTTCCGACGAGTCCCGCCCGCCTCTGTTGCGGTCACTGACACGTTACGAAAAAGCATTGCAGCTGGTGGCCATCAACTTTCATAGCCATGTCCGGCGCAGGCTCGCCGACGATCGCGTGGTGGACGGTGTAACGCTCACCCCGCGGGAGTTCGAGTGCCTGAAATGGGCGGCGCGCGGCAAGTCGGCTTGGGTTATCAGCCAGCTTCTCGGCGTCTCAAAGCGCACCGTGACCTTTCATCTGGAAAACGCCAAGGCAAAGCTTGGCGTTCGAACGATCAACCAGGCCGTTGCACGACTGGCTGCCTCCGGCCAGGCGAGATCCTGATTCGTCGGCCACGATAGCTGTAAACCTCTACAGGCTGCATCGCTGCCGGCTTTGCCCTTCGATGGCGGGAACACATCCCGCACGGAGGCGACCATGATGCAGCTGATAACACCAGACCTTTACGACGAGTTCGCAAGCGAGCTCAAAGAGATGCACGGGCTCAGGTTTCGGGTGTTCAAGGAAAGGCTCGATTGGGAAGTTGATACCGAAGACCAGATGGAAACAGACCCGTTTGATGGTCTGAAGCCTGTCTATCTGCTCCTCAAGGGATCCGACTGGCGAATTCGCGGTTGCGTGCGTCTTTTGCCCAGCACCGGACCCACAATGTTGCGCGACACGTTCCCGGTGCTGCTGGGTGCTGACGTCGTGCCCTCGACTGCCGACATATGGGAGAGCAGTCGTTTCGCGCTCGATCTCCCTCCGTCGGCGCCCAAGGCAGCGGGCGGGCTGGCCCAGGCAACCTACGAGCTCTTCGCGGGCATGATCGAGTTCGGCTTGGCCAAGGATCTGACCCGGATAGTAACGGTGACGGACACGCGCATGGAACGGATCCTTCGCCTCGCGACGTGGCCATTGTCGCGCATCGGACAACCCAAGTCCGTCGGCAAAACGGAGGGGGTGGCCGGGTTTCTCGAGATTTCCCACGCGAGCCTTTTGCGCATCCGCAGCAGGGGACGTCTGAGCGGACCGGTGCTGTGGCAACCGGTTCTAGGCCCGTCGGCATTGTGGACACCTGAGCCGTGAAGCGTGCTGGTCTGCCCAAGGAAGCGACGGTCGGTCTTGAATGCTGGCCGGACTGGCGTCGTCACGAAGCTTACCATTACGCCAGACGATTGCCACGCACTGCCTGGGCCTGGGAGTTTCTTCGGCGCAATCCACAATTCCAGCGCGACCACGCCAAAATGGCACCGTCCGCCTGCATTGTCGGAGCCCAGGCCGACATGAAGATAATCGAGTTGACGACAGGATCATCTTTCCTAAGACAATGGAGCCTCCTTTTTCGCGGACGCGCCACAGTCGGACGCTACGTCGGCAAGGGTCTTTTGGGATCCGCGCGACTGCGCCCGTATTCTACGGGCGGCCGCGGAGCCGGTTGGGCTCGACCACGGTTTTGAACCGCTTGACCTTTTTTCGCTCTCATGCTGCAAGGACATCCTGCTGACGCCTGCCGGCGTGCAGCACGTGCTGCTGAGGGAGGACTGCCGGAGTCTGCAGATCGCCCTTTCCGGTGCATCCGTTCTCCGCCCGTTGCGGCTATATGTCGACGCGATCGTGCAGCCGCAGCACCTGAAGTTCCATGTCGCTGCCCTTCAGTTCCTGAGCGACATCAATGGTTGCGGCCGCCTGGCAGCTGCTTGCTTTCCGCCGGAACCCCGCGGAGCGCGTCTGCGGATCGTGCTCCAGGCTTTGGATGGCTCGCTTGCGGGAGCATCTCATCAGGAGATCGCCATTGCCCTGTTCGGGAGACGCCGTGTCGAAGAAGATTGGTCTCATCCAGGTAGCCATCTTCGCGATCAGGTGCGTCGCGCCATCCAACGTGGCCGCTACCTGATGAGCGGCGGCTATAGACAGTTCCTGATGTAATTCGGGTGCCAGCTTGGTGATTGTCTTGTTAGAAAACGCGCAGGCATCATCTCCATTTCTCACTGCTATTGTGCCTTGTACAAAACGTAACACGCGCCTAGTTCTTCCGCTGCGGGAATCGGGTTTGAGTAATACGGACGAAGCACTGAGAACCAAGGCTTTTGTGATAGTGCATTCATGCCCCGAGAATCCTGATGACCGTTACGAACCCCCAGAAAGCCGGCGCTGACTGAAACGGTCGCTGAACGTGCTCTGTGGCGTGCGCCGCCTGACTCTCGGTTTCGGCCATGCCGACTAACAGCGTATTGATAGGCCATCGCGGGCTAAGCTCTACCGGCGAAAGCCGCGTCAAACTGGCAGGCAATCAGAAACTTGATCGGCGGCGACGATGATTATGATCAACGTGACGAACACGTGAATCATGCCGACGGCGCCGACGTTGCCGATGATGATGATGCCGATCATGCGTCGCTGACGCTGCCTAACTACAGTGCTTGTGATCATGCCGATCACCGCGTGATCATGAGCGGCGGCGGTCCGTGGTCAGGTGCGTAGCCGGGATGGTTCGCGCATGGCCGATTGTTCCTTCGTGCCGCGGGGTGTGGGCTTGCGTTCGGGCATGAGGGCGTCAGGCGCAACGAGAAGTTAGATCAGGGCCCACAAACGCGACTCATCCATGGGGTGGATGATAGTTATCCCTACAATCAATTGTACCAATATTACCGAATACTACTACAAGGTTCCCAATGAACGCGGCCGGATGGGTATCCGTCTCGCGTGGGCTGAAGCTGCCGGCAAGAATGGGGAGACGAACATGTGCGGGATTGTTGGCATCGTTGGGCAACAGCCGGTGTCGGATCGGTTAGTCGACGCATTGAAGCGTTTGGAATATCGCGGCTATGATTCCGCCGGCGTTGCGACGATCACCGAAGGTGCCTTGCACCGCCGGCGCGCCGAGGGCAAGCTCGTCAATCTCGAGAGGAGACTGAAGGAAGAGCCACTGAGCGGCAACATCGGCATCGGCCACACGCGTTGGGCAACCCATGGGGCCTCGACGGAACGCAATGCGCACCCGCACTTTACCGACGGTGTCGCCGTCGTCCATAACGGGATCATCGAGAATTTCACCGAGCTGAAGGACGAATTGGCGGCGGCTGGCGCCGAGTTCCAGACCGACACCGACACCGAGGTCGTCGCGCATCTCTTGGCAAGACACCGCCGGGAGGGCATGAGGCGGCAAGAGGCGATGCGTGCCATGCTGAAACGCGTCAGGGGCGCCTATGCGCTTGCCGTCCTCTTCGAAGATGATCCGTCGACCATCATGGCGGCGCGCAACGGACCACCGCTGGCGATCGGTCACGGCGACGGCGAGATGTTCCTGGGCTCCGACGCGATCGCGCTCGCTCCCTTCACCAATGAAATTACCTATCTCATCGAGGGCGACTGGGCCGTTGTCGGCAATTCGGGCGCCCATATCTTCGATTTCGACGGCCACCCCGTCGAGCGTCCGCGCCATACCTCCACGGCCGCGGCCGATCTGGCCAGCAAGGGCAATCATCGCCACTTCATGGAGAAGGAAATCTGCGAGCAGCCCGAAGTCATCGCCCATGCTCTCCGTCACTATAGCAACATCATAGAGAATCGCGCCGACATGGTTTCTGGCATCGATTTCGCCAGGATCCCGAGCTTGGCGATCTCGGCCTGCGGGACCGCCTATCTCGCCGGACTGATCGGAAAATACTGGTTCGAGCGCTACGCGCGCCTGACGGTTGAAATCGACGTTGCGTCCGAATTCCGTTACCGCGAGATCCCGTTGTCGCCGCAGTCGGCGGCTCTTTTCATTTCGCAGTCCGGCGAAACCGCCGATACGCTCGCATCGTTGAGGTACTGCAAGGAGCGTGGGCTGAAAATTGGCGCTATCGTCAATGCCTGCGAATCGACCATCGCTCGGGAGGCCGATGCGGTCTTCCCGATCCTTGCCGGACCGGAGATCGGCGTCGCCTCCACCAAGGCGTTTACCTGCCAGCTTGCCGTTCTAGCCGCACTCGCCATCGGCGCCGCCAGAGCCCGCGGGACCGTAACCGAAGACGAGCTGCAGGCGCTCGTCAGGAGCCTCGCCGAAGTGCCGCGCGTCATGGGCCAGGTACTCAACAGCATCCAGCCGGAGATCGAGTTCCTGTCGCGCGAACTGTCAAAGTGTCGTGACGTCCTGTATCTCGGCCGTGGCACCAGTTTCCCGCTAGCGATGGAAGGTGCGCTGAAGCTCAAGGAGATTTCCTACATCCATGCCGAGGGCTATGCGGCGGGTGAATTGAAGCACGGTCCGATCGCATTGATAGACGACAACATGCCAGTGATCGTCATCGCGCCCCATGATCGCTTTTTCGACAAGACCGTCTCCAACATGCAGGAAGTGGCTGCCCGTGGAGGGCGGATTATCCTCATCACCGATGAAAAAGGGGCCGCCGCATCGAAACTCGACACTATGCACACGCTCGTGCTGCCGGCTGTCGACGAGATTATCGCGCCGATGATCTTCTCGCTGCCGATACAGCTTCTTGCCTACCACACGGCGCTCTTCATGGGCACAGATGTAGACCAGCCGCGCAATCTCGCAAAATCGGTCACGGTCGAATGATTGCGAACCTTTATAGGTGGCGATGCTCGTCCATCGAAAGCGCTACCCCCTGTCTGGATCCGAAGCCCGGATGAACCAGATGACCATTGCTTGCTGCAATTTCGGGAAACTCGCCGTCGCCGCATCATGACAATCGCCATCCTTTTTTCGGCCGGTCGGGCGATTGCACAGGGCAGCCGGATCGAGCTTGCTCAAGCCGACGTCAGCACAAAAGCGCGCGGCCCTTTCGGCTGTTTCCTCGGGCGCCCCATCCTTTCGGTCTCCGAACAAGCATCGGCGGCTTAAAAAATTTCGTTAACAGCGTTGATCGATGTGTGATTCAAGCACAAGCGCGTCTTTCGCTGCATCGGCGGTGGAAATTGGTCGAAGGTATCAGCGTCCGCGAGGCTGGGTGGACGGTGCCGCGAATAGCCACTGGAGGCGTCAGGGGGAGTTCGAGTTGCTGTTCAAGAAAGCCATCGGCGAGAGTGAGTCGTGTAGGATCGCAGGTCGAATGCGCTACAGCCGATCAGGCCATCTCAGGGTGGGCAGGTTCTTAGAACTTGATCAGAAGCAGGTGAGCCGCCATATTCCGACCCGGCTGCCAATTTCAAGTGGCCCATTCCATGGATGAGGCCGGTCCGGCCGAATGGACGTCCATTTTTTTGATTTGCTGGGTGTGCGCCAGGGTCGGGGAGGAAATCTCCCGATTTGTCAGGCGCTCCCATCTTCTTGGAGATGTTTATGAAGGATTCGCGCATTCCCGAGCCAGTCTTGACGGCTATGTCGCAGGGGACCCACATCATCCGCGCTTATCGTGAGCACCTTGGGTATTCAATCGAGGACCTCGCGGTGGCGTGCGGGCTTGCCGCTGAGGAAATCCAAAACATCGAGCGGGGTGTGAGGTACAACAAGGGCTATCGGGATCGGATAGCAAGATCGCTGTCCATACCTGTGGGAATTCTTGAGGCAGAGGCGGACATATCGGACGCCGCCTGATCAGTCGGATAATCTGCAATGGGTGGAAGACCGCTCTTGTGATGTGAAGTTTGCGGCTGATAGTCGTCGCTTGATTCCGTTGGACGCGAATGCCTTCTGGCGCAGTACCGCCAAGAGAATTCTCGTCCACTGTCCGATGGAACTGCACACGGGCTCGCCGAACAGGAAGTTGGAACGCTTCGTCATGCTGTCTTAGGCGATATAGCCGCCCGGAGTGCTGCGACACGTGCACGATAGCATCGGCTCGCGACGATGGATTGCTAACAGCGAACTCATGCTGGTCGGCAAGGCGATACTGGCTGGAGCATCAACTCGGCCGACGAGAGTGGCCCCCCATCCTGGACTAGGCAGGATCGGCCGACATGGCCGGCATCGCGCGCCGCTCTGAAAAGAGCACAGCGGGCATCCAGACGCTGCCGGGTTGACTATGGGTGTCGGAACAGCAAAAAGGGGCCGCTCTTCATGAGTGGCGTGCGCCGGCAGTCTAACCCCAAGCCCCCCCGCCAGGCTGCCGGCGCGCTTCTAGGAACATCGAGGTAGGGCACTACGCTTCCTTGTCCGACTACGCCTCGATCAGATCCCGAGCAGCCAGCCAGTGTCCGACCGTCGCTTGCGCCTCTGCCCGCTGAGCCTTGTGCTTCCTCCAGCGAGTCAAGCCGATCACCATGGGTGTCGCCAGTTCTGGTGCTCACCCATGTGCCATTTGCGATCTCGTGTCGGTGAGAGCACCGCAAGCACCTCCCCTGCTACGGCAAGGCGGCTTGCGTCGCCCGTGTTGTTACTATTCTTCGCTGTGATCGGAGTTTTTTCGTGGCTTCGGAATCGGGACATTCGGCTTTGCAAAAAAATAGGCCGTCGTGGTCGATCGTCACGCCCCCGAGTTCGGCGGCACGATGGAATGACAACGGCAGCGCAAGCTCCATTTGCGCGAGGGGCTCGTCCCTTCAAATACTTGATGCATTTGCGCTTTGCGTCCTCCGTGCATGTTGCTCGATGCCAGGCGGAGACCTCTGTCTAAACGATCGCGCATCGATGCAACGCCCGCGCGTTGATCGCCATCATCGCGGCGATCGCTTTGCCGCGACCGCCGCGGCAGCGATGCGCATGCAAAAATTCACAGATGCATTCTAGCCAAATGCTAGCTGCCCAGCAAATGTCCGGCATTTCGCAAGGCCCCTAGGAAGAGACTGGCATGGCCGTTGGCATCGATCTTGGCCTGCATCGACAGGGGCATGCTGTGCCAGTTCTCCAAGGGCGTAGTGAAATGTGAGAACGTACCGTTGACGATGCACTGGTGGGTAACAAGACCCTGTCTGTCCAACGCCAGCACGCCGATCTGGTCGCCCTGATATCGGATGGCTGCGACCCGCTGGACCTCCGCGTCACCGTCGACCCGCACGTCGAAAAGCAGGATGCCGCGGCTCCTGGTGGCTACCTCGGCGGCCTTTTCAGCGAAGCTTAAGGAGAGCGAGCGGACGCTTTCGACCGCCAGCCGTAAAACCATCAAATCCAGTTCATCCACTGCCATAAGGTACCTGCGCGCAACACATGGGTGATAGCAATCGACCACACCGCTTGTTCACAGATGTCGGCTCACGACCGATCATTCAGGGTTTGCCGGTCAGTCCATTGACCGAGGGCGTGCTCCGGTTCGAACCGATCCTGAAGCGGAATGCGCTGGATCTACGGAACCCGAGGAGCAGGCCAGCCAAAGTTGCCGCGACAATTGATGTCGTGATCATTCCAGACATCTGCATCGGCGTCGCTGAACATCCCACTGGTAAGTCCGTTCTCTTGCGGCAAGCCCATCCTCGGGCCGTCTTGTACCTGAAACCCTCGCGGTGGCGTCCCTCGAAGCTCGGGACCGCCGGGCGCTTGATCGTCGAGAACTTTGTTTACGAAGGTCCGGACCTCCTGCAGAGCATATTCCGGTGCGCT
Organism: Mesorhizobium sp. M0522; assembly: GCF_040321085.1. Lineage (NCBI taxonomy): Bacteria > Pseudomonadati > Pseudomonadota > Alphaproteobacteria > Hyphomicrobiales > Phyllobacteriaceae > Mesorhizobium > Mesorhizobium sp. M0522. Next base: position 20,245 of record NZ_JAMYQW010000053.1, read on the forward strand.
CGCCTTTGAGCATTCCGCTGAAGCGTGACGTTTCGCTAGTCCGTGTTCCTTGCAGGCTCACCGCGAGGGCGCCTTGCACACAGCGGCACGTCAGCGCATGAAACTCGTCCCCCGTTCACTTCACAAAATGGATTTCCTGAAGTACTGGGAGCGCAGAGAAATCTCCGGTCGCAGCCTACCCGGTTAAAACAAGGACCCAACAATGAAGACTCTCGTCGTCTGCTCCGGCGGATTGGACTCCGTCACCCTTGCTCACAAGGTGGCAGCGGAGCACGAACTCGCCGGCCTCTTATCTTTCGATTACGGCCAACGGCATAGGAAGGAATTGGGCTTCGCCGCCCTTTGTGCGGAGCGACTGAGCGTCCCGCACCGCATCATCGACATCCACGAGATCGGCGGCGGCCTTTCCGGCTCCGCGCTGACCGATAATGTGGACGTGCCCGACGGGCACTACGCCGAAGACACGATGAAGGTCACGGTGGTGCCGAACCGGAACGCCATCATGTTGGCCATTGCCTTCGGCTTCGCCGCAGCGCACGACGCTGACGCGGTGGCGACGGCCGTGCATGGTGGGGATCATTTCATTTATCCCGACTGCCGTCCGGCCTTCATCGACGCTTTCCAGATGATGCAGGACCACGCGCTCGACGGCTACGCGAAGATTCGCATTTATGCACCCTATGTGAATCTCACGAAGGCGGACATTGTTAGGAATGGAGCAGCATACGGCACGCCATTTGCGCAGACCTGGTCCTGCTACAAGGGCGCCGAGCGTCACTGCGGGAGGTGCGGGACCTGTGTCGAGCGGCGCGAGGCGTTTCATCTCTCTGGGCAGCCGGACCCCACCGACTACGAGGACTCCGACTTCTGGCTCGATGCGCTGCGAAGGAGGACCGCGTAATGTTCCGCATCACCAAGGAATTCCACTTCTCAGCCTCGCATCAGCTCACCTCGTTGCCACCCGATCACCAATGCGCGCGCCTGCACGGGCATAACTACATCGTTGAAGTGGAGCTTTCAGCGAATGGACTGAACGAGAACGGCTTCGTGCGCGACTATCACGATTTGGCGCCATTCAAACGCTACATCGACGAGAGCTTCGACCACCGACATCTCAACGACGTGCTGGGACATGAGCAAGTCACGGCGGAATATCTGGCCAGACATTTTTATGAATGGTGCAAGGCACGCCTGCCCGAAACCTCGGCCGTGCGGGTGAGCGAAACGCCGAAAACCTGGGCGGAATACCGGCCATGACCGATACGCATCCCGCAATCCGCGTGAGTGAGATTTTCGGGCCGACGATCCAGGGCGAGGGCGTGCTCATCGGTTTGCCGACCGTCTTCGTCAGAACCGGCGGGTGTGACTATCGCTGTTCCTGGTGCGACAGCCTGCATGCGGTGGACAATCAATTCCGCCATGAATGGGAGATGATGTCCATTGGCGCGGTGTGGCAAAACGTGCTTGCGCTTTCCGGTGGCCGCCCGCTGATGGTGTCGCTGTCAGGCGGCAATCCGGCCATCCAGCCGCTCGCCGCGCTCATCGAGCGAGGCCATGGTGAAGGTTACCGTTTTGCGCTGGAAACCCAAGGTTCGGTGGCCAGGGACTGGTTTGCCGACCTTGACGTGCTAGTCCTCAGCCCAAAGCCGCCGTCAAGCCAAATGACGACCGATTGGGCCGCTTTCGAGGCGTGTCTCCAGGCGGCACAAGGCAGGCCGCAAGTCGTGCTCAAGCTCATTGTTTTCGACGAAAGGGACTACGCCTACGCGAAAGACGCCGCTGCGAGATTTCCGCGACTTCCGATCTATCTGCAACCCGGCAATCACACGCCGCCACGCCCCGCAAATGAAGACGCGCCTGTCGACCTTGACGGAATATTGAAGCGCATGGAGTGGCTGGTTGATAGCGTGACCCGCGACAGGTGGTTCGAAGCCCGTGTGCTGCCGCAGCTGCACGTTATGCTCTGGGGTAACAAGAGAGCCGTCTAGCCTAGGCCCGCTTTTCACTGAAACTGCGCCGGCAGATATTCGGGTGGACGGGTTGTCCCACGCTTGACGGCGCTGCCGGGGTGCTTGCGGACTTCTGCCACCGGCACCAAGAGCGTGGCCAGCCGCTTACGATTCGGATTGTTGCCGAGGCTCGGTTTCGACGGGCGTCCCTGGCGCGAACCAATCAAAGGGTTAGCGCGAGCCACGGGTGGATAGTATGGTGGTGCGATGCGGCGGCGCCTGCTGCAGCTGGCACGGTCCTTGCGGATTCTTGTTGCAAGGCCGAAGGGAGCTGTCGGCCGACAACCATGATCTGGCCAGGACGATTGTCGACTGCTTCCGATACAGAAAAGAGGCCGGACTCGACGTGGCGCTTCAGGGACTGCGAAATGGAATACGGCGCCGGAAGGCACGACCGGACGATATCGTCACTATGCCAAGACGCGTCTGGTCCTCGAATCCTGTTTCGACACGACGGTCGCCGATCAACAGTGAAAAACATAGCGCAATCGGTTCACGATCGACTGAGAACCATGACCGTTCCTCTGCGGTGCTCAGACTGCCGCTGAGTGCCTGGCCGTTCCACTTTCGAAATATTTGTCGAACTTTGCCGCGATGCTCCTGACAAAGGGCCGGCTTTCCGCAGGCACGACGAAGCGGTCACCATCAAGTTCAAGCAACCGCGCAGGATCTTGGAGGGCCGTGGAACTCGCTCGGACGAGAAGTCTTTGGCCGGCTTTGCCAAAGCGCTCCACCAGTACGATCGCCGAGAAGCCGAAGTCACACATCAATCGCTCGATGATCCAGCCGCGAACACGGTCGTCGTCAGAAAGCGCGATACCCCGAACAGCGGCCAGCCCGCCATCAGCAACCATGCGTCCATACTCGGCGGTCGAAGGCATATTCTGTGCATAGCCCTGGCGAAACTGGCTGATGGACGATGGGCCGAGGCCGATCAATGTCTCGTAGGAGTCCTCGGTGTAGCCTTGGAAGTTCCGGTGCAAAGTCCCGGCGCGTGCCGCAAGCGCCAGCGCATCGCCCGGCTTGGCGAAATGATCGAGCCCGATTGCTTCGTATCCCTGGTCCATGATCGCCCGCGCTGCCAATTGCGATTGGGCAAACCGCTCCGCCGGACCCGGCAACCAGGCCTCGTCGATCATCGTCTGATGTTTCTTGAACCACGGCACATGGGCGTAGCCAAAAAGCGCGATCCGATCCGGTTCCAGGGTCAGTGCCTGTGCAACCGTGGAGGCGACGCTCTCCCTGGTCTGATGCGGCAGCCCGTAGAGCAGATCGAGATTGACGGATTCGACGCCGCGCGAACGAACGCCATCAACAACCGTCTTGGTCTGCAGAAAGCTCTGCTCGCGGTTGATCGCTTTCTGCACCTTCGGGTCGAAATCCTGGACGCCGAGGCTCGCCCTTGTCATGCCGATTTCGGCAAGTGCATCGAGGCGGGCATCGTCCATATCGTTGGGTTCGATCTCAACGCTGATCTTTGCACCGGGGAGAAACGTGAAGCTGTTGCGCAGGACGGTTCCCAGCGCCACGATATCTTCCGGTTTGAGCATCGTCGGCGAACCGCCGCCGAAATGGACGGCACGCACGCGGCCCTTGCCTGCGACAAGACTGGAGACGGTGGCGATCTCGGCATCCAGTGAGCGCATATATGTGGTCACTGGTTCGTAGTGGCGTGTCTGCTTGGTGTGGCACGCGCAGAACCAGCAGAGCCTGTCGCAATAGGGAATATGCAGGTAAAGCGATATCTCGTCACCACCTTCGAGCGCCTCCAACCAGCCTCGGTAAACGACGGCATCGACCCCCGCATGGAAATGCGGCGCGGTGGGATAACTGGTGTAGCGCGGGACGTTCTCGCCAAGTCTGGCAGCTAGCTCCGGTCGCATGTTCTGGTCCACCGTGTTTGCGTCGCCGGAACTCTGGACGCCTTGATGAGGCAAAGCCCTGATTTCGGTCAACCTTCAGCACGGACAAACTGCCGCAAGGATTTTTCTACCGTAGATTGATATCCTGCCGGCACTTGGGACCGGTAGAGCAATCGAATGACATTACGGCAGGACATTCATAGTTCCGGCATTCCCGTTCTTTGCCTGTCTTGCGAGGCACGGCACCACGGTGTCTGTGGTGCGCTCGAACCAGACCATTTGGCTCAGCTCGCCAAGACGTCGTCGCGGCACAATATCGAGCCGGGGGTCGAACTGATCGGCGACGCCGAGGCGGTCGACTGTTATTCAAACGTGCTTTCAGGCGTGGTGAAGCTCACGAAGAGCCTTTCGGACGGCCGCCAGCAGATCGTCGGTCTCCAGTTCGCGCCGGACTTTCTGGGACGGCCCTTCAAGATGAAAAGCGCGATCAATGCGGAAGCGGCAACAGCTGTCTCGCTATGCTCGTTTCCGAGAGCGGCCATCGAACGGATGATGAAGGAATCACCGGAATTTGTGCATCGCCTCCTCAAGCAGGCGCTGAACGAACTCGACGAGGCACGCGAATGGATGGTGACTCTGGGGCGCAAGACCGCACCGGAGAAGGTGGCGAGCTTTCTCCTCATGATCGCCCGGAACATCGGTTCCAGTGTTGACCCGGCGGCTAGGTCGGCGTGCTTCGAGTTGCCGATGACGCGTGCCGACATCTCTGATTTCCTTGGAATTACAAACGAGACCGTGAGCCGTCAGCTGACCAGCCTGAGAATGGACGGCGTGATTCGGATCGAGAACAACCGCCGTGTCACCGTGGACAGCATGAGCCGGCTGGAACGGCGCTGCGGCGGCCGAGGCGCAACCGCCGTTTGAATGACACCGAAGCTGCATGGCCTCCGTCACTTACTTCGTTCGGGGCTGGGCATGCTCGCGTTGGGCTTAGAAGAAAATCGCATAGCGACAGCCCGCTCTCCATCCGATCGCATGAGCCAGGTGCGTTTCGGCCAACTCGTCGGCGAAGCATCCATTCCTCGAGGTGCTTGACGTGCAACCGGCTGTTCCAGGCAGGATCGCACTCGGCCGAAGTCAATACGCCTCATACGCAAGGGAAAATCGCCGTCTCCCCGAACGATGAATGTCACGAAGGCAGCGCAACGCTGGCGCTGGCTCCCAAGGCATTGAAACGATCGACGTTCGGCAAGGCATCGGCCTACTTTCCAGCGTCACAGAAGGCGCGCTTTCCCACACGCCCGCGATCGCCTCCATACCCGGCCCGACCGGGGACGCCGGGCCTGTCGATTAGGGGTGGCGGCCGGTGGTGCGCTTCAAAATTCGATCGCCACAGTCTGATCGCACCGAACTCGATGCTGCTCGAAGCAAAATCGTGCGGCTCTGACATGGATCAGGGCGAGCAGGCCACGGCTGCGCAATAAGGCACTGCGGTTTGGCGCCCGCCGGAATTGGAAATCGGGGCTTACGATGAAATTCGGCACAGAGATCGTCCTTCTAAGCCTGTTTGCGTTTGCGGCCCTGGTGGCTGCCGGCTTCGGCGTAGATGAACCTTTTCGCCGGCATATGTGGGTTTTGTTCTTCGCGGTGGCTGGCTTCACTGCGATTCTGTTGCGCAACACGGAGTTCAAGCCGACAGTTCCGATCGACCCCGCCGCTTACATGGATGGGCCGATCCGCTACGGTGCCATCGCCACCGTATTCTGGGGCGTCGTCGGCATGCTGGTCGGCGTGGTCATCGCCCTGCAGCTCGCCTACCCGGATCTCAACATCCAGCCCTGGTTCAATTTCGGCCGACTGCGGCCGCTGCACACATCCGGTGTTGTGTTCGCTTTCGGCGGCAACGCGCTGATTTGCACGTCTCTCTATGTGGTGCAGCGCACCTGCCGCGCCCGTCTGTTCGGCGGCGATCTCGGCTGGTTCGTGTTCTGGGGCTATCAGCTGTTCATCGTCATGGCGGCAACCGGCTACCTGCTCGGCATCACCGAGAGCCGCGAATACGCCGAGCCCGAATGGTATGTGGACCTGTGGCTGACCATTGTCTGGGTCGCCTATCTCATCCTGTTCCTCGGCACGATCCTGAAGCGCAAGGAACCGCACATCTATGTCGCCAACTGGTTCTACCTTGCCTTCATCGTGACCATCGCAATGCTGCATGTGATCAACAACCTGTCGATGCCGGTCTCCTTCCTGGGCTCCAAGAGCTATTCAGCCTTCTCCGGCGTACAGGACGCCCTGACGCAATGGTGGTACGGCCACAATGCCGTCGGCTTCTTCCTCACCGCCGGCTTCCTCGGCATGATGTATTATTTCGTGCCCAAGCAAGCCAACCGGCCTGTCTATTCCTACCGGCTGTCGATCATCCACTTCTGGGCTTTGATCTTTCTCTACATCTGGGCCGGTCCGCACCACCTCCACTACACCGCCCTGCCGGACTGGGCCCAGACGCTCGGCATGGTGTTCTCGATCATGCTCTGGATGCCCTCGTGGGGCGGCATGATAAACGGCCTGATGACGCTCTCGGGCGCCTGGGACAAGCTGCGCACCGACCCGATCATCCGTATGATGGTGATGGCCATCGCCTTCTACGGGATGTCCACCTTCGAAGGCCCGATGATGTCAATCAAGGCCGTCAACTCGCTCTCGCACTACACCGACTGGACCATCGGTCACGTCCATTCGGGCGCGCTCGGATGGGTTGGCATGATCTCGTTCGGCGCGATTTATTTCATGGTCCCGAAGTTATGGAACCGCGACCGGCTTTATTCGCTGCGGCTCGTCAACTGGCACTTCTGGCTGGCGACGCTTGGGATCGTCGTTTACGCCGCGGTGATGTGGGTCTCCGGCGTCATGCAGGGCCTGATGTGGCGCGAATACAACGAGCAGGGCTTCCTGGTCTACTCCTTCGCCGAAACCGTCGCGGCCATGCATCCCTACTACATCATGCGTGCCATCGGCGGCGCGATGTATCTGTCGGGCGCCCTCATCATGGCTTGGAACATCGCCATGACCATCCTCGGCTACCGGCGCGAGGAGGATCCGATGCCGCGCTCCATCCCCGCCCTCCAGCCTGTGCGATCAGGAGCCAGAAAATGGGCTTGATGGACAGACACGCGGTCATCGAGAAGAACGCCACACTGCTTCTCCTCGGGTCCCTGCTGGTCGTAACAATCGGCGGTATCGTCGAGATCGCGCCGCTCTTCTATCTCGACAACACCATCGAGAAGGTCGAAGGCATGCGGCCCTATTCGCCGCTCGAGCTCGCCGGGCGCAACATCTATGCGCGCGAGGGCTGTTACCTCTGCCACAGCCAGATGATAAGGCCGTTCCGCGACGAGGTCGAGCGCTACGGCCACTATAGCCTGGCGGCCGAGTCGATGTACGACCACCCGTTCCAGTGGGGCTCGAAGCGCACCGGGCCGGATCTCGCCCGGGTCGGCGACCGCTACTCCAACGCATGGCATGTCCAGCATCTCACCGAACCACGCTCCGTGGTGCCGGAATCGATCATGCCGGGCTATGCCTTCCTGAAGGACACACGGATCGAAGTGAAGGATTTCTCGACGCATCTGATCGCCAACAGCCGTGTCGGTGTGCCCTATTCAGACGACATGATCGCTCATGCCAATGCCGATCTCATGGCGCAGGCCGATGCGAATGCCGACACATCGGGCCTGGAGAGACGCTATCCAAAGGCCAAGCTTGGGGACTTCGACGGCGATCCGCAGCAGGTCACCGAAATGGATGCGCTGGTCGCCTATCTCCAGATGCTCGGCACGCTGGTCGATTTCAAGACCTATGACGAAGCCGCCGGTTACCGCTGAGGAGAATGGCGATGACCTACAATTTCATGCGGGAGTTTGCCGACAGCTGGGGCCTGCTTGCCATGGCGCTTTTCTTCCTCGGATGCGTTGCCTTTGCACTTCGTCCCGGCAGCCGAAGGCAAGCCGAGAGAGCCGCTCACATTCCTCTCAAGGACGACTGATCATGGGCAGCGAGCATATCGACGAGGTTTCGGGCATCTCGACGACCGGCCATGAGTGGGACGGCATCAAGGAACTCAACAACCCGCTTCCGCGCTGGTGGGTCATCACCTTCTACATCACCATTGCCTGGGCGATCGGCTACACCGTCGTCTATCCGGCATGGCCGATGCTGACTTCCGCGACCAGGGGTGTGCTGGGGTATTCGAGCCGCAAAGACGTCAAGAATGAACTGGCGGCGGCCGAAGTGGCCAAAGGCAAATATGTCGCTGCCATTCAGGCGAAGACCGTCTCCGAGATTACTGCCGACGATACGCTACGCGACTTCGCCGTCGCCGCAGGTGGCGCCGCGTTCAAGGTCAATTGCGTGCAGTGCCATGGCTCGGGCGCTCAAGGGTCCAAGGGTTTTCCCAACCTAAACGATGACGATTGGCTGTGGGGTGGCAACGCCGAACAGATCCAGCAGACGATTGCGCACGGCATCCGCTTCGCATCAGACCCGGATACGCGCCTGTCGGAAATGCCTGCTTTTGGCGACATCATCACGACGGATCAGATCAAGCAGGTCGGCGCCTATGTCGCAAGCCTCTCCGATCCTGTTCAGGACACAAGCCTGATCGAACTCGGCGCCAATGTTTTCGCCGAGAATTGTGCGGCCTGTCATGGTGAGAATGCAAAGGGCAACAGGGAGCTCGGCGCACCCGACCTGACCGACGCGATCTGGCTATACGGGTCTGGCGAAACAGCCATCGCCGCGCAGGTCCGCGCCCCGAAGCTTGGCGTCATGCCGGCCTGGATCGGGCGTCTCGGCGAGATCAAGGTCAAGGAACTCGCGGTCTATGTCCATTCGCTTGGCGGCGGAGAATAGGAACGCAAGCCTATTCTCGTCCTCCCCCCAACCGCCAAGCGACGAGGCCCGGCGCGAGCCGGGCCTCGGCATCATCCAGAAACCGATGGGTCGGGCTTCCGGCGAAATCGTCGCTGGTGACTGGAGCTTCTCGTGCTCGATAACACGCAAATAGAACGGCTCGAAGCCGATGCGGTCAACTCCGCCAGGACCCGTCAGCCGCTCTATGCCGCACGCAACAAGATCTTCCCGAAGCGGGCCTCTGGCAGTTTCCGCCGCTTCAAGTGGTCGGTGATGGCAATCACGCTGGGGATCTACTACCTGACGCCCTGGCTGCGGTGGGATCGCGGGCCATTTGCCGCGGACCAGGCCGTGCTGGTCGATCTTGCCAACCGGCGTTTCTACTTCTTCTTCATCGAGATCTGGCCGCAGGAATTCTATTATGTGGCCGGCCTGCTGGTCATGGCCGGTATCGGCCTTTTCCTGATCACATCCACCGTCGGCCGGGCCTGGTGCGGCTATACGTGCCCGCAGACCGTGTGGGTCGATCTGTTTCTGGTCGTCGAGCGAGCCATCGAGGGCGACCGCAACGCGCGCATCAAGCTCGATGCCGGTCCCTGGACTGCGCGCAAACTCGTGGTGCGAACATCGAAACACGCCATTTGGCTGGTCATAGGCGCGGCGAGCGGCGGCGCCTGGATTTTCTATTTCGCCGATGCGCCGACGCTGGTTGGGGAACTCTTCACGGGCACCGCAGCCCCGGTCGCCTACATCACCGTCGCCGTGCTGACGGCGACGACCTATACGTTCGGCGGGCTGATGCGCGAGCAGGTCTGCACCTATATGTGCCCATGGCCGCGCATCCAGGCGGCCATGCTCGACGAAAGTTCGCTCACCGTCACGTACAATGACTGGCGCGGCGAACCGCGCACGCGTCACGCCAAGAGGGTCCTTGCCGCCGGACAGCCAGTCGGCGATTGCGTCGACTGTAACGCCTGCGTGGCTGTCTGCCCGATGGGGATCGACATTCGCGATGGCCAGCAGCTCGAATGCATCACCTGCGCGCTCTGCATCGATGCCTGCGACGGCGTCATGGACAAGCTCGGCAGGGAGCGCGGCTTGATCTCCTATGCGACGCTGGCCGACTACAACGCCAACATGATGCTGGCGACCCCGGGCGGCTCCGGTTCAGTCAACCCGTCACTGGTCAGGAGCGCTGACGGCCTGTTCTCCGACAAGGTGGCCCGTTTCCATATCCGCAAGATCTTTCGCCCGCGCACCTTCATCTACATGGCCGCCTGGTCGGCGGTCGGTCTCGCGCTGCTTTATTCGCTGCTGACCCGCGAACGGCTCGAATTGAATGTCTTGCACGATCGCAACCCGCAGTTCGTGACGCTGTCCGACGGTTCGATCCGCAACGGCTACACCGTCAAGCTGCTCAACATGATCCCCGAACCAAGAACGATCATTCTCACGATGCAGGGCCTGCATGGAGCCGAAATGAGCGTTGTCGGCATCCACCTGCCGGCGGATCGCTCCTTCGCCATCCCGGTCGAACCCGACCGGCTGAAGATGCTCAAGGTTTTCGTGCGTCAGCCGGCAGATCAGGTTCGGGGTGCAGCGCAAAGCTTCAAGTTCCGGGTCGAAAACAAGGCGACGTTCGAGTCGGACGAATACACGGCCACTTTCAACGCACCGGAGAGCGCCAGATGAGCGACACCTCGCGACAATCCCGCGAATTCACCGGCAGGCATATGCTGTTCACCATCCTTGGCTTCTTCGGCGTGGTCATAGCGGTCAATCTGACGATGGCGACGCTTGCCAACACAAGCTGGACCGGCCTTGTCGTCGAAAACACCTATGTGGCGAGCCACCAATTCAACAAAAAGGCCGAGCAAGGGCGAGCTCTGGCAGCCCTCGGCTGGACTGGCAAACTGACCATCGCAGGCGGTGAGGTCCGCTACAGCCTCACCGATGCTGTCGGCAAGCCGGTTGCCTTGCATGGCGTCAAGGTGCTGTTTCGTCATCCCGCCTACGAGGCCGAGGACAAATCCGTCACTCTTGCCGCTGCCTCCGGTCAGATATTCGCCGGGCACCACATGCCCAAGGATGGCGTCTGGATCGTCGAAATCGACGCCGATGCGAGCCTTGCGGAACCCTATCGCGACGTTCGCCGGATCATGATTTCCCACGGGGCGCTGCAATGAGCTGCTGCGCGCCAGGCGCCGAAGTGGCTTTGGACCTGGAAAAGGTCACACTGGTCCTGCCTTCTGGCCAGGAAATCAGACTGGCGAGCCGCTCGATTGGCGAAAATCTTCGCCAGACCGACCTCTCGGTGCCGGCTGTGCATTGTGCCGCCTGCATCCAGACGATCGAGACGGCGATCGGCAAGCTGGATCGCGTCGAAGGCGCTCGTGTCAATCTTTCGACGAAACGTGTTTCGGTCCGGTGGCGCGGCGAGGAGGTTCCGCCATTCGTCGCCACACTTGGACGGCTGGGCTATGGCGCGCACCTGTTCGATCCCGAGGCTGACGGGAAGGACAAGATGCTCTCGGAACTGATCCGCGCCGTCGCGGTCGCCGGCTTTGCGGCGGGCAACATCATGCTGCTATCAGTCTCCGTCTGGTCCGGCGCGCAAGGCGCGACCCGCGACCTGTTCCATTGGGTCTCGGCCTTGATTGCCATTCCTGCGCTCGCTTTCGCCGGCGGCATCTATTTTCGCTCGGCCTGGAATGCGCTGCGCCACAGCCGCATGAACATGGACGTGCCGATCGCGGTCGGGGTATCGCTGGGCTATGCGATGAGCCTCCATGAGACGATCACCCATGGCGACCACGCCTATTTCGACGCGTCGGTGTCTCTGCTGTTCTTCCTGTTG
>NZ_JAMYQW010000054.1:0-30171 GCF_040321085.1 Mesorhizobium sp. M0522
CGGCTCGGCCCATCCGAGCAACCCTCGTCTTTTAATCGCACGAAAGGGCGGGCCACCGTTCTCCGCCTCGGAACATGACGTCTAGATCAATTCCTCGCCGCGCACCTGTGCAGTTTTGCACAAGCATGCGCGGAAATTGCAAATCGCCTGAATTTGACGTCCGCGCGAGAATAGGCCTGATCCAATTCAGGGAAGCGATCGATGGATATCGAAGGTTTGCGAACGATGGTGGCGCGGCACGCGACGTCGGCCAATGCGTTGGTGGCGCTCGGTTTGGCGATGGAGGCGCGTATTTCCGGCACGCCACTCGAGGGCAGTGTGGCCCGGCGCACAGGGGCCGTCCTTGCCGAACTCGGCGCCTCCGACGTCGTGGCAAGTGCTGGCGTCATCGAACTTACGCCGGTGCTGGCCAGCATCCGGGTCGACCTGCTTTCAGGTGGCAAGCTGCTGTCGCGCTCCTCCGAAAGCGTCGAGGCCCTGGAAGCCCGTTTACGCCAGGCCTTCGGCGACGTTTCATCTGGCTTCCCGGCGTTGCTGAAGCGGCTGATCGCGCCACAACTGGCCGGTTTGCTGGAGAGGCTCGCCGCACCGGGCGCAGCCTTCCTGGATATCGGCGTCGGCGTCGGCGCCCTGTCGGTGTCGATGCTGCGGCAATGGCCCGGCCTGAAGGCGGTCGGTGTCGATCCCCTGCCTGAAGCCATCGCGCAGGCCGCTGCCAACGTCAGGGCAGCCGGGCTCGAACATCGCATCGAACTGCGCACCGGGCTGGGCCAGGATATCGCGGACACGGCCGCGTTCGACCTTGTTTTCGTACCAAGCGCCTTCATCCCCGAGCCGGATGTCAGGGCCATCGTCAAGCGCAGCCACGCCGCGTTGCGGCCCGGCGGCTGGCTGCTGCTGGCAATGGTCAATCCTGGACCGGATGCACTGGGAGACGCCCTCGCCCGCTTCCGCACCACAATGTGGGGCGGCACGGTCTTTGAAAAGGGCGCAGCCCAGGACCTGATCGATCAGAGCGGCTATGCCGACAGCCGGTTGCTGCCCGGCCCGACCGGGGCGCCTGTCGCCTTCGTCGCCGGGCGTAAGCCGGGCTAACGGTTTCCAGGAGCGGACAATGAAACTGCTGATCTTTGGTGCTTCCGGTGCGACCGGCCGTGTGCTTGTCTCGGAGGCATTGGCAAAGGGCCATGCGGTGACCGCCTTCGTCCGCACGCCGGGCAAGCTTGCCATCAGCCACGAAAATCTGAAGGTGATCGTCGGAAATGTCGCCGATCGGGAGGCGGTCGAACGCGCCGTTGTCGGGAATGATGCGGTTTTCAGCTGTCTTGGGGTGGGCGTGCCGCTGAAACGCGATCCGGCCGTCGTTGCCGGCATCGGCTTCATCGTCGCGGCGATGCAGCAGGCCGGCCCCGAACGGCTCATCTATCTTTCATTCCTTGGAGTTCGCGACAGCCGGCGGCAACTAGGCGCCCTGTTGGGCAACATCATCGCGCCATTGGTGCTGCGCCATGAGGTGGCGGACCACGAAGTGAAGGAAAGCCTGATCGTTCAATCCAATCTCGACTGGACCATCGTGCGGCCCCCCAAGCTGAGCAATGGGGCGGCAACGGGTGAATTTCGCCACGGCAATGGCATCCGGTCGGCGTCGTTGCTGCCGACACTGGCGCGGGCCGACGTAGCGGCGTTCATGCTCGCCCAGCTCGACGACACCCTACTCGCGCAGGGCAGCCAACATCCTGCGCTGACGTCTCGCGGGAGCCGTCCTCCCCTCGACGAACCGCCGGTTATGTCTTCATCGTCCTTATCTTCATCGCCCTTATCTTCATCGCCCCTATCTTCATCGCCCTTGTAGGCAGCACCAAAATGGACGAATAGTCTTGAAAGGCGCGCCTCCCTGAAATTGCCGGCATGCGGTTTCTCAGTTGGCGGCATCGCCGCAGCCGGATCCTGGAATGGCCAGTCCTTTGGAACCACGCAAGAGAAGAGGTTCGGTCGCCGCAAGGCTGCTGGCGGTGGATGCGTGGATCGATTCCTCGGTCTACGAAATCGGCTTCAGGGCGCGCCAGTTCTGGGAGGCGGCGACCATCTTCTCGCGGCGTTTCCGCGTCGGCGGCTGGCGCCGCGGCCTGATCGAACTGGTGAGTGAAGGCTTTACGCTCGGTGCCGGCGGCATCGTCGTCCTTTTGGCGCTAGCCTTGCCGGCCTTCCAGATAACCGCCGGCGACTGGCGCACGCAAGGCGACTTCGCCGTCACCTTCCTCGACCGCTACGGCAACGAGATCGGCCAGCGCGGCATCATCCAGCGCGATTCGGTGCCGGTCGACGAGATGCCCGACCATGTCATCAAGGCGGTGCTGGCGACCGAAGACCGCCGTTTCTTCGACCATTACGGCATCGATGTGCTCGGCCTGTCGCGAGCCATATTCGAGAACGTACGGGCCAATTCCGTCGTCCAGGGTGGCTCGAGCATCACCCAGCAGCTGGCCAAGAACCTGTTCCTGACCAATGAGCGGACGTTCGAGCGCAAGATCAAGGAAGCGTTCCTGTCGCTGTGGCTCGAAGCCAATCTGTCGAAGAAGGAAATCCTGCAGCTTTACCTCGACCGCGCCTATATGGGCGGCGGCACCTTCGGCATTGAGGCGGCAGCCGATTTCTATTTCGGCAAGAGCGTCAAGGACCTGAACCTTGCCGAGGCGGCGATGCTGGCCGGCCTGTTCAAGGCGCCGACCAAATATGCGCCGCACATAAACCTGCCCGCCGCCCGGGCGCGGGCCAACGTGGTGCTGTCCAATCTGGTCGATTCCGGCTTCATGACCGAAGGCCAGGTGCTGCAGGCAAGGCTGCACCCGGCCGAAATCGTCGACCGCGGCGAGCAGAAGAGCCCCGACTATTACCTCGACTGGGCCTTCGACGAGGTCAAGAAGATCGCCGCCAAAGGCGGCCCGCACTCGCTTGTCGCCCACACCACCTTCGATGCCAACATCCAGAAGGCGGCCGAAGAATCGATGGAGTTCCACCTCCGCCAGTTCGGCAAGGAATACAACGTCACCGAGGGCGCCATCGTCGTCATCGAGACCAATGGCGCGGTCAGAGCGATCGTCGGCGGCCGCGACTACGGCGCCAGCCAGTTCAACCGCGCCATCAAGGCGCTTCGCCAGACCGGCTCCTCGTTCAAGCCCTATGTCTATGCGACGGCGATGGAGCATGGCTTCACGCCGGATTCGGTGGTTTCCGGCGGACCCATCTCCTGGGGCAGTTGGTCGCCCCACAATTACAATGGCGGGTCGGCCGGCAACGTCACGCTGATCACGGCGATGGCCAAATCGATCAATACGGTGCCGGTGCGGCTGGCCAAGGATTATCTCGGCATCAAGCCGATCAAGGCGATGGCCGAGGCGATGGGCGTCGAGTCGCCGCTTGAATCGCACAAGACCATGGTGCTCGGCACGTCGGGCATGACCGTGATGGACCAGGCGACGGGTTACAGCGTGTTTGCCCAGAACGGCTTTGCCGGAACCCGGCACGGCGTCAGCCAACTCTTCACCCGTACCGGCGAGGTGGTCTACGACTTCGCCAAGGATGCGCCGCCGCCGCATCGGGTGCTGTCGGAGCTGGCGCTCAAATACATGAACACCATGCTGGCGGCGGTGCCGGTGATCGGCACGGCCCGGCGCGCAGCCCTTCCAAACATCGTCGTCGCCGGCAAGACCGGCACGACCCAGTCCTACCGCGATGCCTGGTTTGTCGGCTTTACCGGCAACTACACGGCCGCCGTCTGGCTCGGTAATGACGACTTCACCGCGACCAACAAGATGACCGGCGGCACGCTGCCGGCCATGGTGTGGCAGCGCCTGATGCTCTATGCGCACCAGAATATCGACCTCAGACCGATCCCCGGCCTCGATCACCCCTTCGTCGATGCCGAAATCGCCGCCAAGGCCAAGGAAGCGGAAAAGAAGAACGCCGAACAGGCAGCTGCCGATGCCGCCGCCGAGCGTCCGCCGGTGCTGTCCAGCCGGACCACCCAGACCCTGAAGGAACTGACCAGGCTGTTCCAGGCGGCACCCGTGCTCGACGCGCCCGCTGCGCCGGAGACCCTGTCGGCGCTGTGACGGCCAATTGCGCGGGGCCGCTTGCCACAAGGCCCTGCGCCGCGATATCCCCGAGCGGCAATCTTTCATTCCCGGCCTTCGGTTCCCTGCCTCCTCATGCTCAAGAACGCCTTCCTGACACTGCTTTCGCTTGCCATCGCCGTCGTCGGCGGTGGCGGCAGCGTCTGGTATGCACTGAAGCTGCAGGATGGCGTCGGCGCCATCAGGATCGGCCAATGGACCGCCTTCCCCGATATCGGCACGCCGACGGCAGATCCCTATTCGAAGGCCCGCGTGGCTCGCGAAGGCGTGCTGGCGCTCGGACAGGCGGAAGGACTGTCCTTCATCGCCGAGCGCGATTCCGGCGGCGAACAGCTCAAGCGGCAATGTGCCTACAAGATTGCGGGCGGCTTTCCCACCGCCCGGTTCTGGACGCTTTATGCCGCCGACCAGTCGCTTGGCGTGGTCGAGACCGGCAAGCCGAGGCCGGCTGCGCTGCAGTCCTATCAAGTGCTGCGCCAGGCCGACAATTCGGTGGTCATTTCCGTCGGCAGCCGCCCTGCGCCCGGCAACTGGCTGCTGACCAGCGGCGCCGGCAAGATGTACTTGGTGCTCACGTTCTACGACACGCCGATCGCCAGCAGCACCGGTCTCTCGGACGTCATGCTGCCGCAGATCCAGAAGGTCGGCTGCAATGCGTAGCCTGCTGCATGCCGTGCTGCTCGGCCTGCTCGGCGCCGGCATCGTGCACATCATCGTGCTGCTGCTCGTCCCCGAGTTCTCCGAACGCGACGCCTGGTCGCGATTGGCCATGGCTTCGGATCTCTACAAGATGACCAGGCTCGACGCGGAAGCCGGCGGCGCGCCGGTGGTGAAATCGGTCGATCCGCTGTTTTATGCGGCGGCATGCCGCTTCGACCTTGCCGAGGGGATGGTGCGGGTCAAGGCGCCGGGCAAGGTGCCATTCTGGTCGATATCGGTCTATGACCGCGGCGGCCACAACATCTACTCGTTCAACGACCACAGCGCGACCGCAGGCATGCTCGACACCGTTGTGCTGACGCCGGCCCAGATGATCGAGGTCCGCAAGGATCTTCCCGAGGAACTGCAAGGGGCCATCTTCGTCGAGGCGCCGATAGAGGAAGGCGTATTCGTCATCCGTTCGTTCGTGCCCGACGACAGCTGGAAGCCGATCGTCTCGCGGTTTCTCGAACAGAGTTCCTGCGAACTGCAGGATTTTTAAGCCGGTTCCGATGCTCAGTGATGCGGTACCGGCAATGTTCCTGAAAGTCCCGGCTTGTCGGGGCCGCCGGCCGGCCGCGTTTCGCCCGTCAGCGGCCGCTGCTCGTAGCGCACCCCGGGAAAGATGATCACTGCCGCCGGCGCGGCTTGTTGTGCTCGATTGGTTGCCGCCGTTCGCGGCACGAAAGACAGTACCATGCCCATGGTTCGCGTATTCCTCTCGGTTGCCCCGGAGCACAACGCAACGCCTCCATAGTCGATTAAGAAGGCAGTAGGTTAACGGAGCGCTAACGGATCGCCGCTAAATTGATCTTTGTTCTTGGGAAACGCGAAACCGGTACAGCCCGGCAGAGCGCTGTCCAGATCGTGTCGAGTGTCGGGCGTATCCTTCGTGTCAGCTTCGGATTTCAGGCAAATCGCAGCAGGAGCTGAATCGGGAAAGGCCGAAAGGCTGTTTCGCGCCGCGGTATCGGCGTTCTGCTCGCTCACCCGCCCTTCGCGCCGGGAAATCGCGCAGCTCGAAGACCTGACGCTGCCGCTGTTCGAGAATGTCTCGGTCGAATCGCGCCGCTACGTCGCGGCAGCCCTTTCCGAATGCGAATATGCGCCCGCCGCGCTGGTGCGGCGGCTTTGCCAGGAGCGGGTCGATATCGCCGCGCCGCTGCTCATCCGCTCGCGCGCCCTCAGCGACGTCGACCTGATCGCGCTGATCGGACGTCACGGCCTGCCGCATGCCCGTGCCATTGCCCGCCGCAAGGATCTCAATCAAACGATCGCGGATCTCATCAAAGTGCTCGAAAGGCCGACGCTGGTGCGGTCGCAGCAGCAGCCGGAAACAACCGCCAAAGCCGCGTCCGAAAACGCCGAAGTGGTTGCGGGCGAGGTCAACAGGCAAGAGGCTTCCGATGTCGCCGAAACTGTACGGCGGCGGTTGCGATCCATGATGCGCGAGAGCTGCACCGCCATCGGTCCGTTCGTCGCGCCGCAAACCTACGTCAAGCTGCGCGAGACCGCGCTGACCGGCAATGCGGCATTCTTCCAGACAGCGCTCGCCGATGCGCTCGAAGTCGATTTTTCAACGGCGCGGACGCTCACCGCGAGCCACAATTACACACCGCTTCTGGCCGCCTTGCGCGCGCTCGACCTCAGCGAAGACAAGGCGTTCCTGATCACGGCCGCCATCTATCCGACCGAGTTTCCGCACCCGCAGGCGATCCGCATCTTCCTCGACCGCTACCGCCTGCTGCACCGCGACGCGGCGTTGGACAGGCTCCGCGGCTGGAAGGCCGACACCGTGTCGAAAATCGTTCGCAAGCCCGGGCGCGTCGCCGCAAACGCCGACCTGCGCAAGCCGAACAGCGCCGATATGACCGCCAGCCCAAAGGCGCGTCGCATCTGAGGCTTGCCGTTACGACGCCTTGACCGAGATAAGCTCCTCGACGGGAATGGCGCCCGCCTCGATCTCGACCACCCAGATATCCGGATCGAATCTCTTCTCGCGCTCCAGCCGCGCGTCGAAGATGGCGGCATCGTCGCCTTCGCCAAGCAGGCTGAAAAAACGGTCGTCCGGCCTGGCTGAATCGTAACTCGTCTGCGGCGCCGGCCCGAATAGCGCTATCCCCCCCAGCCTGCCCCGCGCCAGCACGAAAACCGCGCCGGCTTCCGTCGCGCCGCGCTTGACCACGGCGGCAAAGCCGCCGGCGCTGAAAACCCGGCGCAACAGCGCCGACACCCACAGATCGGTGGTTACCCGCATGGAGAAGTCCTGGACATGCGGCGGTCCTTACAGCATTGGCCGGAAGACCGTAACCGGTCTTTGCCAGGCGATCGGCGAGCGGCCGTTTCGACCCTTAGTTGGTCAGGCCGATCTCGCGCATCTTGACGTAGACGATCTCGTCGGGCTCGCCGGTCTCGGGCAGGCCGAACAGCGCCTGGAATTCCTTGATCGCGGCCTTGGTGCGTGCGCCGACGACGCCGTCCAATTGCATGTCGTCATTGCCGAACGCCTTCAGTCCGGCCTGGATCTTGACGATGCGGGGATCCGGCGCCGTCGCATTTGCCGGTGCGGACACCGGAATGGCGGCTGGAACAGCGGCCGTTTCGACCGGCCGCGGCACCGGATGCGGCACCACGGCCGCGGTCTTTGGCGTGGCGCCCAGTTGATCCAGCAGGACGCTGTCGATCTCGCCGGAGGCATTCAATCCGACCTTCTGCTGATAGGCCTGGATGGCCTTGCGCGTATTCGGTCCGGGAATCCCGTCGACGGTGCCGGCATAGAAATCGAGATCCTTCAATATGCCCTGGACCTGCTCGACGACCGGGTCGCTCTTGATCGGCGCAGCGGCCGGACGCACGATATTGATGGTAGTTTCGGGCTCGTCGCTGTCCGCCCGCGGAAAGCGCTCGATACTCCTGGTGGCGAAAAACGCGCCGGCATGCGGAAAAGGCTGGTACCAAAGCGCGTTCGCCGAGACGTAGAACAGCGTCACCAGGAACGCGGTGGAGCCGCCGACCACAACAGGATTGCGCGAGATCAGGCTGCCCAGCGCCATCGCTCCGTGCTCGAAGGCATTGCCGCGGCGTTTGACCGCCCTAGGCTGTTTTGCGGAGCGACCCATTGCTCTCCCCTTTGCCACCGTCCGCCTTGGCTTTGACTGCGGACATCGGCACCACGCCGGTCTTCTCCTTCGAACGGCCTGTCGGCCCGTTCACGGGAAGGCTGATCGTCACCGTAGTGCCCTCGCCCGGCATGCTTTCGATCGACATTGTGCCCTCGTGCAGCGCCACCAGCCCCTTCACCAGCGAGAGCCCGAGGCCTGTGCCTTCGAAACGGCGGGTATAGTCGTTCTGGATCTGCATGAACGGCTTGCCGAGATTGACGAAGTCTTCCTCGGCGATGCCGATGCCGGTGTCCCGGACCCAGAAATGCAGCCGCGAGCCGATGCGCTTGGCGCCGATGACGACATTGCCGCTTTCGGGCGTGAACTTGATCGCGTTAGAGACGAGATTGATCAGGATCTGCTGCACGGCGCGACGGTCGGCATTTATTTCGCCTGCGTCCGGCGCGATCTGGGCCTGCAGATCGATAGCCTTTGCCTCGGCTTGCAGGCGCATCATGGACTGGCACATCTCGACCGCTTCGCGGAAGCGGAACGGTTCCGGTTCGGTCGCGTAGGCGCCCGATTCGATCCGCGATACGTCGAGTATCGAGGTGACGACGGCAAGCAGGTGCTGGCCCGAATCCCTGACCAGCCCGACATATTCCTTCTGGCGCGGATCCTTGAAGCTGCCGAACATCTCGTGCAGCAACATGTCGGAAAAGCCGATGATGGCATTGAGCGGGGTGCGCAACTCATGGCTGACGACGGCAAGGAAACGTCCTTTCGCCACCTCGGCGGAGGCAGCCGCCTCATTGGCAGCGGCAAGCTCCTGGCGCAGTCCGGCCAGTTCGTCGTTCTCGCACAGAAGAAGCGTGAAGACAGTCTCCTGCCCCGGCGCGCGCATCATCTCGAGCGAGAACGGCCGGTAATTGTCGGCCGTCACGCCGCTGCTCTGCGGCAGCCGTACGCGAAGGTCGAGCCGGCGCGACAGGGCGCCATCGCGCATATCGGCCAGCGCACTGAGATACGGGACGCGGTCGGACAGATGGATGCGATCGAAAAGTCCGGTGCCGAAAAGCAGCTCCGGTGGCAGCCTCAGCATCGTGCGTGCCTTAGCCGAGGCGTCCAGAACCTCACCATGCGCAGCGATTCGCAGCACGACGGCGTCGATCAGGTCTTCGAGCCGGTGGCTGCCGGCCGGATCAAGCTGAGCGCTGGCGGTGGCACGAAGTGAAGCGACACGCGGAATGAGCGTGAGCGCCCAGGCCAACGGCACTAGCCAGTGCCATGCGGCGATTTCGGTCTGGCCGAGCGGCAAGACGGAACCGGCTAAAGGCTGCAGCAAGACTGCGACAAAGGCCGATATGGCGCCCCAGATCACGGCACGGCGCGACTGGCCGATCCACCACGCTTCAAACGGCAGCGCCACCCCGAGCAAGGCAACCGGCGAGGCCACACCGCCGGCGGCAGCGATAAGGGCACCGAGGGCAACGCTGCCGACGATCAAGGCGAGTTGGCCGGCCAGGGTCATCTTGCCCGATGCAGCCACCAGCAGGGCGGCGAACCAGCAAAGGCCGAACGCCGCAAAGATGGCAGCCACAGTCAGGGCCGCGCCCATGCCCGACGTGACCAGCGTCACCGCTGCACCCGCGCTGAAGAAAGGAGCCGCCAGCATGGCGCCAATGAACCGGCTGTGGCGGCGACGATCGCTCTGGCCGAGCACGGACGGATGAACCATCCGTTCGCAACCGGCGGCTATCGCGCCCGGCAACTCGGCGTATCTGGCCTTGATCGCACTCAACTCAACGCACCCGGTCGTGAACGGCCCTGCTTTGCAGGCGGCTTTTGTCGATCCAAAACTCGCATCCAGCGTTTAAGGAATGGATAAGGCTGGGCCGATCGTCCCCCGGCAGGCTGCAAATATCGGGATACCGGCGGGGAAAACCGGGGCAATTGCCGCCATAGTAAACGGAGCGTTATCCACACCGCCCGCGCCTGCACCTACGACCGATGGCATCAAACTGTCGCCGATTAAGAAAATGATCATGAAAAACAATCGGTTGCATGGTTATCATTTGCTGAATAAAATCTGAGCCGTTCGAGGCAAATGAACTTCAAAACGCTTCGTTTCGAATCTACCTAAAATTTAAGGAAAACTGTTGCTTTCGGGACAAGCCGTCCTTTGCGCGTCTGTGTCAGTATCGCGGTACAAGGGTCGTGCGGTTCGGATGCGTGACGTCATAAAGGACAGACAGATGGGCTTTCTGATAAGAGCTGCTTTCTGGTTTTCGCTGGTGCTTCTGGCGCTGCCGCTGGGTGTCGGCGCCGATGATGCGGGCCGCGAAAGCGTCGGGCCGCTCCAGGCGCTGTTTGCGGCGCGCGAAGCCGTCGGCGATATCGCCGGCATCTGCGAGCGCAAGCCGGACGTGTGCGAGACCGGCAAATCGGCAATGCACACCATCACCGCCCGGGCAAAGGAGACCGCCAAGATCGCGGCTGCCATGCTGGACGACAAGGCCGCTGAACCCGATGCGGTGACGACCACCGGTAGCGTGCCCGGGGAAATCGTCTTGCCGGCGAAAGTCGATCTGCCGGCGAAAGTGCACTTGCCGGCGAAGAACTGAGACTGTTTCGGCCGAATTCATCGCTAAACCGCAAGGCTCTCGCTCTCGGCACCTGCGGCGTTTCTCCTCTTTTTCCGTGACGTGGCAGCGCCGGATGACTATATCCGGGGAATGACGACGACGATCCAGACCATCCGCGACGACTTTTCCCTGCTCGACGAGTGGGAAGACCGCTATCGCTATGTGATTGAACTGGGTGAAGCGCTGCCGCCGTTTCCCGACGAGCAACGCATACAAGCCAACAAGGTGCCCGGCTGCGTCAGCCAGGTCTGGCTGACCACCGAGCAAGGCGGGGGTGTCGACCCCGTTATCACCTTCAAGGGCGATTCCGACGCCCATATCGTGCGCGGCCTGGTCGCCATCATGCTGGCCCTGTTTTCGGGACGGCCGGCCAGCGAAATCCAGAGGACCGACGCAGAGGCCACATTGAAGGCGCTCGGACTTGACGAGCACCTGTCGCCGCAGCGCGCCAATGGTCTTCGCTCGATGGTCAAGCGCATCAAGCGTGACGCCGAGGCAGCGCTGAAGCAGACCGCCTGACCGGACGGCAGTTGCCGGCAGCATGGCGGGTTCGACCTTGACCCCCTAATACAAAACGGCGCCTGCAGGCGCCGTTTGAGTGTCAAACCGGAAGAGCCGCTTGTCAGCGTCCCTTGCGCTTGCGGCCGAGACCCATCTTCTTGGCGAGCTGCGAACGGGCGGCCGCGTAATTGGGCGCAACCATCGGATAGCTTGGGTCCAGGTTCCACTTTTCACGATACTGGTCGGGCGTCAGATCATAGTGGGTCATCAAGTGACGCTTGAGCGACTTGAACTTCTTGCCGTCTTCGAGACAGATGATGTAGTCGTCATGCACCGACCGCTTCGGATTTACCGCCGGCTTCTGCTTGTCGGCAGGCGGCTGCTCGGCGGCCCCGCCGACACGCCCGAGAGCGGCATGGACATCGGCGATAAGGTTCGGCAGTTCGCCGACCGGTACGGGATTGTTGCTGACATAGGCAGCCACCACGTCGGCGGTGAGCTCGATCAGCGCGTCACTGTTTCTGGAAGGTGTTTCGGTAATATCCATGGCGTTCAGGCCCCAACGAGAATTGTTTCTGTTTGCGCCCATTTCGATAGTTGGGCATCGCGCGAACTTGTGCAGGAAAAAGCCTCCGCGATTCGCGTCGCGGCATCTTAATGGGCCGGTCCGCCAAGTAAGTCAATTCGCTTCTTTCGGTCTATTCAGCGATACAAGTCAAATCTTCCATATTCAGCTTCACTCTTTCGTGCAAAGTGTAACTTTGCCATTTTTTCTGGTCAGACCAGCATCGACTGACGCCGCGGCAAGCAGCCATTACACAAACGGCAGCAGGTAAATAGAGTTCGATGCTTGACCCTGCCGGCGGCATTACAGCCTGGATGATCGGCGGATTCAGTAAAATCATAGGTTGCGAAGCGTTACTGTTGCTCGCGAGCCGTCGCCGGAGCGGTGCGCTGTGTCATTGAAATGGGGTAATGTATTTCTGTAGACCCAGCCATATCGGCCACTTGCCAAGCCGCGAAGGCAGTTGCATGAGATTGACCGGCACTGGCAGGGTCATCGCAGCGACGGCGAGAACCGCGGCAGTCCGAGAAGAAATATTCGTTATCCGCTCCTCCAGCCCGTCCTCTCGAGCCACCACGACAATAGATCATAGCCCTTGAACCCGCGCTGCTCGGCGTGTTCATTCGCCATTCAAGTAGCTTCCACAGCGAGACGCAATGACCAGAACCCCAGTGTTTCCGACCGCCACGCCGCCGCAGCCGGAGAAGCGGCCGATCTTCGACACGCATCACGGCATAACGCGGACGGACGATTATGCCTGGCTGAGGGCCGCCAATTGGCAAGAGATGTTCAGGGATCCGTCCCTGCTCGACGGCCAAATCCGCGCCCACCTCGAAGCCGAGAATGCTTACCAGGCGGCGCTGATGGCCGATACGGTCCAACTGCAGAAGCAGCTTTTCGCGGAAATGAAGGGACGCATCAAGGAAGACGATTCTTCCGTGCCGATGAAGGACGGACCTTACGCCTACGGCTCCTCCTTCAAGCTTGGCGGCCAGCAGCCGCGTTATTTCCGCACGGCGCGCGACGGCGGCGACAAGCGGATATTGCTCGACGGCGATGCCGAGGCCGAGGGCAAGCCCTATTTCCGCCTGGGCGGCGTCGATCATTCGGACGACCACAGCAAGCTGCTCTGGGCCTTCGACGACAAGGGTTCCGAATTCTACACGCTGCGCGTCCGCGATCTGGCCGGCGGCAACGATCTGGCGGACAGGGTCCCGGACACCGGCGGCGGCGGTGTGTGGGATGCCGGCAATGACGGTTTTTTCTACACCCGCCTCGACCCCAACCACCGTCCTTCCAAAGTGCTGTTCCATGCGCTTGGCGACGGTCCTGAAAACGACCGGCTGATTTACGAGGAGACTGATCCCGGCTTCTTCATGGATGTCGGCGGCACGCGCTCCAACGAGTGGATCATGATCGGCATCAACGACCATGAGACCTCGGAATACCGTATCATGAGCGCCGACGATCCGTTCGCCGAGCCGAAGCTGGTTGCGGCGCGCCAGACCGGCCTGCAGTACGAACTCGAGGAAGGCGGCGACATCTTCTTCATCCTCACCAATGCCGACGGCGCCAAGGACTTCAAGATCATGACGGCGCCGGCCCATGATCCGGTGCGCGCCAATTGGCAGGAACTGGTGCCGCACGAAGCGGGCCGGCTGATCCTTTCGGTGATCGGCTTCAAGGACCACATGGTCCGGCTCGAGCGCAAGGAAGGCCTGCCGCGCATCGTCGTGCGCGACCGCAAGAGCGGCGAGGAGCACCTGATCTCCTTCGACGAGGAAGCCTTCTCGCTCGGCCTGTCCGGCTCCTACGAATACGACACCGAGATCATGCGCTTTTCCTATTCGTCGATGACGACCCCGGCGCAGGTCTTCGATTACAACATGCGCACCCGCGAGCGGGTGCTGCTCAAGACCCAGGAAGTGCCGTCCGGCCACGACCCGGAGCACTACGTCACGCGCCGGCTGATGGCGCCTGCCGCCGACGGCGAACTGGTGCCGATCTCGCTCCTCCATCACCGCGACACACCGCTCGACGGGTCCGCCCCTTGCCTGCTTTACGGCTACGGATCTTACGGCATAGCCGTACCCGCCGCGTTCAACACCAATCTGTTTTCGCTGGTCGACCGCGGCTTTGTCTACGCGATAGCCCATGTTCGCGGCGGCAAGGACAAGGGCTATGGCTGGTACGACGACGGCAAGCGGGCGAACAAGATGAACACGTTCACCGATTTTGTCGCTGCCGCCCACCACCTCGTCGCCGAACGCTATACACAGCATGACCGCATCGTTGCGCAAGGCGGTTCGGCCGGCGGCATGCTGATGGGCGCGGTCGCCAACATGGCGCCGCAATGCTTCGGCGGCATCGTCGCCGAGGTTCCCTTCGTCGACGTGCTCACCACCATGCTCGACGCCAGCTTGCCGCTGACGCCGCCGGAATGGCCGGAATGGGGCAATCCGATCGCGTCGGCGGAGGATTACCGGACCATCGCCGCCTACTCGCCCTACGACAATGTCGCCGCACTCGACTATCCGCCGATCCTGGCACTGGCCGGCCTGACCGACCCGCGCGTCACCTATTGGGAGCCGGCCAAATGGGCGGCGCGGCTGCGCGACCGCAAGACGGGTGAAAATCCGGTGCTGTTCAAGATCAACCTGGATTCAGGCCATGCCGGCGCCTCCGGCCGGTTTTCAAGACTGGAGGAAATCGCCTTCACCTACGCCTTCGGGCTCAAGGTGACTGGCAAGGCCGAGCTTGCGGCGCGAACATCGGCGGATGAGCGGTCATTGCCTTCCGTTCCGCGACGTGGCTTCATTGGCGGTGAGAGTTGCGGAGCCCACCAATGATCGATCTCGCCACGTTGATAGCTTATGTCGCGGTTGTGCTTGGCTTTGTCTTCATCCCGGGTCCCGCCACTCTTCTGACGGTGGCGCGGGCAACCAGTTCCGGAACCAGGGTGGGCATTGCGACCGGCGCCGGGATCGCGGCCGGCGACGTGGTTCACACCTCCATGGCGATCGTCGGCATTTCGGCGATCATTGCCACGTCGGCGGCGCTTTTCAGCATCGTGAAGTACATCGGCGCAGCCTACCTCATTTATCTCGGCATTCGCGCGATCATCGAGAAAACGCCGGCCTATCCGGCCGCCGGCGCACTTGCGATCCCCGCTGCCAAAGCATTTCGGCAGGCTGTTTTGACCGAGGTTCTCAATCCCAAGACCGCGCTTTTCTTCCTCGCATTTCTTCCGCAGTTCGTGCGGCCTGAAAACGGATCGGTGATGCTTCAACTGGCGATATTGGGCGTCATCTTTGTTCTGTTGGGCCTCGTCAGCACGGTGGTTTTCGCCGTGGGTGCGGGCGGCCTCGGTGCATTCCTGCGCCGAAACCCGACGGTGCTGAGATGGCAAGGCAAGGCTGTCGGCGGTATCTATTGCGCCTTAGGCATCCGGCTGGCGCTGCAACAGCGCTAGGGTCTCGACAGGCGACGAGCCGTACGAGGCTTCGGATAATGGGCAGGCACAGCTGATTTTCCGCTCGCAATTGCAAAGGCCGCGCGCTACCCAGTGCGCGGCCTTTTCACAGCCGCGCCAACACACAATCACCCAGGGATCTGCCATGTTGCTCGTCGATGTCTATCTCGACAAATCGCCCATCCAGGGCATCGGCGTCTTTGCCAAGAACCACATTGCCCGCGGCACGCTGGTCTGGAAGCTCGACCCGAAATACGACCGGCGCATCGAGGTAGCGGCCTACGAGCGGGAAACCGGGCCGGTCAGAACCTATCTCGACCGCTACGCCTATCCGGACCGGCGCGACCCGAATTACATCGTCTTCGAAGCCGACGATGCGCGCTACATGAACCATGCCGACAGCCCGAATTGCGACGTCTCGCAGCCGGAGGAGACCTATGCCTTGCGCGACATTGCGCCCGGCGAGGAAATGACCTGCGACTACAATCACTTCTTCGAAACCGGCTTCGATTTCCTCGGCGACCGCTGACGCAACAGCCGTCAGCTCGACGGCTTCTTGCGCGCCGGATAGCCGTTGGGATGCGGCGGCAGGGCCTTCAGGTAGGCGGCGATCGCCGAGCGGTCCTCCGGGGTCAGCACGGCCATGTTGCGCTGCACGTCGACCATTGCGCCGCCGACCGTATCGAAATCCGGCGTGAAGCCGGTTTCGAGATAGTTGGCGATGTCGGCCTCGGACCAGTCCGCGATGCCGCCCTCGCCCGACGTGATGTTCGGCACGATGCCGCTGCCTTCGGCGGAGGCCGCACCTGCCAGCCATTGGCTCTTCCTGGTGCCGCCGGTAAGATCCCGCGGCGTGTGGCATTCGCCGCAATGGCCGGGGCCTTCGACCAGATAGCGGCCTGTCACCACCGGATCCGGTGTGCCGTCGGGAAAGGAAACGACCGGCTGGTCACTCAAATAGAGCAGCTTCCACAAGCCAAGACCGCGTCGGACGTTGAAGGGAAACCCCAGCGAATTGGCGGGCGCCTTGCCGGCGACCGCGGGTAACGTCTTCAGGAATGCATAGAGATCGGCAATGTCGGCCGGCTTCATGCGCGCGTAGGAAGTATAGGGAAATGCCGGATAGAGATGCTCGCCCGACGGTGACACGCCCTTCAGCATGGCGTTGGCAAGATCCTCGACCGACCAGGCGCCGATGCCGTCCTTGGTATCCTGCGAGATGTTCGGCGGCACGAAGGTGCCGAATGGCGTCTTGAGTTCAAGGCCGCCGACCAGTTGAAGGCGGGCGTCGCCTTGCGAGCCAGGCTTGGCATGACAGGATGTGCAGCCGCCGGCGTAGAAGATGCGCTTGCCCCTGGCGGCCTCGCCGGGGCCAAGCTGCGCCAGCGTTGCGGCATCGAGCCTGACCGGAGCCGACAGGAACCAGCCGGCAATCGCGGCCGCGCCGCCCAGAACGAGGGCGGCGCCGACAAGTTTCTTCAGCAAGCGCATTGCCCGCTATCAGCCTTTTTTCACCCTGTAGTTTTGATGACAGTTGCCGCAGCCGCCGCCGATGGTGTTGAACTGCGCCTTCAACGCGTCGGCATCCGCAGGTGCTGCGGCGACCGCCGCCTTGACGTCGGCGAGGTACTTGCCTTCAGCCGTCTTGAAGCCGGCCATGTCCTGCCAGATTTTTGGGGACGCCGTGGTGTCGCCGGTGTCGCTGCCGGCCGGGAAAAGCGTGTCGACGCCGGCATGGAATTTCTCGGCATTTACCTGCAGTGCCTGCAACGCCGTCAGCACCGAAGCTGCGTCGTAGGGCGTCTCGCCCTTGACCACTTTCGACAAGCCGGCGGCGATCTTGCCACGTTCCTTCATCAGGGCCTGCCGGTCGGCTACCGGGTCGGCAAATGCCGCCGAACCGGCGAAGGCGAGCATCGAGATGGCGAGGATAAGCTTTCTCATTCACTTGGCTCCATGTTGAAGGCAAATTCAGGATGCGGTCCCACCCCGATGACAAACGGCAAGGATGGCTTAAAAATTCCGACGCTTCGCCTCACGCTTGCGTGAAATTTTGCAGCTGTCGTTCTGATGCTGAAAAAGAAAAGCCCCGGTTCTGCCGGGGCTTTTCTGGAACGGATCAGGCCTTTTCGTAGAGTTCGAGCACATAGTCCCAGTTGATGAGACTGTCGACGAAGGCTTCGAGATATTTCGGCCGGGCGTTGCGATAATCGATGTAATAGGAATGTTCCCAGACATCGACGCCGAGGATCGGCGTCGCGCCATGGACGAGCGGGTTCTCGCCGTTCGGCGTCTTCGAGATCGCCAGCTTGCCGTCCTTGACCGAGACCCAGGCCCAGCCCGAACCGAACTGGGTGGTGCCGGCGGCGATGAAGTCGGCCTTGAACTTGTCGTAGCCGCCAAGATCGCTGTCGACCGCCTTTTGCAATGCGCCGGGCAGCTTGTTGCCGCCGCCGCCCTTCTTCATCCATTTCCAGAAATGGATGTGATTGTAGTGCTGGGCGGCATTGTTGAAGAGGCCCGCATTCTTGCCGAAGGACTGTTTGACGGCCTCTTCGACCGACAAATCGCCCATGCCCGCCTCGGCGGCCAGCTTGTTGCCGTTGTCGACATAGGCCTTGTGGTGCTTGTCGTGGTGATATTCCAGCGTTTCCTTGGACATGTAAGGCTGCAAGGCCTCGTAATCATAGGGCAAGGCGGGCAATTCAAAAGCCATCGGTCGTACTCCCTCGTGGAAAAATCCGGTGTCGATACCGGACTAACATAGGACTGGATTGGTCTGGAACAACTCCGGAAACGAAGCGCCGGCCGCTTTTTAGCGGGTCAGCCGGGCGAAGTCGAATGCGCCCATTCCCAATAGAGTTCGCGCGCCTTCTTGGCGACCGGTCCGGGTTGCAGATTGCGATCCTCGATACGGGTGACCGGCACGACTTTCGAGTGGTTTCCGGTCGAGAAGATTTCGTCTGCCTCCAGGAAATCGCGGATCGACAGCGTCTTTTCCGTCGTCGTGAAGCCGTATTCGCCTAGCAGGGCCATGGTGCGCGCGCGGGTAATGCCGGACAGGAAGGTGCCGTTCGGCGCCGGCGTCAAGACATGGCCGTCCTTGACCAGGAAAATATTCGAGGTCCCGGTCTCGGCGACATTGCCCAGCATATCGAGCACGAGCGCATTGTCGAAGCCGCGCATCTTGGCTTCGAGGATGGCACGGCCGTTGTTGGGATAAAGGCAGCCAGCCTTGGCGTTGGTCGGCATGGTTTCGATGGTCGGGCGCCGGAACGGCGACACCGTAACCGAAAAACCCGCCGGCGAGATCATCGGCGATTCATAGAGGCAAAGGCAAAAACGCGTCGAGGCCGGGTCGGCCGGCACGCCCATATAGCCGCCATGCTCGGCCCAATACATCGGCCTGATGTAGACTGCCGTCTTGCCGTCGAACTTCTTCAGCCCGTCCCAGGTCAGCCCGACGATCTTGTCGGTGCTCATCGTCGGCTTCAGGCCGAGCGCGATCGCCGAGGCGTTTACCCTTGCTGCATGGCGATCGAGATCGGGGGCGACGCCCTCGAACCAGCGGGCGCCGTCGAACACGCTGGTGCCGAGCCACATGGCGTGGCTGCGCGGCCCTAGAATGGCAACATTGCCCTCGTACCAGTCGCCGTCGACGAAGGTCCATGTCGCGGATTGCGCCGCAGTCGCCAGTGTCATTGCCAGGTTCCGTTCGATGCTTGTTGCGGCGCATTGGAAGATGCTTTGGCGGCCGCCGTCAACCGGCTTGGCTGAGATTTGTTGAGGCCAGCGGGCTGGCGGACTGCAATCAGCGCTTGCGCCTTGCCTTACGCGGCCTCAAAACTGTCGAATGCAGTTCGCGGCTTACGTTTTCGACGCCTATGGCACGCTGTTCGACGTGCATGCGGCCGTGCGCCGTCACGCCGACCAGATCGGGCCGGACGGCCAGTTGCTGTCCGATATCTGGCGCGCCAAGCAGCTGGAATATTCCTGGGTCAGGACGCTGATGGGGGCCTATGCCGATTTCTGGCAGCTCACCGAGCAGGCCCTCGACTTCGCCCTGCGCAAGGTTCCATCCGCGGATGCCGGGCTGAGGGCGAAGCTGCTTGAGGCCTATTGGCGGCTGGACTGCTATCCGGAGGTGCCGGCCGTGCTCAAGGCGCTCAAGGCATCGGGGGCAAGGCTGGCGATCCTGTCCAACGGTTCGCCTGAGATGCTGCAAGCGGCCGTCAAGTCCGCCGCGCTCGACCAGGTCCTGGACGACGTCTTTTCTGTCGACAGCGTCAGGCGCTTCAAGACCGATCCGTCGGTCTACGACATGGTCACCACGGGCTGGCGCCTCTATCCGGGCGCTGTCTCTTTCCAGTCATCCAACCGCTGGGACGTCGCCGGCGCCACCAAATTCGGCTTCAGGACGGTGTGGATCAACCGCGCCAATCAGCCAGAGGAATACCGGGATTTTCCACCGGCCCTGATCCTGCCGTCCCTTGAAGGTCTGGTCGCCGGGGGGTGACACCGGAAATGTTGCGTCGGCGCAACAGTGACGATCCAGTCACAGCTTTGCCTTTGTTTGTCCACCCTGCGGCCAGAATTGGAACCGCCTATCGCGCCGGGCATTGCTCGGGCAACCGCGCGCAACAGGACGCATTTATGCTTTGTTGCGATTTGAGACTTAAAAAAGGCATCATGTTCATATCCCCATCGTCCTCTTTTCGCCTGAGCCGTCGCGGTTTTCTCAACGCAGCAGCCCTTGGCGCCGCCTCGGTCGCGGTCTCCAGTTGCACCACGCTGTCGCAACAACCGGTCGAGCCGCCGCCGCCGACCTATGTCGAGCCGGCGCTCGGCGACTATGTGACGATGTATGGGCCGATGTCGGATGGCGGCTTCGAGCTGCCGGCCATACCGGTCGACAAGATCGACCCGCAGTTCCTGCGCCAGATCGTTGACGATCCGACCGGGCAGCAGCCGGGCACTATCGTCGTCGACACCACCAATCACTTCCTCTATCTGGTGCGCCCGGGCGGCCAGGCGATCCGCTATGGGGTCGGCCTCGGCCGCGCCGGCTTCGAATGGTCGGGCGATGCGGTGGTCCAATGGAAGCAGAAATGGCCGAAATGGACGCCGCCGGACGACATGATAGCGCGGCAGCCGGAGTTGAGACCCTACAGCGCCGAGAATGGCGGCATGCCCGGTGGGCTCAAGAACCCGCTTGGCGCGCGGGCGCTCTATCTCTTCCAGGGCAACCAGGACACGCTCTACCGCTTGCACGGTTCGCCGGAATGGCGGTCGATCGGCAAATCGGTGTCGTCGGGCTGTGTTCGCCTGATGAACCAGGACATCATCGACCTCTACGACCGTGTGCCGAACAAGACCCCGGTCGTGGTGACGGCCGACATCGGTCAGCCGATGGTGGCGACAGCAAACCGCAAAGCCATTCCGATCGACGCCGGCGTGCCGGAAGGATCGATCCTGCTCGGCCCGATAAAATCGATCACAAACTCGATCTTCTGAGCTGATCGAAAGCACAGGGGCGGGATTGCTCACGGCTCCTGCTGGTTTTGCCGAGCGTCGGCTTGCTCGTATCGGCGCCCGCCTTTGGATTTGATGCTTACGTTGAGGCGGACTTTGCCGCACGTGTGTGCAGACGCCACCAGTGACAGCTCATGACCCAGAGCGGACATTTCGCGCTCAGAAGGGATTATCACGGTGACCGGAGGGATACCCCTCCTGTCATCCTGACCGTATTTGTGCTGGATGCGCTCTGACAGGTGCGATGCCGTGGCAGGTTTTTGTAGACCTTGGCGAGAAGGATGATCCAAAATGTAACCCTGGCCATGCCAATTGCTTCAACGATCGATGCAATCCACTCAGAGCAGGTTGATCGCAATTTGAACGTTGCCGCGCGTCGCTTTCGAGTACGGACAAATGTCGTGCGCCTCGTCGATCAGGGCTCGTGCGGTATTGTACTCCACGCCAGGCAGGCTGACGTTGAGCCGAGTGCTGAGAGAGTAGCCGTCGTCCCCGAGGTTCAGATCAACCTCGGCATCGATTCTCACTCCGGCCGGCAGCGTAATTTTTTGTTCGTGAGCCACAGACGCAACCGCGCTTGCGAAGCTGGCCGACCAGCCGGCTGCAACCAGTTGCTCCGGGTTGGTGCCGATGCGCGCCGATCCGGGTGTGGAAAGCCTGATGTCCAGAAGGCCATCAGAGCTGCGCGAGGCGCCATCCTCGCGGCCACCTGTGGTTGTGATCCTGGCCGTATAAACAACCCTTGCGATCAGGTTCATAGGCATTCTTTTGGTGGCTGTAGTACCTGCCGGAGGAGCGGCGCCGCGAACTCGATCACGCGTCGACCTCGATAACGGCGTCGGCAAAGGCCTCTGGCGCTTCCTGGGGTAGGTTGTGTCCAATGCCGCCCATGACTACCCGGTGGCTATATCTGCCTGAAAACATCTTGGCGTAAGCGCTGGCGTCCGGATGCGGCGCGCCATTGGCGTCGCCCTCGAGCGTCATCGTGGGCACGGAGATGACGGGTGCCTGAGCAAGCCGCTGCTCCAGTGAATCATATTGCGCCTCGCCTTCTGCCAGGCCGAGCCGCCAGCGATAATTGTGGATGACGATCGCGACGTGATCCGGATTGTCGAAGGCCGCAGCACTCCGCTCGAACGTGGGCTCATCGAAATTCCATTGCGGCGAGGCGAGCTGCCAAATCAGCCTGGCGAAATCGCGCGTATATTTCTCGTAGCCGACACGGCCGCGATCGGTAGCGAAGTAATATTGGTACCACCATTGCAGCTCGGCCTTCGGCGGCAGCGGCAGTTTGCCGGCTTGCTGGTTGCCGATGAGATAGCCGCTCACCGAGACCATCGCCTTGCAGCGTTCCGGCCACAGGGCGGCGATGATGTTCGCCGTCCGAGCGCCCCAGTCGCAGCCGGCAATCGTCGCCTTCTCGATACCCAGCGCATCCATCAGCGCGACGATGTCGGCAGCGATGGCCGACTGCTGACCATTGCGCATCGTCTCGTCCGACAAGAACCGCGTCGTGCCGTATCCGCGCAGGTAGGGCACGATCACGCGGCGGCCTTTCGCCGCCAGAATGGGCGCAACGTCGACATATGTGTGGATGTCGTAAGGCCAGCCATGGAGAAGGATAACGGGCGGACCGTCGGCAGGGCCGGCCTCTGCATAGCCGACATTAAGGACACCGGCATCGATCTGCCTGGGTGCGCCGAACGAGTTCTTTGCCGTGTGCATCGCAGACGCCGTCGTCTGGTCGACTCCGCTGGGTGCCGCCTTCGCTGTCGCGGTCATGCCGAGTTCGGCAAGCGTCACGCCCATTGCGGCTGCACCGATCAGGCGACGGCGGCGCTCATCGATTTTGTCGCAAACACTGATCGTGTTCATGGTGATGTCTCTTTGTGATGAGGCAATGTGCTTTGTTCCTGCATAGTCACGAGACGAGCTGCTGGCCGCCGTCGACGTCGTATGTCGCGCCCGTCAGCGCCGTGTTGCTCATGATGTGAACGGCGAGCGCGGCGACATCGGCCGGTCCGACGACACGTCGGATTGGCAGCGTCGCGCGCAGTTCGTCGCGCCGCTTGTCGAGGTTGTCGCCGAGCAGCGACGCCGACAGTGGCGTGTCGACGAAGCCTGCGGCGATCAGGTTGACGCGTATCGGCGCGAGCTCGAGCGCGAGATTGGCGATGAGCGCGGGGAACGCGACGGTAACCGTCGAGACGATCGCGAGGCCTGGTTTTGGGCGGCGTGCGCCCGTGCCGCCCATGAATATCAGTGAGCCGGCCGACCCGACCTTGCCGGCGGCGCTGCGTGCCACATTGAGCGCGAGCAATAGGTGGTCCGTGAGATCGTGTCGTGCCTCCTCGGGAGGAATTTCGAGGGGTGAGCGATAATGGGGAGCGCCGGCAGTAACCATCACATGGTCGATCAAGTCCGGCAGATCTTGAAAGAACGACTTCAGCTGGGTCGCATCGTTGGCGTCGAAGGCGGCGGTGCCCTCAGCGCTAATCTCGCGCGCTGCTTGATCGAGGCGGTCGCGATTGCGTCCGGTGAGGATGACGCGGGCGCCTTCGGCGCGGGCACGCCGGGCGGTCTCCAGACCGATGCCGGCGCTACCGCCGATGACGACGACGGTCTGGCCAAGAAGTTCAGGTTCGCGCTGAGTGGGGATGGCTGCGGTACTCATGATTTCCTCCGATAAAGGCCGTCAGGTCGCCACGATCTCCGCAGGCCGCGGACGAATACGGCGGCAGTGTGCCGCCGTCTGGAAGCTCGTCCTACTGCGGCAGTTCCTCGCCAGACTGCTCGGCCACCATGTATTCGGCGTACCAGTCCGGCCAGTTCTCGTCGCGCTGGCCGCCGGTCCGCTTCTCGTGCTCTCCGTGGGCGACCGACGCGCGCCGCATTGCGGCGGCCAGGTCGCCCTCGGAGGCGAAGCTCGTCGCCTTCGAGTCGATCCGGCCCGGAAACCGGGTGGTGATCTCCTGGAGCAGCCAGCCGTTCCCGTCGGGATCGGTGAACGTTGCAAAGGAGACGTAGCTGCGTCCCTCCGGGTCCCGACCATTGACAGCAGGCTGTCCCGGACCGGCACGGTGGAACACTTCGCTCACATCTGCACCATGAGCGATGAGCTCGGCGCGCGCCGCCACGATGTCGGACACGATGAGATAGAGACCCTGTGTCGACCCCGGCGCGGCCGAGGTGACACCCTTGCCGAAGTGGATCGAGCCAGGTGAGCCCGGAGGCGTGAACTGCACAACCCGGAACGTGTCGCCGACCGCGAAGTCGGCATCGAGCCGCCAGCCGAGGCCCTCGTAGAACTGCTTGGAGCGGTCGACGTCTGCGACCGGAATAACGACAACCTCGAACTTCAGGTCGACGGGACGTGCGCTTGCGGTGTCGGAGGTCTTTTCGCCCTGACGGGCCGTTGCGATGTCTGACATGGTCGTTTTCTTTCCAGTTGGGTGGGACCTGGTCCTGCCCGATCGTTGCCACGTAATGACCGAGCCTGTTCTCGATCTCTCTGCTGGATGTCGGCGAGAGCCAAGTTCTCTTCGACGTATTTTGACGCGTCGAGCGCACGGAAACGGTCCGCCGGTGTGAAGAGTGAGATGCGCACGGTTGGCCATTCCCTCGCGTGTGAGATCGATCATCACTACGCCTCGGCGGCCGAGGTCTGGACGGCAGAAATCGAGTCGATGATTTCGTCTGTCGTGACAATCGCGCTGGCGTAGTTCGGCATGTTGACGTCGAGAGCCGCGTGCATCTCCTCATCGGAGTAGTCTGCCGTCGCGTCCCTCACCACGGTTACGTCGTAGCCGAGCTCGGCGGCGAAGCGAACGGTCGCTTCGACGCAGGTGTGTGCGATCAGTCCGATGACAATGAGTTTCTGGATTCCGTGCCTTTTCAGCTGCAGATCCAGATCCGTATTGGCGAACCCACTGGAACACCAATGTTCGGTGGCGACAGTCTCGCCTGGCTTGGGCTCGAACTCGGACCGAATCTCGCCGCCCCAGGTGCCGTATTCAAAGCTCTTGCTCTTCCATGCTCTCTTCTGGACGGGCGCGACGTAAGTCCATGTCTCATAGTCGCCCGGACGGTATCGATGATGCATTGCATAGAAGACGCGAAGCTTAGCTTGACGCGCGGCATTCAGGACTTGCAGCATGTGAGGCACGCAGCCGTTCGCCTCTGCGACAGCCCGGATGCGGGGCCATATCTTGCCCCCGTCGGAAATGAAGTCGTTGTACGGATCGATCACCAGAAGTGCGGTGACCTCCCGGTCATGTGCGTGCCTCGTCATTGTGCCTCCTCCATGGAGCGGCTAGATCACAGGCCAGATGCTGCCGCTCAGTTCCTGAGCGCGGCTCGTTCGATGCTGGCCGCAAAAAGCGGCGTCTCGCTCTTCTTGTGAGCGATCGACATGGGCTGGCGCTGTGACCGAAGCACCTCGAACGGGATGCCCTGGCGCTCGAAGAAAGCCATGAATTCCTTCGTGGCCCAGGACCGGACGTGGTTGGTAAACTCACATCGGCGACTGTCGATAGCCTTGACGCTCAGCTCCCAATGCACATGGATCGTGGTGCGGCCCGTAGGCGTGAAGAGGTCTGAAACCGATTCCAGGATGAGGTGATCCTTGCGGCCGAGCGTCTCGACATAATGTTGCACCATCAGGCTGCCGCCGATGATCTCGACATTGATCGACATGCGCTTGCCATCCGGCGTCGTCGTGAAACCCGCCGCTATGTGGGCGGGCGAACACCCCTGATATTCATGTTCCGACAGCGCGAAGCACCAGTTGGGAATGTCGATCTTCTCGATCGGCGCGTTGATGATAGCCGTAAAGCTTGAATCGACGATTTCATGGTCCTCGACGGGGGCTGCCATCTTCGTGATGGGTTCGTGCGATACGGAAGATTGCGCGATTGCTGACATGACGTTCTCCTTTGTCCCGGGTTCAATCGGGTTGCCTTGGGCAGTCGAGCAGGCGTGACTGCAAGCAGAACCCTGTGGGGGTTCAGATTTGCTGGCGCAGCGGACGAAATGCCGTCCGGAGTTCGGCGGTGAAGGCTGCGGGCTGCTCCCAGGCTGCGAAATGGCCGCCCTTGAGGGGCCGGTTGTAATGGATAAGCTTCGGATACGCCTTTTCAGCCCAGCTCTGCGGCGCCTGGTAGATCTCGTCCGGGAAGGCGCTCACAGCGACCGGGATCTTGATGCCCCTGGGGTCGAAGAAGCCTCCCGTCGGGTGGTGCGCGTTGTCCCAGTAAAGACGCGCCGAGGAGATCGCGGTGTTGGTCAGCCAGTACATCGTGACATTGTCCAGGATATCGTCCTTCGTCAGCCCTTCCGCCTGCCCGTCGAAGACGCGTGCGATCAGCTCGTAGCTGCGGATGTCGTGGTCGAGCATCCAGGCTGCGAGACCGACCGGCGAGTCGACGACGCCGTAGAGCGTCTGCGGGCGATTGTTCATCTCGATCGCGTAGCCCAGCCCGTTCTTGTAGAAGTCGTCGAGCTGGTCGTAGGCCCGCTTCTCGTCGGGCGAGAGGCCGGCGGGCGCCGGGCCGCCGGCGGCAAGCGCCTTCGAGATGTCGGCGGGCACGGTGGCAGCCATGTTGGTGTGGATGCCGAGCAAGCCCGGAGGCTCTTGCAGCGCCATCGTCTCCGACACGGCGTTGCCCCAGTCGCCGCCCTGTGCGACGTATTTCGTGTAGTCGAGACGCTGCATCAGCGTAGCCCACGCCTTGGCGATGCGGGCAGGGATCCAGCCAGGTGCCGTCGGCTTGCCGGAGAACCCATAGCCCGGCAAGGACGGGATCACCACGTGGAACGCATCCGCCTCGGTCCCGCCGTATGCAGTTGGATTGGTGAGTGGCTCGATGACCTTCAACTGCTCTATGATCGAGCCAGGCCAGCCATGCGTGACAATGATCGGCAAGGCATTCTCATGCCTGGAGCGGACATGGATGAAGTGGATGTCCAGCCCGTCGATCTCGGTGATGAACTGCGGCAGGGCATGGAGCCGGGTCTCCATCTTGCGCCAGTCGTAATCCGTCGCCCAGTACTTCGCGAGCTTCTGCATTGTGGCGAGCTGCACGCCCTGGGTGTCGTCGGCCACATTCTCCTGGTCCGGCCAGCGGGTCGCGGCAACGCGTCGGCTAAGCTCGTCGATTTCCTCCTGAGGAAAGCTGACCTTGAAGGGCCGGATCGCATCGCCCGCGGCTGCGGCGACCGATGGGAGCAGGCTGGCAGTACCTACGGCGGCAATGCCCATTGCGGCCGTGCTCAAAAGGAGGCGGCGGTCCTGATCGATTAGTTCGGGAGTCTTGGTCGTATTCATGGGTCTCTCCTGGGGGGTGCTCGGTGCTGCCGAAAACTTACGCCCGCAGGACGAGAATCGCCCGTTATGTGTTGTGAGCCCCCTGTTAGTCGCTGTCAGCGCTGGTGGCTCCGGGCAGCGGGGTCCTGCCACCGTTCGCCTATGGTGCAGGTGTTGTACTTGACTTAGACTATAAGCTTGGTGGCGGGCGGCTCCGAGAGAAGCGCCATGACGATAGTGGCAGGTCAGGCCAAGGACGGGCTGTCGTTCGGTCCTTTCCATCTGGTTGCGAGCGAAAGGCTCGTCACAAAAAACGGCGCTCCCTTGGCGCTGGGTTCGCGTGCACTGGACATTCTCATTGTCCTGATCTCCACGCCGAATGAAATCGTCGGCAAAAAGGATCTGATGTCACGGGTTTGGCCCGATGTCGTAGTCGAGGAAGGCAGCCTGCGGTTTCACATGACCAGGCTCCGCAAGGCGCTGGGTGACGGAAAGGACGGCGCACGATACATCGCGACACTACCAGGGCGGGGTTATTGCTTCATCGCGCCCGTCTCGCAGACCGGCGGTCCGCGCGATGAAGAGCCTGCAGCTGCCGCCAGTTTTCCGCACGCGAATCTTCCGAGCCGCTTGGGCCGAATGGTTGGCCGGGACGACGACGTTCTCCAGCTGTCGGCTCGACTGAATGCGTCGCGCTTCGTCACAATCGTTGGCGCGGGCGGCGTCGGCAAAACCACCGTCGCGATCGCGGTCGGACATCACCTCATTGACGCCTTCGCGGGCGCTGTGCTGTTCGTCGACCTGGGAATGCTCGGCGATCCCGACCTGGTGACGACAGCCGTTGCCTCCATGCTTGGGCTGTCGGTTCAATCGAGTGACGCGACGCCCAATCTGATCGCCTACCTGCGCAACAAGCGGATGCTTTTGATCCTCGATACCTGCGAGCATCTCGTCGATGCGGTGGCGCCTCTGGCCGCAAGCATCATCGACGCGGCGTCGCAGGTCCACATTCTGGCAACAAGTCGCGAAGCGCTTCGAGTCGAAGGCGAGCATATCTACCGATTGGATGCCCTTGCCTGTCCGCCGGACGACCCAAGGCTTACGGCGGCGGTTGTCCAGACGTTTCCGGCCATTCAACTGTTCGTGGAGCGCGCGGTGGCAAGTGGCGCGCGCTTGGATGTCAGCGATGCGGAAGCCCTGATCGTCGCAAGCATCTGTCGAAAGCTTGACGGTGTGGCGCTCGCAATCGAGTTGGCGGCCCGGCGGGTCGAGTCTTATGGATTGCAACAAACCGCCGCGCTTCTCGATCAACGTCTGACTTTGCTATGGCTGGGATCGCGGACCGCGCCACCGCGTCAAAAGACCCTGCAGGCCACGCTGGATTGGAGCTTTGGGCTACTTACCGACCTGGAGCGCGCAGTGCTTCGCAGGCTCGCTGTATTCCTTGGTCATTTCACGCTCGATGCGGTCTTGGAAGTCGTCACAAGCGCTGCCCTCGACAGATCGACCGTTCTTAATGCAATGGATAGTCTTGTTGCCAAGTCGATCATAGCGACGCGCCCGCTCGGAGCGATGATGCGCTATCGGCTCCTGGATACCACGCGCGCCTACGTCCTCGATATCAGCATAGATGACGCCGAGGCCGCCGATCTGGCGGTGCGCCACGCCGCCTACTATCGAAGATGGCTTGAGCAAACAGGTATCGAGTGGCCAGGTCTGGCGACCGGCGAGGAGCGGGCTCCTCACTTCGCCGCCATCAACAATGTGCGGGCCGCTCTGGAATGGTGCTTCGGCGAGGGCGGAAACGCCGATATCGGCATC
This sequence comes from Mesorhizobium sp. M0522, assembly GCF_040321085.1. Taxonomy (NCBI): domain Bacteria; kingdom Pseudomonadati; phylum Pseudomonadota; class Alphaproteobacteria; order Hyphomicrobiales; family Phyllobacteriaceae; genus Mesorhizobium; species Mesorhizobium sp. M0522. The sequence continues at coordinate 28,774 of NZ_JAMYQW010000054.1, forward strand.
GGACTTGCCACTGCTGCCGCGCCTGTTTTCCTGGCGATGTCCTTGTTGCCGGAGTGTCATCGCTGGTCAGAACGCGCGATATTCGCTCTCGACGATGCCGCTCTTGGTGGAGTTGACGAGATGCATCTCCAGGCAGCCTTGGGTGTGTCCCTGATGTTCATGCGGGGAGGGCGTGATGCGGCGCGCGCCGCCCTGGAGAAAAGCCTGGCGATCGCCGAAGAACGCGGTGATACATTGGATCAAGTGCGCCTGCTGGGTCCGCTCAACATGTTCCACCTGCGGACAGGCAATTTCGTGACCGCCCTCCAGTTTGCAAAACGCTGTTCAGCCATAGCCGCGACCCTGGAGGATCCGGTCGCGATTGCGTTGGCGCATACCATTCTGGGGATATCGCTTCACCTTCGTGGTGACCTGGCCGAAGCCCGCGCGGAGCTTGAGGCAGCGCTGGATCGTGGGCCACGCTCTCAGCGAACCACAACGGTCTATCTCGGTTTCGAGGGCAAAATCCTGGCCAAGGCTATCCTGGCGAGGAACCTTTGGCTGCAAGGCCATCCGGACCAAGCCATGGACCGTGCTCGACAGGCCGTCGAAGAGGCCGCCGCCATGGATCATTCGCTGACGCTGGCGATCGCCTTGATCTGGGGAATATCGGTATTCCTGTGGGCAGGCGAACTGGAGAGTGCTGAGGCATACATAGACATGCTCATTTCCCGCGCCGAATCCCATTCCATGGCTCCGTACCTGCTGGTTGGTCGAGGATTCAAAAGCGACGTCGCGATCGGTCAAGGCGACGCGCAAGGTGGTGTCGAGGGACTCCGAACTTCTCTCCAGAAGCTCCACGCGGCGCCTTACGAATTGCTCACAACTGCACTCAACCTCTCGCTGGTCAGGGGGTTGTCCGCGATCGGTCAGGTCGATGAAGCAATGGTGCTGATCGACGATTCACTTGGTCAAGTCGAAAAGAACGGCGACCTAATGTACCTTCCGGAGTTGCTGCGGATGAAGGGAAGCCTTATTCTCCAGGTGTCGGAACGCAATCGCGCCGAAGCCGAGACATGCCTGTTGCAGGCGCTGGAGTTGAGCCGCAGTCAGGGTGCGCGAGCATGGGAGCTGCGAACCGCAGTCGACATGGCGACGCTGATGGCCGGGCAAGGAGAAGCCGGCAGCGCTTGCGCGCTGTTACAGCCGGTATACGAGCAATTCGAGGAAGGCCTGAGTACAGCAGATTTGAAGGCCGCCGAGCGCCTGGTGGCGACGCTGAGCTAGCTACCGCCGATACGCGTTACACTTTTGCAGACGGCCCGACGGCAGCTATTGTGATGGGTTTCGGATGCCGGCCGTCTACTGAGATGGCGTGGCTCGAGGCCGGCGTCCGGAAGCCTCCAGGGAAGGAACCCG
>NZ_JAMYQW010000055.1:0-29814 GCF_040321085.1 Mesorhizobium sp. M0522
GTCTCATCCCCAGCCTCCGTTCGCTGAAGATCAAACCGGACAACTCGTCTGCTACCTAACCCGGACAACTCATCTGCTTACGACAGCCCGTCCTGCATGACGGCAAGGCTCCGAGTCCGCAGCGCTGCGCCAAATGCATGGCGCCCATGCAGTGATCCCCCTTTGAGCACCGGCCACGCACGACTATCTATGTTGCATTGCACAATTGGAGCGCTCACTGCGCTCGAAAGGGTACCATCATGAACAATCGTGGATTTTTTTCAGCCATAGGCGATGTCTTTAGCGTGTTCGGCAGCGCCGTAGCCGCGTCGCGCGCTGTGGAAAGCGGTCGCAAGCCGCGTGCGCATGATCGCGCAATCTCGGCATGGAGCCGGCAGCCTTCGACAAGATCCGTCGCTTCTGAGCCAAGTGAGCGCCGAGAGCCTTCGGCCGCTCGCCTTGTGCTCAGCTCTAATTTCCCGCTTATTTCCGCACGAAGGTGAGATAGGCGGGCCGTCGGCCTTCGCGAATGGCCTTGGCCTCATAGCGCGTCCCCGGCCAGCCATCATAGGGCCGGTGCCAGTCGGCTGCTTCGCTTGCCTGCCACGTGAAGGCGTCGTGGGCCCGGCAATGCAGGAGCGTCCAGTTCACATAGCTGTCGATATCGGACGCAAAGTGGAATTTTCCGCCGTGCTTCAGGACGCGCGCGAAGCGGTCGAGATTGACCGGGCTGACGAAGCGCCGCTTCCAGTGCTTCTTCTTCGGCCACGGATCCGGATAGAGAAGGTCAATGCCGTCAAGCGAAGCCTGCGGCAACCAGTCCAGCAGACGTGTGGCGTCGTCGTCATAGACGCGCAGATTGGCAAGCGGCCGCTCCCGGACCGCCATCATCATCTTGGCCATGCCGTTGACGAAAGGCTCGACGCCGATAAAGCCGGTCGCCTGGCTGGCCGTAGCACGGTGCAGAAGATGTTCGCCGCCGCCAAAACCGATTTCGAGCTGGACAGCCGAAACTTCGGCTTCGAAAAGGCTGCGCAAGTCGGCCGGCGGTTCAACCGTCAGATCGAGCCTGTAGGCGGCGAAGCCGCTCTCCAGCGCCGCTGCCTGTTGTGGTCGAATGGTCTTGCCGCGCCGGCGACCGAAAAAGGCCTCGGTCGCACGGCTTGGCCGGTCCTTCGGATCCATAGGCGCCGCGGTTAGGCGGCGACTGCTTCGGCGACCGGTTCGGCGAGAGCGTCCTTGAGCGCCTTGGCGAGATCGGTCTTCTCCCAGGAGAAGGATCCGTCGCGGCCGGCCTTGCGGCCAAAATGGCCGTAGGACGACGTCTTGGCATAGATCGGCTTGTTGAGATCGAGGTGGCGGCGGATGCCGGAAGGCGACAGGTCCATCACGGCGCGCAGTGCACGCTCGAGTTTTGCCTCGTCAACCTTGCCGGTGCCGTGCAGGTCGACGTAGATCGACAGCGGCTGGGCGACACCGATCGCATAGGAAAGCTGGATGGTGCAGCGATCGGCGAGCTTTGCGGCAACCACGTTCTTGGCGAGATAACGCGCCGCATAGGCCGCCGAGCGGTCGACCTTGGTGGTGTCCTTGCCAGAAAAAGCGCCGCCGCCATGAGGCGCAGCTCCACCATAAGTGTCGACGATGATCTTGCGGCCGGTCAGGCCGGCGTCGCCATCAGGCCCGCCGATGACGAACTTGCCGGTCGGATTGATGTACCAGTTGCAATTGTCGGCAATCTTCAGGTCGCCCAGTGCTTCGCGAATATAGGGCTCGACGACGTTGCGCACCTTCTTCGAATCCCACGTCTCATCGAGATGCTGGGTCGACAGCACGATCTGCGTCACTTCCGCCGCTTTGCCGTCGACATAGCGGACGGTGACCTGGCTCTTGGCATCCGGCCCGAGCCTGCCGGCATCACCGCTGCCTTCATGGCGCGCAGCCGCCAGCAATTCGAGGATCTTGTGGCTGTAATAGATCGGCGCCGGCATCAGGTCCGGGGTTTCGCGGCAGGCATAGCCAAACATGATGCCCTGGTCGCCGGCTCCCTCCTCGCCTTGCCGGTCGGAGGCGTTGTCGACGCCTTGGCCGATATCCGGCGACTGGCCGTGCAGCAGGACCTCGATCTTGGCTGTCTTCCAGTGGAAGCCGGCCTGCTCGTAGCCGATTTCGCGGATCGCCTTGCGAGCGACCGACTTGAACTTGGCCGGGTTGACAATCGGATGGCCGGCCGCATCCTTCAGGACGTTGCCCTCCTTGTCCTTCTTGAGCAGCGTCTCGGGGACGCGCACCTCGCCGGCGATGACAACGCGATTGGTCGTCGCAAGCGTCTCGCAGGCAACGCGGACCTTCCACGGGTCCATGCCGGTCTTTCTGGCTTCGCGATAGACGAGATCGACAATCTCGTCGGAGATGCGGTCGCAGACCTTATCGGGATGGCCCTCGGCAACGGATTCCGAGGTGAAGAAGTAATTGTGCCGCGTCACGGGTGTCCCCTCTTGAAAAAAATATCGGCAGGCCGCCGATTTTGGCGCGCCAGTTGTTAACGGTGCCGGGCGTCGCTCGTCAAGCCATGCAGCCGTTCTGGCATGAATTTTGACGTTATTATCTTTGCATCCCGAGACGGCGGCAGGGCGCACTGCGATCAGCCCTTGCACCAACAGACTGAGGAAAACGGCTTCGAGGAAGCGTGTCGAGCGAAATCGATCTGCGCTTTAGCGCATCTGCGGAATGAACATCCCTCAATGCGCGCAGCCGCGAGAAATTGCATGCCCAGCTACGACGACCCCTTCCTTGTTGAACTCTTTACGGGCCAGTCAATCGACTTCGTCGGTGGAAAGCGACTTCACCAGCTCGATGATCTTGCGGCGCACTTTCACGTCGGCGATCTTGACGAAGGCGCGATTCAGCTGGAGGCCTTCCGGGCTGCCGCAGAATTCGACGGCGGAGGTCATCGAAGCATCCTCGGCAAATCCACGGTTGCCCACGGGCTCCTGACCGGGCGCATCCTCGAAAAAGAAGGCGACGGGGACGCCGAGTATGGAGGCGATTGCCTGCAAACGGCTGGCGCCGACGCGATTGGTGCCCTTTTCGTACTTTTGGATCTGCTGGAACGTTATGCCGAGGTTTTCACCCAGTTTTTCCTGGCTCATTCCCAGCATATTGCGGCGAAGCCGGATGCGGCTTCCGACGTGGATGTCGATCGGGTTCGGCTTTTTCTTGTTTTCTTCTGTCATTTTTTCCTCGCCGAATTTTTCCGGCTTTTTCTATTTTGCTGCCCAAACGACGCCGCGGCCCGTGCCCCAACAGAACGACCTTATCGACTTCGAAAATTCTCAGGCGCTTACAGTATGAGTTTCTAATGTGTCGGCTGTCAATTCGCCCGTAGCCTTTGCCTTACGTTCAAAATGCATGCCGCAACGGCAAGCAAAAACATGATCAGCATTCCGTTAATGCGTCGTTGGCCGGAGGAAACGATGGCTTGGTTGGAGATCGGCACACGCACATCGATCGCGCCGCGTGCATCGATTGCCAGCGCGTCGACGATGCGACCGCGCGGGTCGACGACGGCCGAAATGCCGTTATTAGCCGCGCGCAACAGGGGCACCCCATTCTCCACCGCCCGGATCTGCGCCTGCCTGAAGTGCTGGTACGGCCCCGGCGTGTCGCCGAACCAGGCGTCATTGGTGACGTTCACAATAAGCTCGGCTGACGTTGCGTCAACTGCGACCAGATCGGGAAAGATGACCTCATAGCAAATAAACGGCAGCGCCCGGATACCGCCGGGCAGCGCGATCGGATGCCGCTCATTGCCCGCCGCGAAGGTCATTGGACCGGCAACAAGCTGCTCAAGCCCGAAGCGGCCGAGCAGATCGGCGAAAGGCAGGTATTCGCCGAAGGGTACCAGGTGGACCTTGTCGACGGCATCGACGATTTCGCCCCTTTCGTCGATCGCCACCACAGAGTTGTAGTAACGGCTGCCGGCCGCCGAGCCGCCTTCCTCGCGAACGACCCCGGCGACCAGCATCTGGCCATCGCCAAGCATCTCTCCGATCGCAGGCAGGGCATCCGGACGTTCGGTGAACAGAAACGGCACGGACGTCTCCGGCCACAGGATCAATTGCGGCCTGTCATGGCCGGGTTCCGGCGCCTTGGCCGAAAGCCCCATCATGGTGGCGAAGATACGGTCACGCACCGAGGTATCCCATTTTTCCGTAAGGTCGACGGCAGGCTGCACGATACGGACGTCAAGGCTGCGGGCGGCCGGCTTTTCGGGGGCGGCGAGCCGGATATAGCCGAAGCCGGCATGGGCGCCGACGAGAACGACAAGCAATGCCGCGCCGAGGCGGAGATGCCGGCGCGCCGCAAGCAGCGCCGGCAACGCGAAGACGAAGACCGCAAGCGCGTTCATGCCGACCATGCCGGTCACCGAGACGCTCTGCATCAGCAAAGGCACCGGCATCGCCGCATAGCCGACGGCATTCCACGGAAAGCCGGTAAACAGGAAGCCGCGCAGCCATTCCGCCAGCGCAAAGCCGAAGGCGAGCGCGGCGATGCGGCCGATGTCGTTGCTCCACAACAGCCGGGCGACCACGGCGGCGAAGCCATAGAAGAAGGCGAGCGCGAGGGGGATGCCGACCACCGCGAACGGCAAGGCCCAGGCGAAGCTGTCGGCCTCGACCAGAAGCGCCGAGCCGACCCACCAGAGACCGGCAAGAAAGTAGCCGAAACCGAACCACCAGCCGATGGCGAAAGCCGGCAGCAAGCGTCGCAGAAAACCGTCCGAGGCTTCGCCGGTCGCGCCGTCGAGTAGCCACACCAGCAGGGGAAACGAAACGAAACAGACGGCGAAGAAATCGTACGGCGCCTGGGCAAGAACCGCCAGCGCGCCGGCAAGAAACGCCACCAGCGCGCGCCGCCAGCCCCAAAGCAGAATTATCCGGCCGGCCTGGCGCTCCATCTATGCTTCCGAGTCGTGCGAATCAGGAAGCAAGATTTATCAGGCTGCGGGCTTGGCTCCAAACCGGGCGACCTAGTCCGCTCATAGCTATCGATGCCAGCCTTGTATCTTCAGCCCGCCCAGCCGCTCAGCCTCTTCGCGCGGGACGGAGCCGACAGTCTGGGAAAAGGTCCAGACATGGCCTTCAGGATCGCGCGCCCTGTACTGCCGTTCACCGTAGAGCTGGTCGGCAGGCTCCTCGACGATCTCGGCTCCCGCCGCCCTTGCACGATCGCAGTGGGGCCTATCCCGTCCTTCAGGCGTACATAGACCGACTGCGTGTTCTTGCCTGCAACTGAAGCCGGGCTGGCTATATGGTCGGCCCATTCGGAATCGACGATGATATAGCCGTCGCCGAACCGCATCTCGGAATGGACGAGCCTGCCATTAGCATCGCTGACCACCATGCTCGGCTCGAAGCCGAAAGCCTTTTCAAGCCATGTCAATGCGGCCCGCGGATTTGGTAGAAGACACCCGAGCCCAAGGTTGAGTGCTTGAACGGGTCCTCAACCGGCATCGGGCAAGCCGCGTCCTTCAAGCCTGCTCGGTGCGGACGGCGCGGCGGCGGCGCTCGCCCTTCAGTGTCTCGACGATGCGCACGCGCTTGACGCGGCGCGGATCGGCGTCGAGCACATGGAACTCGAAGCCGGGTATGGCCTGCACCACTTCGCCGCGCGCCGGCACCCGGCCAAGCGTGTTGAAGATCATGCCGCCGATCGTGTCGACATATTCGCCGTGCTCGCCGGCGGCGAAATCCTCGCCGATCATCTTGGCGACATCGTCGATCTCGGCCTTGCCGTCGACGATGAAGACGCCTTCACCGGCCTGGGTGATCATCGGCTCGTCTTCGTCGTGCTCGTCCTCGATGTCGCCGACCACCATCTCGACGATGTCCTCGAGCGAGACGAGACCGTCAGTACCGCCATATTCGTCGATGACCAAAGCCATCTGGGTCCGCGTCGTCTGCATCCGCCCCATCAGGTCGGAGGCGAGCATCGACGGCGGCACGAACAGCACCGGTCGGATCAGGTTGAGATCGCCGATCGTGCGCGCCAGATCGACCTGGGCGAGATCGAGAACAGCCGCGACCGGGGTTTTCCTGGTCGTCCTGCCCTTTCTGACGCGGGCGACCTTGGTGATGTGCGCCAGCACGTCGCGGATATGAACCATGCCGCGCGGATCGTCGAGCGTCTCCGAATAGACCGGCATGCGGGAATGGCCGGACTGCTCGAACAGCCCCAGAAGATCACCCAGCTTGGTGGTGATCTCGACCGCCTCGATGTCGGCGCGCGGTACCATGACGTCCTCGACGCGCACTTCGCGCAGGCGCAGGATGTTGTTGAGCATGGCGCGTTCGCCGGGCGAGAAGGATTCTGCATCGCTCGCCGTTTCGGCAAGCGCACCGGCAATCTCCTCGCGCAGGCTGGTGCCGTTGCGGTGCCTGAAAAGCCCGAGCACGCGATCGAACAGGGAAGGACCGGCAGGCGATGCCTCGCTGGCGAAGCTGCCGGTCGTGGTACTCGGACTCGAGCCCTCTTCCGTCGTTTCGGAAGGCTTGATCACACTGCCGGCGTCGGAGCGGGCGGCAGTCTCTGGTTTGTCGTTCATCATCGTCCGGTCAATTGGTCTTTTGTAATTACGTGTAGGGATCGGGAATGGCAAGCCTCGCAAGTGCTGCGCGCTCTGTCGCTTCCATCAGTTCCGCTTCGGCATCCGTTTCGTGATCATAGCCCAGCAAATGCAGCAGGCCGTGGATGACGAGATGGGAGATATGGTCCTCGATGGGCTTGTCTTCCAGTGCCGCCTCGCGCGCGACAGTCTCGGCGGCCAAAACGATGTCGCCGAGCATCGGCGGCAGAGGCCCGCCCCTGGCAAACGGAAAAGCCGGAAAAGACAGGACGTTGGTCGGCTTGTCCTTGCCGCGCCAGCCGGCATTGAGCGTACGGATATGGGCATCGTCGGAAAAGACGATGCTGAGCTCGGAACGACCGTCCGCACCGGTTTCGGCAAAGGCGGCCGAGACGGCACGGTCGACAAGCCGCATCAGCGCCGCCTCGTCGGGCCAGTCGCCCGCCTCGATCGCGATATCGATTTCGACGGGAAGCGGTCCCCCCGCCTGTTGCTCCTCAGCCATGCGGCCGCATAATCGTATCAGCTTTCGACACCCAGACCCCTGGCCAGCTTGCCGTCGCGGTCGTAGGCCTTGACGATCTCGGCGACCAGCGGATGCCTGACGACGTCGCCTTCATTGAAGCGTACGGTCACCATGCCGGTGACGCCGTCGAGGATTCTCAGCGCCTCGACCAGGCCGGACTTGGTGTTTGGCGGCAGATCGATCTGGGTCGGATCACCGGTGACGATCATGCGCGAGTTCTCGCCGAGCCGGGTCAGGAACATCTTCATCTGCATCGGCGTAGTGTTCTGCGCCTCGTCGAGTATGACGGCAGCGTGCGCCAGCGTACGGCCGCGCATGAACGCCAGCGGCGCGATCTCGATGACCTCGGCGGCAATCGCCCGCTCGACCTTGTCGGCCGGCATCATGTCGTAGAGCGCGTCATAGAGCGGCCGCAGATAGGGATCGACCTTCTCCTTCATGTCACCCGGCAGAAAGCCAAGCCGTTCGCCGGCCTCGACCGCGGGGCGCGACAGCACGATGCGTTCGACCATGCCGCGTTCGAGCAGCATTGCCGCATGCGCCACCGCCAGATAGGTCTTTCCGGTGCCGGCCGGGCCGATGCCGAAGACGAGTTCCGACCGCTCCAGCGCGCGCATGTAGGCGTCTTGGTTCAGCGAGCGGGCATAGATCGTCTTCTTGCGCGTCGATATCTGGGCGGCGGACACCTTGCCCTTGCGCTCCAGCGTCGGGAGCGTCAGCTGGTCGTCGGTGGCGATCGCCATGCGCACGGCGCCGTCGACATCGGACTGGCCGATATCGGTACCTTTCTGCAGAATGCCGTAAAGATTGTCCAAAGCACGGCGTGCCTGCTCGGCGGCCGAGGAAGAGCCCTTGATGGTCAATTGGTTGCCACGCGAGCGGATGTCGACGCCGAGCTTCTGCTCGAGCCTGGCCAGATTCTCGTCGAACTGGCCGTAAAGGGCGCTGGCAAGCTTGTTATTGTCGAAAGTCAGTACGATGTGCGCCATATCCGAGGCCCCGGAGGGTAGATTCTGGGGCAGGTTCTTGACTTCAGCAGCGCTCAACCGTCTCTCCTCATCTGCCGAGGCCTTCAGGCCAATTCGGCGAACAGGCTGTTGTAGCCCGTCTTCGTGATTCGTACCTGGATAATGTCGCCGATTTCGCCGGCCTTTTCATCAACAATAACCGGCTGCAGCCAGGGCGAGCGGCCAACCTTCTGGCCGGCCTGGCGGCCCGGCTTTTCGATCAGCGTGTCGATGGTCCTGCCGATCAGGCTGGTGCCGAAATCCTGCTGCTGTTTCAGCAGCAGCGCCTGCAGCCGCTGCAGGCGCTCGTCCTTGACGGGCTCCGGCACGTGATCGCTCATCTCGGCGCCCGGCGTGCCGGGGCGCGGCGAATATTTGAACGAAAAGGCCGAGGCATAGTTGACGTCTTCGACCAACTGCATCGTCGCCTCGAAATCGGCTTCCGTCTCGCCGGGAAAGCCGACGATAAAGTCGCCCGACAATGCAATATCGCTCCGTGCGGCACGGATGCGGTCGATCAACGTCAGATAGTCCTTGGCCATATGCCTGCGGTTCATCGCCTTGAGTATGCGGTCGGAGCCGGACTGCACCGGTAAATGTAGATAGGGCATCAGCGTCGGCAAATCACGATGGGCGGCGATCAATTCATCCTCCATGTCGCGCGGATGACTGGTTGTGTAGCGCAGCCGCGCCAGGCCTGGAATCTCGGCCAGCCTGAACAGCAGTCGGCCAAGGCCCCATTCCTCGCCGTTTTCGCCTCTTCCATGCCAGGCATTGACGTTCTGGCCGAGCAGCGTCAGCTCGCGCACGCCGGCATCCGCCAGGCGCTCGGCCTCGGCGACGATCTGTGCCACCGGCCGCGAGACTTCCGAGCCGCGCGTATAGGGCACGACACAGAAGGTGCAGAACTTGTCGCAGCCTTCCTGAACGGTCAAGAACGCCGTCACGCCGCGCCTGATCAGTTCGGCGCGCTTCGGCTGCGGCAGATACTCGAACTTGTCCTCGACGGCATAGTCGGTCTCGACGATCTTTTCGCCGCCACGCGCCCTCGCCAGCACACCGGGCAGCCGGTGGTAGGTCTGCGGGCCGATGACCAGGTCGACGGCCGGCGAGCGGCGGATGATCTCGGCACCCTCGGCCTGCGCCACGCAGCCGGCGACGCCGACCAGCATTTCGCGCCCGGCCTTTGCACGCTCGGCCTTCAACTCACGGATGCGCCCAAGTTCGGAATAGACCTTTTCCGCCGCTTTCTCGCGGATGTGGCAGGTGTTGAGCAGCACCAGATCGGCCTCGCCGATAGCGTCTGTCGCGGCATAGCCGTCGGCCGCCAGCGCATCGGTCATGCGCTGCGAATCGTAAACATTCATCTGGCAGCCATAGGTCTTGACGAAGACCTTTCTGGTCGCGGCAGGCGGAACGACCAGGTTTTCGGCGGCAGCGCCGATGTCGTCGCGTTCTATCGTGTTCAATTCCATTTCGCGGCTTCTAGCGCCTTTCCCCGACAAAAAACAGACGAATCTGGCCGGAACCTGCGCAGCCTACCGGCTCGGACGCGGTTCGGCGAGCGCCGCCTGTACCATCTCGCGTACCTGGCGTTCCATCTGCTTTGCTGTCTCCTTGCGGCTGGAGCCCTTGGAGAAAGCAATCGCCTCGCCAAAATGCACCTCGACGTCGAGGGCGCCCTCGGCCATCAGCACCTTGAGGTGCGGCATCAGCTCCTCGTCGCCGATCCAGGCGGCAACCGGCCGATGCCGGCGGCCGAGCGGCACGCCATGCAGGCGCGTATAGACGATCGCCACCGGCTGGATGAAGACCTGTTCGGCCGCCCCTTCCGCAATCGCCATTGTAGCGGCGCCGAACAGCGTGCTCTTGAACGGCAGGATCATGTTGCCGTCGCCGGTCGAGCCTTCGGCAAACAGCACCATGGCGTCGCCTTTGGCCATGCGGCCGGCGATCTCGCTCGCCTGGTCGCCCGACGAACGCTTACGCTCACGTTCGATGAATACCGTGCGCTGCAGCTTCGACAGCATGCCGATCAACGGCCAGCCGGCCATATCGGCCCTGGCGATGAACGTCACGTCGACCATCGACCCCAGCACCATGATGTCGGTCCAGGAGATGTGGTTGGCAGCAATCAGCAATGGGCGCTGGCCGGACAGCGCTCCCTTGACATGGATGCGCAGCCCCAGCGTCCTGACAATCATCCTGTGCCAGATTTTCAGGATGAAGGTCTCGCGCCAGAGCCCGGTCCGCATCGACAAGATCTGCAGCGGCACAAGTACCAGCGAGCCGACGACAACCAGCCCCAGCGCCAGGAAAATCCTGATTTTTCCGATCATCCGCACCACCCCGGCGTTTGGCTAACGAAGATCGCGGCGCATGACAAGCGCGCCGGTCGGGCCGTGTTCCGGCGACTTGTAATAGTTGGCACGCTTGCCGACCTCGCGGAAGCCGAACCGCCGGTAGAGCGCGATCGCGGCGACATTGGTCTCGTCGACCTCAAGGAAAAGTGCCTCGGCGCGTTGTGCGTGCAGTTCGCGCAGCACCGCATCCATCAATTGCCAGCCGAGCCCCCGGCGCCGATGCGAGCGTGCCACCGCGACCGTCAGGATCTCGCCCTCGCCGGCCGCGAGCCGCGCCAGCACGAAGCCGACCGGCGGCTTGGCGCCCTGTCCGGTCTCGCGCGCGGCATAGCCGAACACCGTGTCCTGCTCGAGCAGTGCGGCGAATTCGTCGTCGGTCCACGGCCGCGCGAAATCCTCGCGATGCAGCACCGACATGGCCGCGCTATCGGCAACCGTCAACGGCTCGAGCGCATAGTCCCTGCGGCGCGACTGGAGGAAGGGAATGCGCATCAGTTGTTTTGCCTAGATAGAATAAAGCCTGCCTGAGGCTTTGCGTCGGCGCCGCGCAGATAGAGTGGTTTCGGCTTTTCGCCCTCGCCCTTTTTACCGGCACGTTGGGCGGCGGCCAGCCGGGCATAGACGGCGATGTCGGCGGTGGCCGCTGTCGCGCCGACGTCGAAGGCGCGCCCGGCCGAGGCGGCAATTTGCGTTGCCGCCGTACCGGCCAGAACCGCGGAGCTGTCAACCGCGATGGCGGCGGCTTGCGAGAGCGTGGTCACCGAGGGACCGTAAATCAAAACGGATGCTTCATCGTAAAGTGCCGCATGGATCTCCTCGCGACCTGCATCGAGCGCGGCGAGCACGGCGCGACCGGGAAATGCCGCTCTCGCTTGCGCCGCCAGGGCCTCCAGAGTCGTCACGCCGATCGCCGGGATTTTCAGCGCCAGCGCAAGGCCGCGCGCCGCCGAGACCCCGACGCGCAGACCGGTGAAGGAGCCCGGACCCGTCGAAACGGCAATGGCGCCGAGGCCGGAATAGTCGGTTCTGCTGGTCCCCAACGCCTTTTCGATGACACCCATCAGATGCTCGGCATGACCCTTACCGAGATCGAGCACCGAACGGCCGAGTTCTTTCCCGGCCGCCGCGTCGTAGACGCAGGCGGCGCAGAGATTGGCGGCACAGTCGATGGCAAGCAATTTCATGAAGCGGCCGGTTGAGACAGTTTCGAAAACAGCTTCCCTCTGCCCGCCAGGGCTGATCCCCGCAAGGGAATAATGGATAAATCGTCAGGCGACTTGGCTTCGGCGCGGGTCCAAGAATGTAAGTTCCAACGCACGCAATCGCCACAATAGGTATCGGGACTAGCCGACCTGCTCGATACGCAGCACGTGATTGTCCCAGACATAGTCCGGCTCGGAACGTATCCAGCCACCGGACTCGACGATATCGCCGGCGCCGGTCGTCGCCATAAAGCTTTCCCCATCGGCTGCAACGCCGCAAACCTCGACCAGCGCCTTGGTAGCGACGACGCGGCGGCTGGCCGTGTCGATCACGGCAAGCGAATTGCCCTCAGGCGAAGACACGGCGATGGTGCCGGCGGCAGGGTTGGCGGCGACCGAGCCGATATAGTTCCTGAAGCCGGAGAGCACATCCTGCGACATATAGAGCAATTGCAAGTCCTTGCCGCGCGGCGCGCGGCCAACCAGCGGGGGATGGTCGGTGCCCGGCCCCCTGTACTGGCAGCCGAACCAGACGGTGCCGGACCGGTCGGCATCCATATGGCGGATCGACAGTTGGTGCAGCGCCGGCGGTAATTCGTGCTTTTCGGTGAGATCGCCTGTGAGACGGTCGACCAGCACGTAGGATGGCCGCATCGTGGCAATGTTGAGCTCGGCGCGGCCATAATCCGGATGCGTTTCGATGCCGCCATTGGCGACAGCGATTGTCCTGCCGTCGGAGAGAAGCAAAAGCTCGTGCGGGCCTGTGCCGTAGGTCGGGAACTCGCCGATGCGCTTGAATTTCGCATGCGCGTCATAGACGCCGACGACCCCGGCGGCATTGTCGAAATCGTTCTCGGTTGCGTAGAGCAGCGTGCCATCGGCCGAGAACACGCCATGGCCGAAGAAATGCCGGCCGGCAACGCTGGCAATGGTCTGCGGTTCATTGCGGCCGGTATGGTCGAAGACGACAGCAAAGGTGCCCGGCTGCCTGGCAAACACCACCGAACGCTTGGACACCGGGTCGAAGGTAACGTCATGGCCCCGATCGGGCAGATCGATCGTGTGCAACAACTTGCCCGCCTCGGACAGGACGGCCGCGCCATAGCTGCCGTCGCGCTTGACGAAAGCGGTGGCGAAGACCGCGTCGGCGTCGAGTGTCTTTGCCCAGGCCGACGGCGCCATCGCCGCTACGAAACCAGCGCCTGCGGCCCTCAGGAAATCGCGCCGATCGATCAGCGGCGTCCTCATGATCAGTCGCCATCCAATGACGAGAACCCGGCGGTCAGGCCGAATTCGGCGGTCAGCCTGGTGCCGATCAGGGTCGTCAGGCTGGATGTCACCAGCGAGAAATAATCGAGCTTCTGGCGCAGCGCCGGATCGGCAAGTGCCTTGTCGATCGGTCCCCTGATCGCCTTGGCCGCCTCGATCCCGTTGGTGAGCTGGATGTGGACCGATTCTGCCATCCAGCGCGCATCGGGCGGCAGCGCGTCGCCAAGCTGCGAGGCCTGGAACAGCGTGTCCATGCCCGCCAGATTCCCGGTCAGCGAGCGGGCGGTGTTTTGCGAGCGCCAATAGATCGCCTGTTTCGGTTTGTCGGCCTCCGGCTTGGCGCCCAGGAAGCCTTTCAGGCGTACGTCGCGGACCATTTCCAGCTCGTTGATGAAGACGCCGACCAGTTCGGTCACCGCTTCGGTGCCGTCGTGATAGAGCGCGTTCTGCGGACCCGGATTGGCCCAGAGCGCGGCAAAGCCGTCGGGCTTATTCCAGGCATCGCTGACTTGGCCGGCAATCGTCTCGACATTGCCGGCAATGGCCGCACCGTAGGCGCAGCGATAGGCGTCGTCCCTGCCGACCAATTGACCGGCTCCGTCGCCGTAGAGCACGAATTCCAGTGCGCCGAGCCCTTGCATGGCGACGCTCTTTGTAGCCAGCTGGGCCGGATCGGCGGCTGTCGGATCCTTGCCGGCAAGTGCCGCCTGCACCTGCTTCAGGCCGATGCTCTTGCGGTCCGGCCAAAACAGCATGCGCTCAAGCCGGTTGTTTTCGGCGATCGGCCCGAAACGGATGATTTCCACCACCGACCAGGCATCCACGACACCGGCGAACTCGGCGCGTGCCGCATCGAGATTGTCTTGCGAGGGCGCCTGGCAAAGCGCGTGCATTGCCCCTGTCAAGCTGTCCGCATGGTCATGCAGCCTGGCATAGGCCGGGCGGACGAAGCTGTCGATCGCCCGCTGGATCACATCCGAAGCCTTCACCGCCGCGGATGCCGGCAGCGCACCGGCGAGGACCAGCATCAGAGCGAATGCAAGACGCTTCCGCATCAGAGCGACTCCAGAAACTTGATCAGCGCGGCGCGGTCGGCCGCATCGGCAGCGGCAAAGCGGTCACGCGCCTTCTGGCCCTCGCCGCCATGCCACAGAATCGCCTCGGCCAGGCTTCGTGCGCGCCCGTCATGCAGGAAGAAGGTGTTGCCGCTGACGGTCTGGGTGAGCCCGATGCCCCACAGTGGCGGCGTGCGCCATTCGCTTCCCGTGGCCTCGCCCACCGCCTGTCCGTCGGCAAGGCTGGGTCCCATGTCGTGCAGCAGGAAATCGGAATAAGGCCAGATCAGCTGGAAGGCCTGCGCCTTGTTCGGGGTTCCGCGACGGGTGACGAATTTCGGCGTATGGCAGGAGATGCAGCCCATATCGTAGAACAGTTTTTTGCCGGCGAGCACGTCCGGTCTGTCGAGATCGCGCCGGGCCGGCACGGCAAGGTTTTGCGAATAGAAGGTCACGAGGTCCATGACCGGCGGCGGCGCTTCGACCGGACCGAGGCGCTCCTGTACACCGTTAGGTAGGGCAAGGCAGGTCTTTTCCGCGGCGCTGCAATCGCCCCAGTGCTTCGGCACCTCAGGCGTCGAAATGCCGATATCGCCGGCAAAAGCGTCCGCCGATTGCTGGCGGATCGATGCCGCCTGCGCCTTCCAGCCGAAACGGCCGAGCGTCAGTTCACCGCTGCTGGCGTCGCGTATTATGTTTGGCCTGCCGGAAATCCCGTCACCATCGCGGTCGGCCGCATCGGCACGCGTAAGGATGTCGGCAGGAGCGATCTGCTCGACCAGGCCAAGGCCGATCATCGGCGGCGTCATGCGCGGCGACAGCGTGGTGTGTGGATCGAGCGCCCCGTAGGCGAGACCGTCGACCGAATAGCTCGGCTTGCGCAGCGACACCGTGCTGCCGTCCGCCAATTTCACCTTCTCGTCCTGATAGTCGACATGCATCCTGCCTTCGCCCTGCAGGCCGGGAACGGCCAATTCCTGCAGCTGCGTGCCATAGACCGGGTCGGGAAAGTTGAGCACCTTGTGATCGGCGAGCGCGGCTTTCTCCTCCTCGGTACTGGCTTCCCTTGCCAGGCGCAGGAACATCGAGGTGGTGCCGCTGTCGCCTTGGGGCGGATGGCCGCGGCCGTCCTTCAGATGACAGTTCTGGCAGGCGCGCTCGTTGAACAACGGACCGAGCCCATCCGAGGCTTGTGTCGAGGATGGCGAGGACACCCAGTTCTTGCGGAAAATGGCGTTGCCGAGCTTGAAGGTACCCTCTTCCTCGAAGCTGATGTTGGCAGAGGATTGCGAGAAGGCGTCCTTGTTGAAGTCCTTCTTCGAGGTGCCGGCGCCGCCCTGCATCAGCTCGAATTGCTCGGGCTTGGAGAAATCGCTGGTCGGCCTGGTGATGGCGATGACGCGCGCCAGATCCTTCGGCGTCAGATCCGTGCGGCTGGTGGCAAGCCCCGCCGGTTGCGGCGCCCCGGCCAGCGCCGAGGCTGTGAGCGTCGCCACCACGGCAAGAAAGGCGCCGCGAAGGATACCGTATCGCGGCTTCTTCTGAGGCGGCAGGCCACAATGCTCGGCCGGCCGCAAGCGGCGCATGAAATCTAGGGGGCGCCGCATTCCGGCATGTCCTTATTCCGCCTCGTCGGCCGACGCTGCGTTGAGTTGGCCGTACTTTTCTTCGCCGATCGAGGCGAGCAGGTCGAGTTGCGTCTCGAGGAAGTCGATGTGACCTTCCTCGTCAGCCAGCAATTCCTCGAACAGCTTCATCGTCACGTAGTCGCCTGCTTCGTTACAAACCTCGCGCGAACGCTTGTAGGCGGTGCGCGCGTCATATTCGCCGGCAAGATCGGATTCGAGCACTTCCTTGACATTCTGCCCGATGCGCAGCGGCGCCACGGACTGCAGGTTCGGATGGCCCTCGAGGAAGATGATGCGCGCCACGAGCCGGTCGGCATGGTGCATTTCCTCGATCGATTCAGCGCGTTCCTTCTTCGCTAGCTTGGCGTATCCCCAGTCTTCCAGCAGCCGGAAATGCACCCAGTATTGATTGACCGCCCCAAGTTCCAGAAACAGAGCCTCGTTAAGCCGCTCTATGATCTGCTGTTCGCCTTTCATGGGTTCTGCTCCCGTATTGAACGCGTAGGCCTCTGACGCGATCCAGGTGTGAAACGATGTCCACGCCACTCGCCGCCGAGCGGGCATGGTAATTTTCGGTGACCCGAATGATCGTTTCGACCACATTTGGGAAGCAGCCGCAACAGCGACCGCGCTTGTGCATGGCGTGATAGACCTTCGCCGGCACGATCAGCTGCCAGGGGTCCTCATCCAGCAGTCCGACGATCGTCTGCTCTATCTCCTTTTCGGTGATGATGTTGCAATGGCAGATCAGCATTTGTCGCTCTGGCTAACGGCGCTTCGTTGCGTCGCGTGGCTGGTGGTTTCGATAGTCTATTGGAACACCTTGTCCGGTGAATCGAGGCTGTCCGAGCCCTCGAAGGCTATCGCATTGAGCTTCAGGGTACCGACGGCGCGTTCGATCGACTTGGTCTGATCGACCAGCGCGTCGATCGCCGCCTGCACAGTGGCATTGCCTTCCGTGTTGCCTTCTCCGATCTGCTGGTCATAGGCCTCGCCGGCAAGCGCCCGCGCCTTGATGGCCTCCATCTTGGCGACGGTGACGTCCAGTTTGTCCGACAATTCCTTGTCAACCGCCGGGTCGGCCGCCTTGACCATGTCGGCCACCGACGGCCCCTCGACGACAGTGCCGTCGAGCCGCTTGTAGCTGCCGTGATAGGCGGCACGGATGCCGATCGCATCGTAAAGATGGGAGTTGTAGGTATTGTCGGAGAAGCAATCGTGCTCCTCTTCCGGGTCGTGCAACAAGAGGCCGAGCTTCATCCGCTCTCCGGCGAGCTCGCCATAGGACAGCGAGCCCATACCGGTGAAGATGGTCGAAATGGCGGCGTTCAGCTCGCCATCGACAAGGTTCTTGCGGGCGGCGCCGCCTTCCTTCCAGTCGTCGACCATATCCTTTAGATCGGAAACCAGAAGGTCGCTCGCCGATTTCAGATACTGTCCGCGACGGTCGCAATTGCCGCCGGTGCAATTGGCGAGGTCGTAGTCGGTGTAGGGCCGTTCGCCGACGCCCATACCGGTGCCGTGCAGGTCCTGACCCCAAAGCAGGAATTCGATGGCGTGATAGCCGGTCGCCACATTGGCCTCGATACCGCCGGCCTCCTGCAGGGTGCCGGAGAGGAACTCCGGCGTCAGGTCGGTGGCGTCGACCTTCTTGCCGTTGATCTCGATCGACTTGTTGGCGATCACATTGGCGGTGTAGAGCGCGTTGGCGTCCGACTCGGTGCCGTAGCTCTTGGCGACATAGTCGATCAAGCCTTCGTCGAGCGGCCAGGAGTTCACCTTGCCTTCCCAGTCGTCGACGATGGCATTACCGAAGCGATAGACCTCGGTCTGCTGATAGGGAACGCGCGATGCCTTCCAGGCCTCGCGGGCGGCGTTCAGCGTTTCGGCAGATGGCTTGGCGAGCAGCGCATCGACAGCCTTGTCGAGCGCCTCGGCCGTGATCAGCGAATCCTCGTATTTGGCGAGCGCAATGTCGGAATAGGTCTTGATGACCGCCTTGGCATCGGTTTGCGCCTTGGCCGGCAGCACGAACACGGCCGCCG
Organism: Mesorhizobium sp. M0522; assembly: GCF_040321085.1. Lineage (NCBI taxonomy): Bacteria > Pseudomonadati > Pseudomonadota > Alphaproteobacteria > Hyphomicrobiales > Phyllobacteriaceae > Mesorhizobium > Mesorhizobium sp. M0522. Next base: position 17,703 of record NZ_JAMYQW010000055.1, read on the forward strand.
TCAGCATCGCGGTGGCGCCGATCGCCGCAAGCCTGCCGCCATACCGCGCCGTGATCATCGTTCTCATGATTGTCTCTCCTCGGGAATCAATGAAATGCCGGCGCCGCGGCGGGCAGTTGCCAGCGGGCAAAGAAGGGTCGCGCCATCGCGCGGTTCGCGGAAGAAAGACACCGAAATGCCTCCAATCGAAAGGGTTCAAGGCCCAGACATCAAAGGGATGCGCTGACGCGCGAGCTTCCATAAAACGGCGAAGACGCCGGATGTCAACTGGTGGCATAGAAAAAATTCAATTGAAACAACAGTTTAGAATTATTCTAAACTAGAACTGTCAACTTTAACACCGACGTATGAGGAATGCCGGCGCATGACGCAGTTGACAGGCGGCCGTTCCGGGTGCGACCCGGATCGGCGCTCTTGCGGCGGCGCCGGACAATCGCCACCTGGCGAGACGTCCTAGATTTGGATGAGGAATCGGGCTGTTATGAAGAACGGGGTCGTCATTGTCGGTGCGGGTCATGCGGGCGTGCAAGCGGCCGCCAGCCTGCGCGAAGAAGGCTATGACGGCCCGGTGATCCTGGTCGGCGACGAAAACGAATTGCCCTACCACAAGCCGCCGCTGTCGAAGACCTTCATCAAGGATCAGCAAGCAAAGCCGCAGCCGTTGCGCGGCGAGGCTTTTTATACCGGCAGCGCCATCGACTTCCGGCCAGGCATCCGGGTCGAGCGGATCGATGCAGGCGGCCGCAGGCTGGAGATATCGGGCGGCGGTGTGTTGCCGTTCGGCCGGCTTGTCCTCGCCACCGGCGCGCGGCCGCGCCTGCTGCCGCTGCCGGGTTCGGAGCTTTCCGGCGTTGTGTCGCTGCGCTCGCTCGGCGATGCCCGCCTGATCCGCGAATTGAGCGCGCAAAGCGAGGAGGTCGTCATCCTCGGCGGCGGCTTCATCGGCCTGGAGATTGCCGCGACACTCACCGCGGCAGGCCGCAAGGTTACGGTGGTCGAGGCGGTCGACCGGCTGCTCGGCCGCGCCGTGGCACCGGTCATCGCCGGCCATGTTCGCCAGCGGCTGGAGGCCACCGGTGTGCGCATCCTTACCGGCACCACCATCGAACGGCTGGAGGACGAGAACGGCCGTGTTTCGGCTGCAATCACCTCATCCGGCGAAAGATTGCCGGCGCAGATGGTCGTCATCGGTATCGGCGTCGTGCCGAATGTCGAATTGGCCGAAGCCGCCGGGATTGCCATCGCCAACGGCATCCGCGTCGACCAGCAGATGCGCACGTCGGTGCCGGAAATCCTCGCCGTCGGCGACGCGGCGTCTTACCGGCACTGGTTCACCGGCGGCGACGTGCGGCTGGAATCGGTGCAGAACGCCACTGACCAGGCGCGGCTGGCCGCACGCACCATCGCCGGCCACACCGACAATTACTCGGCGGTGCCGTGGTTCTGGTCCGATATCGGCGACATGAAGCTGCAGATGGTCGGCCTGATTTCGGGCGGCGACAGCCATGTCGTGCTGGGCGACGTGGCCGAGAACAAATTCTCCATCTACCACTATGCCGGAAGCCGGCTGCTCGGCATCGAATCGGTCAACCGGCCCGGCGACCACATGCTTGGCCGCAAGATGCTCGGCGCCGGCTTTTCGCCGTCGCCGCAGATTGTCGCGACCGGGCCGGATGGACTGAAGGCGGCGCTCGCCGCCTTCCAGGAAGGAGAGCCTGTCCGCGCTGCGGGATAAGATCAAACCCAATCACCCTGAATGACCGAGTTCGACCGGGAGCTGACCTGCAAAACATATAGCGAAGTAAAGGAAACACCGGTATTTTGACCAATTGAAATTCGTCGGGGGGTGCTCATGGCTCTATATGTCATTGGCGCAGGCATGGGTCGCACTGGCACATATTCACTGAAGCTCGCGTTGGAGCATCTTGGGTTCGGGCCGTGTCATCACATGGCAGATGTCCACGCCAATCCCGAGCAGAAGGCGCTGTGGCGCGCCGCCGGTCAGGGACAACTCCCGACCTGGGATGCGGCATATGCCGGCTATCTTTCCGCGGTCGATTGGCCAACGGCGCATTTTTGGCGCGAAGTGAGTGACCACTACCCTCATGCAAAGGTTATCCTGACAGTTCGTGACCCGGAAGCCTGGTATGACAGCATGGCGCAAACAATAGGGCTCACGATGGATGCTGCTACCAATGATCCACAGTCCTTTGGTGTGGCGGTGGTTGGAAACACTGTCTTTGGCGGTCGATTTGATAACCGTGATCACGCAATCGCTGTCTATGAAGCACATAACGCTTCCGTGAAATCAACGCTGCCACCTGAACGCCTTCTTACTTATCAGGCCTCCGAAGGGTGGGAGCCGCTTTGTGCCTTTCTCGGTGTACAGTTGCCTTCCGAACCGTTTCCACGCACCAATTCGACTGCCGAATTTCGTGCTCGCCTAGGGCGTTGAACGGCGGCTTGCCACCTATCTCGGCCTTCGCCGCAGTTGAATCCTAGGCGATATCCTCGCCGCTCAGGCGGCGCGGGCCTCGCGGATCGAACTTTCCAGGATGTCGAGCGCCTCGTTCATGACTCCGTCCTGGATGGTGATCGGCGCGAGGAAGCGGATGACGTTGCCGTAGACGCCGCAGGTCAGCAGGATCAGGCCCTTGTCGAGCGCCTTCAGCCGGACCGCATTGGCGAGTTCCGGCGACGGCAGCCCCTTCGTCACATCGTTGAACTCGACCGCGTTCATGAAGCCGGGGCCTCTGATATCAACGATTTCCGGGACTTCGTCGCGGATCGCTTGCAGGCGCTGCTTCAGCCGGTTGCCCAGCGTGTTGGCCCGGTCGCAGAGCTTCTCCTCGTCGATGACGTCGAGCACGGCATGCGCCGCGGCGACGCCGATCGGGCTGCCGCCGTAGGTGCCGCCGAGTCCGCCGGGGTTCGGCGCATCCATGACCTCGGCACGCCCGGTGACCGCCGCCAACGGGAAGCCGCCGGCCAGGCTCTTGGCCATGGTGGTGATGTCGGCCGCCACCTCGTGGTGGTCCATGGCAAACATCTTGCCGGTGCGGGCAAAGCCGGTCTGCACCTCGTCGGCGATCAGCAGCATGCCGTGCTGATCGCAGATCTTGCGCAATGCGGTCATGAAATCGCGCGGCGCCTCGTAGAAGCCGCCCTCGCCCTGCACCGGCTCGACGATGATCGCGGCGACGCGGGCCGGATCGACATCGGCCTTGAACAGCCGGTCGAGCGCAGCCAGCGAATCGGCGACCGACACGCCGTGCAGCGCAACCGGGAACGGCGCATGGAAGACATCCGCTGGCATGGCGCCGAAGCCGACCTTATAGGGCACGACCTTGCCGGTCAGCGCCATGCCCATGAAGGTGCGACCGTGAAAGCCGCCGGAAAAAGCGATGACCGCGGGCCGGCCGGTGGCGTTGCGCGCGATCTTGATCGCGTTCTCGACCGCCTCGGCGCCGGTGGTGACAAAAATCGTCTTCTTGTCGAGCTTGCCGGGCAGCATGCCATTCAGCCGTTCGGCCAGCCTGATATAGCTCTCATAGGGCACGACCTGATAGCAGGTGTGGGTGAAGCGGTCGAGCTGCGCCTTGACCGCTTCGATCACCCTGGGGTGACGGTGGCCGGTGTTGACGACGGCGATGCCGGACGAGAAATCGATGTAGCGGCGGCCTTCCACATCCCAGATCTCCGAGTTTTCGGCGCGATCGGCATAGATCTGAGTGGTCATGCCGATGCCGCGCGAAATCGACTGGCTCTTGCGTTCGGAAATGGCTGAATTTGTCATCGTATCCCTCACCGGGCCGGCGCCCGCTCTCGTTTGATGGCTGTTGAGACTCTTCTGGGCTTATTTCAGGTTTTCCTCAAGTTGGCACTGGCGGCGGGTGATTGGGCCTGCGGTCCGGCAGCTACGCGATGATGGCCGGCACTATCGCCGGCGCAGCGATCATGCTGCTGTTCCTGCCGGCGCGCTATTCGGCGTGGTTCAGGTCAAGGAGCCGAAAGGCTGGAAAGAGCTACCCGTTTTGGAGACCGGCGAACCGGTGCAAGGTCCGACTTAAGGCTTTGCCGGATCATTCGTTATCGTTGGAGGGTACAGGGCGCGACCTGGCGCGCTGCCACGGCGACGATTTTGACTCGCGCCAAGCATGCCAGCCTTCCGGCAAGTCGGCCAACGCAAGGATACTTTCATCCCGCTGCACAACGTTTTGCAAGCTGACAATCATTATGTCGCCTTCGTCAACAGGTCCAATTTCGCTGTTGTGGAATTGCCAACTGCCGTCGTCATCGTCATGCGAGACGTGTGCAATCCAGTCGCCGCGGGTAATTATGACCCGATCCAAAAACACCGCGACATTGGGCGGGTCTGGGAACGTCCATTGCTGCATGGGAATCTCCCGAAGACAGTTGGTCCTGCGCACCGTGAGAAGGTTCAAGCGGTTCTCACAAACCCCTCGCTGGCCCTCAGCAAATTGCGCGTATAATCCTTGGTGACACGGCGTTCGACAAGATCGTCCGCGGTCAGATTCTCCATCGCCTCGCCGTTCTGCATCACCATCAGCCGTTCGCACATGTGGGTGATGATGGCTAGGTCGTGGCTGACCATCAGGAAGGTCAGCTTGCGGCGGCGCCTGATCTCTTCCAGCAGGTTCAGCACCTCCGCCTGCACCGAAGCGTCGAGCGCCGAGGTCGGCTCGTCGAGCAGCAGGATCGACGGTTCCAGAATCAGGGCGCGGGCGATCGCCACGCGCTGGCGCTGACCGCCGGACAATTGATGCGAATAGCGAAAACGGAACCCGGTGCCGAGGCCGACCTCGTCGAGTGCCCGCTGGATGCGCTTTTCGCCGTCGGCGAAGCCGTGAATGGCGAGCGGCTCCTGCAGCAGGCGGTCGACGGTCTGGCGCGGGTGCAGCGAACCGTACGGGTCCTGGAAGACCATCTGCACCTCGCGGTAGAACGCCTTGTCGCGACGCGCGCCTAGCGTTTTGCCGTTGACCGCGATGGTGCCTGATGCGGCCGGCGCCAGGCCGGCGATTGCCCTTAGCAACGTCGACTTGCCGGAGCCGGACTCGCCGACCAGGCCGAAGGATTCACCGGATTCGACCTCGAGGCTCACGCCTTTCAACGCGCGGAAGCGGTCGAAGACCACCTCCAGCCTGTCGACGGAAAGGGCTGCCGTCATGCTGCCCACTCCGGCTTGCGGTCGAGCACCGGCAGCGGGTGACGGTCGGCGCCGATCTTGGGCATGCAGTTGAGCAGGCCGCGCGTATAGGGATGCTGGGCGCGGCCGAGCTCCGAGGCTTTGAGCTGTTCGACCACCTTGCCGGCATACATGACGATGACACGATCACAGAAGGACGAGACCAGGCGCAGATCGTGCGAGATGAAGATCAGCCCCATGCCGCGCTCGCTGACCAGCCGGTCGAGGATGCCGAGCACGTCGAGCTGGACAGTGACGTCGAGTGCCGAGGTCGGCTCGTCGGCGATCATCATTTCCGGCCCGGCGATCAGCATCATGGCGATCATGGCGCGCTGGCCCATGCCGCCGGAAACCTCGTGCGGATGCAGGTCGAAGACACGGGCCGGATCGCGGATCTGCACAGCCTCCAGCATGGCCAGCGCGCGGTCGCGGGCTTCGGCCTTGGAGACCTTCTCATGCGTGCGCAGCGTCTCGACGATCTGGCGGCCGATGCTCATCACCGGGTCGAGCGAATATTTCGGATCCTGCAGGATCATGGCGATACGCTTGCCGCGCAGCGCGCGGCGCTCGCGCGGCGAGGCGGCCAGCAGGTCGATGCCGTCAAAAGCGAGCGTCTTCGCGGTCACCTCGGCCTGCGGCGGGGTGACGCCCATGATTGCGCGGCCGGTCTGCGACTTGCCCGAACCGCTCTCGCCAACAATGCCGAGCCGCTCGCGGCCGAGCGAGAAGGAGACGCCGCGCACCGCCTCGATCAGGCCGGTGCGCGTCGGGAAGGTAACGCGCAGGTCGTTGACTTCGAGAAGCGTGCTCATTGGTCGCCACTCATTGGTCGCCACTTCGGGGATCGAGCGCGTCGCGCAGTCCGTCGCCGAGCAGGTTGAAGCCGAGGCTGACGATGAGGATGGCAAAGCCCGGAGCACCCGCCACCCACCACTGGTCGAGCACGAAGCGGCGGCCCGACGCGATCATCGCGCCCCATTCGGGCAGCGGCGGCTGCGCGCCGAGGCCGAGGAAGCCGAGGCCGGCCGCGGTCAGGATGATTCCGGCCATGTCGAGCGTCACCCTGATGATCAGCGAGGAGATGCAGAGCGGCATGATGTGGCGAAGCACGATGCGAAACGGCGAGGCGCCCATCAATTGCACCGCCTTGATATAATCGGAATTGCGCACCGTCAGCGTTTCGGCGCGGGCAATGCGGGCATAGGGCGGCCACGAGGTGATGGCGATGGCAAGCACGGCGTTTTCGATGCCGGGGCCGAGCGCCGCGACAAAGGCCAGCGCCAGGATCAGCTTCGGAAAGGCGAGAAAGATGTCGGTGATGCGCATCAGGATCGCATCGGTCCAGCCGCCGGCATAGCCGGCGACGGTGCCGACCAGCAAGCCGATGGGCGCGGCGATAATGGCAACCAGAACGACGACGTAGAGTGTCCAGCGCGAGCCGAAGATGATGCGCGAATAGATATCGCGGCCGAGATCGTCGGTGCCGAACCAGTGCGCCGCACTCGGCGCCAGGAGCCGCGAGCCCTTGAGGTCGCCGAATGTCGGCGAATAGGGCGCCAGCACATCGGCGAATGCCGCGACCACCAGTAAGGCGACGATGATGAGCAGGCCGGCAAACGCCAGCCGGTTGGCGGAAAAGCGCCGCCACGCCACATAGGCGCGGCCGAGCCTCGCCTGCACGCGCGACGCCGGCCGCTCGCTGAGCAGCCAGTCGCGGCGGGTTTGAATCGCTTCCGTGCTCATCCTGCCTTGGTCCTCATCCTGCCTTGGTCCTTGGATCGAGCAGCCGGTAGAGCAGGTCGGAGAATAGATTGATGGCGATGAAGACCGAGCCGATGATGATCGTGCCGCCAAGCACGGCATTCATGTCGGCGTTCTGCAGCGAGTTGGTGATGTAGAGGCCGATGCCCGGCCACGAAAACACTGTCTCGGTCAGCACCGAGCCTTCGAGCAGCCCGGCATAGGACAGAGCGATCACCGTGACCATCGGCACCGCGGCGTTGCGCAGCGCGTGACCCCAAATGATGCGCGTTTCCGACAGGCCCTTGGCGCGCGCTGCGACGATGTATTCCTGGGTGAGTTCGTTCAGCATGAACGAGCGCGTCATGCGGCTGATGTAGGCGAGCGAGAAATAGCCGAGTAGCGAGGCCGGCAGGATGATGTGGCGGAAGGCATCGGCAAATACGTCCCACTGCCGCTGCCAGAGCGCATCCAGCAGGTAAAAGCCGGTAATCGGCGTGAAGGTGTATTCGTAGACGACGTCGAGCCGGCCGGGAAAGGCGACCCATTGCAGCTTGGCGTAGAACAGCACCAGCGCCAGCAGCCCCAGCCAGAAGATCGGCACGGAATAGCCGACAAGGCCGATGATGCGCACGATCTGGTCGATGACGCTGCCGCGCCGCACGGCGGCCAGCACGCCAAGCGGCACGCCGATCACCGAACCGATCAATGTTCCCAACGTCGCCAGTTCGAGCGTCGCCGGAAAGGCGCGGCGGATATCGGTCATCACCGGATTGGTGGTCAGCACCGAGGTGCCGAAATCACCGTTCAGGGCATGTTTGACATAGATGTAGAACTGCTCGACCAGCGGCAGGTCGAGGCCCATCTCGCGGCGCGTTCGTTCGACGACGTTGGCCGGCGCCCGGTCGCCGAGCACCGCCAGCACCGGGTCGATCGGGATCACGCGGCCGATGAAGAAGGTCACCGCGAGCAGACCGAGATAGGTCGTTATCGCGATGACCAGGAACCGGGCGATAGATGAGGCCACGGCAACGGCGCGGGCGCCGCCGCGCCCTGCCGTCACCTCGCTTTCAGCCACACTCATACGGCGCGTCCGCCGGCGTCACTCCCCGGCATCACTCTTTCGAGACGGGGCCGACGAAGTTGGTGTCGAAGCTCGGGCCGAGCGCAAAACCCTTGAGGTTCTTGCGCAGGCCGGCCACTTCCAGCTGCTGGTGGATGATGACGAAGGGGCTGGTATCGAGGATCTTCTTCTCGAGATCCTGGTACATTGCGGCGCGCTTGGCCGCGTCCTTCTCGAGCAGGGCGGCTTCGGTCTGCTTGGTCAAGTCCGGGATCTCCCAGGCGTTGCGCCAGGCCAGCGTCTTGGTCTTGCCTTCATCCGAATTGTCGGGGTTGCTGGCGAAGGTCTGGGCGTTGGAGTTCGGATCGAAATAATCCTGGCCCCACTGGCCGATATAGATGTCGTGGTTGCGGGCGCGGTATTTGGTCAGCGTCTGCTTGCCGTCGCCGGGGATGATCTCCAGCTTGATGCCGGCCTGTCCCAGCGTCTGCTGGATCGATTCCGCCATGCCCGTCGTCGGCTGCCCGGTACGCACGTCCATGGTGACGCTGAAGCCGTCGGCGAGGCCGGCCTTGGCGAGCAGTTCCTTGGCCTTGGCGACGTCGAACTTGAACGGGTTCTCGTCCAGTTCGCCGAGCACGCCCTTGGGCAGGAAGGTCTGATGGATCTCGCCGATGCCCTTGAGGATGGTCGTGCTCAAGGCATCGTAGTCGACCAGATATTTGAAAGCCTGGCGAACCTCGGGCTTGGCGAGGTTCGGGTTCTTCTGGTTGAGGCTGATGTAATAGACCGTGCCCTTCGGCGCGCTGGTGGTGGTGAGGTCGGCATTCTTGGCAATGGCATCAAGGTCGTTCGGCTCGAGATTGCGGGCAACGTCGATGTCGCCGGCTTCCAGCGCAAGGCGCTGGCCCGAACTTTCCTTCATGTTGCGATAGATGACGCGGGCAAGCTTGGCCTTGTCGCCGTAGTAATTGTCGTTGCGCTCCAGCACGACGGCCTCGTTGGCGCGCCATTCGCGCAGCTTGAAGGCACCGGAGCCGGCATAGCCGGTCTTCAGCCAGGCATTGCCGAAATCATTGTCCCATTTGTAGTCGGCGCTCGGCGTGACCGCCGCGACATGCTCCTTGACCAGCTTGGCGTCGACGACCGAGGCGACCGTCGCCGACAGGCAGTTCAGCACGAAGCTCGGCGCATAGGCCTTGTCGACGGTGAACTGGAACGTCGTGTCATCAACGGCCTTGGCCTTCTCGGGGACGTTGCCGCCATCGATACCGAACTGGCCGATAATAAAGGCCGGGCTCTTGTCGAGCTTGATGGCGCGCTCGAACGAATAGGCGACGTCGGCCGCCGTGATCGGATTGCCGGAGGCGAATTTGAGGCCGGGCTTGAGCTTGAATGTGTAGGTCAGGCCGTCGTCGGAGACGCTCCAGCTTTCGGCGAGATCGCCCTTGACCTTGGATGTGTCGCTGAGGTCGAGGCGTACCAGAAGATCATAGGTGTTGCCGGTGACCTCTGCGGTCGACAATTCGAATGCTTCGCCCGGATCCATGGTGATGATGTCGTCGATGGCGAAACCCTCGACCAGCGTGTCGGCGGGCGTGACCGCGAAGGCAGGCGCACCGGCCAGAAGCAGCGCGGACATGGCCGCGCCCGCGAGCAAGAAGCGGGAGCGTAGAGCAAACTTTTCCATCATCATTTTAACTGTTCCCTGTTTTTGTTGACCTGAGTTCCCGGCTCAGGGTTGTGGCATTTCTTGCCGCGTCGAACGGTGATCCCCGGACCGTTGTCTTGGCAATTTTTTGTGCGGTTCCGGTTCACCATATCCGGCGGTTTCGAGCGCGGCAACGAGCATTTGCAGAACGGTCGATTGGGCCAGACCGGCGGTGCGAAAATCCGGCTATTTCAGCGCGGTAACCAGGTCGGCGTCGGGAAAGCAGGTAGCGGAACGGCCGTTGCTGGCCTGCCATTTGCCGATCGAGCGGCGCGTCTTGAAGCCAGGCAGGCCGTCGGCGCTGCCGACATCGTAGCCCTTAGCTTCCAGCGCCCGCTGCAGGGCGGCGATGTCGGAGCGGTAGAGCCCGCCGACCGCGCCCCAATTGCCCGAGAAATTGCTGTCGCCATGGGCGATGCGATCGGCGCCATGGCCGATGAACAGGGCATAGAGATCGCTGGTGTTATACTGCTTCAGCACATAGAAATTGGGGGTGACGATGAAGGCTGGGCCGCTACGCCCGGCCGGCATCAAAAGAAAGCCCTCGGCTTTCAGTTCGCTCGCCGGGAACGGTTTACCCGACACACGCCTGATGCCCATATCAGCCCATTGGGAAATCTTCTTGCCCTGGTCCGGACCTTCGAGCGAGCACGAGACGCTGTCCGGCACAGTCACCTCGAAGCCCCAGCCGCGGCCCCTGACCCAGCCATAATGGACGAGATAATTGGCGATCGATGCCAGTATATCGGGCGTCGAATTCCAGATGTCGGTGCGGCCGTCGCCGTCGAAATCGACGGCATGCTTGAGGAACGATGTCGGCATGAACTGCGGCTGGCCAAGCGCGCCTGCCCAAGACGATTTCATCGCGCCGACCGGGGCAAGCCCGCGCTCGACGATCTCGAGCGCAGCCAAGAGCTCGGTGCGGAAGAATTCCTTCTTGGTCGACATGAACGCCTTGGTGCCCAGCACCTCGAAGGCGTCATAAGGCATCTTCGCCGCGCCGAAGCCGCTCTCGCGGCCCCAGATCGCCAGCAGCACTTCGCCAGGCACGCCGTAGCGTTTCTCGATCGCGGCAAGCGTCCTAGCGTTGGTCGCCTCGCGGGTGCGGCCGCCGGCGGTCACCGCTCGGACTATCTTTTCAGCGAAATAGGCGCCCGGCGAACCGAACTCGGCCTGATGCTGCTTCTGCGGCGTCGTCGCCTTCTCGCCCGGCTTCACCAGGTCGGGCAGCTTCAGGTTCGGCTTGACGCCTTCGAAGGCGGCATCGAAGGTTTTCCTGGAGATGCCTTTGGCCTTGGCTTCGGGCCAGAGGTCGTTGCCAAGCCAGGCGCGGAACTGGTCGTCGATCTTTGCCGCCGAGGCGGGGGTGGCGAGGAGGAAGGCAAAGAGGACTGCAAGAAAGATCGCCAATCCACAAAGCCGACGTTCTGTCGCGCCCCCCTCTGTCCTGCCGGACATCTCCCCCTCCAGGGGGGAGATTGGCTGTCGCGTCTGTTTTCGCCAATCTTCAACGTCGCAAGCTTGGCGGGGATGTCGAGGCTGCCGATCTCCCCCCTGGAGGGGGAGATGTCCGGCAGGACAGAGGGGGGCGCGACGGAACGCAATCATCTCAAGAGCACCCCTTCCCCCAACGTGCTCAAAACACCGTCCGCGAGCGCAGTGCGGCGGCCAGCGTGCCTTCGTCGAGATAATCGAGTTCGCCGCCGACCGGAACACCGTGCGCCAGGCGCGTCACCTTGATGTCGAAGCCGGAAAGCTGGTCGGTGAGGTAGTGCGCGGTGGTCTGGCCCTCGACCGTGGCGTTGACGGCGAGGATCACTTCCTTGACTTCGCCGCCGGCGACGCGATCGACCAGCGAACGGATGTTTAGCTCATCAGGACCAATGCCGTCGAGCGGCGACAGCGTACCGCCGAGCACATGGTAGCGCACGTTCATGGCTGTCGCCCGCTCCAGCGCCCAAAGGTCGGCCACGTCCTCGACGACGATGAGCGTAGTGGGGTCGCGGCGGGGGTCGGTGCAGATCATGCATGGATCCGAGGTATCGACATTGCCGCAGGTCGAGCAGATGCGCACCTTGTCGACCGCCTCGCCCATGGCGGCGGCGAGCGGCGCCAGCAGCTGTTCCTTCTTCTTGATGAGGTGGAGCGCGGCGCGGCGTGCCGAACGCGGACCGAGCCCCGGCACCTTGGCCAGCAGCTGGATCAGGCGTTCGATCTCGGGACCGGCGATTCGCTTCGACATCGCACCGGTTTAGGATTTTTCCGCACGCTTTGGAACAGTTGAGCGGCCAGGGGCTCCGCTCTTCCCTTCTCCCCTTGTGAGGGCTTTGCACGGGAAGCGAAATCCTGGTTGGTGAGTTAATGGGGCTTTTTTGAAGGCCGGGAAAGC
>NZ_JAMYQW010000056.1:0-27658 GCF_040321085.1 Mesorhizobium sp. M0522
TCTTCGCCCCGCCCGGTTCCTCCTTGGCCGAATTGGCGGCAGTGGCCGGCCTGCGCTGGGCGATCGAGGAGTGCTTTGAGCGCGCTAAGGAGGATCTCGGACTTGATCATTGCGAGGCTCGGTCCTGGCACGGATGGCATCGCCACATGAGCCTGTGCATGGCCGCCCTGGCATTCCTCTCGAAGCTATCGGCTGATCTTCGCCGCAGCGCATGGAGCAAACCGAACGAAACGAGTCCAAAGGAGCCAATCGCCGCCTGATCCGGATGGCTGCGCTCGTCCCGAGCGTCCCCGAGATCCGCTATCTCCTCGCCCGGATCCTCATCTTCCCACCGACACAAAAGCCCTTCATCATCGCCTGGTCGCTATGGCGACGACGACATCAGGCTGCGGCCACCATCTGTCACTACAAACGGCATCGGCATCCGCAACTGTAGTACTAGGTTGCAGGGTTGGCGCGGCAAGCGTTCCTCGGCCAGGAATCAGGCGCCAGCGCTGAACAACGCAGCCGGGACGAGTTTCCGGATTCGTTACCGCCATCGGCGATTTGCTCACGGGCTTCGCAAGTCCACGGTGCACTCGCGAGACTCCTAATTGCGCTCCGCCGCGCCGAATGATTACGGAGTACTAGCCTGCCCAATCCCAGCGCGCCCAGAGTTCTGGCTCGCGTGTGAACCATTAGGCCGGCGGGACGTTGCTCTGCGGATCCAACACCTGACGGCACGACCGTGGAGGAATCCAAGCATCATTCTACGCCTCAGAAACAAGACACGCCCGGTGCCTTGGCGAACTTTCCTTATGACCGAATGACCGTCGAGCGATTTCGGGGGCGTTTCCGCGAGCGAGGTGGAACGACGAGCGCAGGAGCTGGTTTGTGCCGGGAAAGACGGCGCCGCTACCTCTTTGGCGACCTCTATTCGACCCGCGGGAGCATCATCAACCCCAAGAGGTGATGTCACATAAACGGAGATGGGCTGTCGTTGTGACTTTTGGGAATGATTTCAGGCGATCACGCCGGCAGCAGCTTTCCATTGCGCCATGGCATTCAAGCGGTGAAGATGGATCTGAAAGGCGGAGCGTTTTGAACGGGGCGGGACGAAGAGATTGCGGACTGCAGAGAACGTCGAGACGAAACGCTGGAGGCTCCCCGGTGATCGAAAAGCTTGCATCATCCGCTCTCGTTTTCGCAGTGGCACATGCGAATTCTCCGCTCTGTTGTTCAAGCCCTTGTGCGACCGGTGCTCGATGTCCGTCATGACTAGACGCCGCGCTGCTCCATAGGAGCCGAGCTTGTCGGTGATCATGCGCTTCGGCACCTGGCCCTGCTTCTTCAACAGCCGTGTCAGCACGCGCTTGGCGGCCTTAGTGTTGCGCCGGGTCTAGCCGATCTCGTCGAGCACATAGCCGTCCTGGTTGACGGCCCGCCATAACCAATGCTTCTTGCCGGCGATCATGATGGCGACTTCGTCGAGGTGCCAGATATCATTTCGACTGGGCTGCTTGCGGCGCAGGCGCCGGGCGTAGTCCAGCCCGAACTTCTTTCCCCACCGACGGATCGGCTCGTAGGAAACGACAATGCCGCGCTCCAGCAGCATTTCTTCGACACGACGCAGGCTCAGCGGAAATCGATAATACAGCCACACCGCGTGGGCGATGATCTCGGTTGGGAACCGATGCCGTTTGTAGCTGATCTGCGAAGTGTTCGTCCCCAGCATCTATCGCAGCGATCCCTGACACGCGGTTACCGTGACAACGCCCCTGGGAGCGCCTGGACCAAATCGGGTCCCCAGTTCTAATATGTGGCGGGTGGTACGACGGGATCGCTCTACCGTCATCTCAGGAATGCATGGTGGGAAGACTCCCGAGGGCGACCTTGCGCATGTTCGAAGGTGGCCATCTATTTCTCTGGCAGGATAGCTCCGCGTTCGCCGAGATCGTCCGGTTTCTTGCAAACGAGGAAGCCGGCTAAAGGGCGAACACGAATTTGCGCCGTGCGAGGCTGCGTGAGGCCATGGACGTCCGCGCCTTACTGAGGCAAGACCGGTCGCGTCTATGTTTAGGCGGCGAGCCACATTGCCTATGCCTCGCTCGATAGCATATTGCGGGCGGCATAGAGTTCGGCAATGAAGTCGGTGATCAAGGTCGAATTGATGCCGTCCGGCGGGCGCAGGAGTAGCGCGCGGAAATTGACGGCCGGCTCGAATGGCCTGGCCAAAATGCCGCCGATCATGCGGTCCGCAATGACGGAGGGATTGACCAAGCCAATCCCCATGCCCTTCGCTGCAAGGATAGCGATGGTCAGGCCGTAGGGCGTTTCGATCAGGATGCGCGGCCGTACCCCATGCGCGGCCAGGATCTTGTCCATCGCGAGCCGAGCCGTATCTTCCGGCGACAATGCCAGGAAAGCCTCGTCGGCGAGATCGGCCGGCGTGATCATCTGCTTCCGCGCCAGCCGGTGGTTCTTCGGCATGACGCAAACGGCGCGCGGCGTGGTGAAGATGCTGTGCAGCACGCCGCTGGTGTCGACCTCGTCGGCCGCGAGCCCGATATCGAAACTGCCAGACGCCACCAGGTCGCGCACGATGTTGGAGGTGCGGACCTGATAGCTGATGCGCACCTGCGGATGCCGGCGCGAGAACGCTACTATGGCGCGCGGCACCAGCCCATGCCCGAGCGCCGACAGGCTAGCGACACGGATGGTACCGGTGCCGACCTCCTTGATCTGTGCCGCGCGCAGCTTGAGCCGGTCGAGCCCGACCAGGTTGGCTTTCACCTCGGCATGAAACAACTCCCCTTCGCGTGTCGGCACCAGCCTGCCACGAATGCGGTCGAAAAGCCTGAAGCCGAGTTCGGCTTCTAGCTTGGCTAGCGAACGGCTGATGGCCGGCTGCGAGGTATCCAGCAGCGCGGCCGCCGCGCCGGCGCCGCGTGTGATCATGATCGCGTTGAAGACATCGATGTCGCGCAGGTTCATAGTCCATCCATATCAAAAGCGAATTAACTTTATCGCTGCGGTCATGGATGGCAATGGGTGAGCCGGCTAAGCTGCCCCCATGAACCGACGCGACGACACTTCACATGTCCACCCTCCCAAGCGCTCCGAGGAACCGTTCCAGGCGGTGGCGATGCCGGTCGAGCGAGCCTCGACCGTTGTCTTTGACGATCTGGAGTCGTTCGAGCGTCGCGTCGAGCGTCTGTACGACGGGTTCAGCTACGGACTTTACGGCACACCGACCAGCCGGCAGCTCGAGGATCATATCGCCGTGCTGGAAAGCGGATTGCGGGCCCTCGTCGTCCCGTCGGGCATGGCGGCCATGACGCTGGCGACCATGGCTGTCTGCCGTGGCGGCGAAAGGGTTCTGATCCCGGAGACGCTCTATGGCCCGGCGCGCGACATGGCCGAGCGTTTTCTCGGCCCCCTCGGGATCGAGGCGGTTTCCTACGATCCACGGCTGGACGCGAGCATCGCGGCCGTGATCGACGGCAGAACGCGGCTGGTCTGGGTAGAATCGCCTGGCTCGGCCACCTTCGAAGTCCAGGATGTGCCCGCCATCACGGCCGCGGCCCACAAGGCCGGCGCGCTCGTCGCGGCCGACAACACCTGGGCCTCTCATCTGCTGTTTAAGCCGCTCGCTCATGGCGTCGACATGTCGATGCAGGCGCTTTCCAAACACGCCGGCGGCCATGGCGACCTCCTGATGGGCTCGGTCGCAGTGCATGACCACGCCCTGTTCCGGCGCCTGAAGGATACAGCGCGCTTTCTGGGCTATGGCGTCTCGCCGGAAGATTGCGCGCTGTGCGAGCGTGGCCTGATGACCATGCCGGTGCGCATGCGTCATGCCGACGCCACCGCGCGGAAGATCATTGCCTGGCTATCGGAACGCCCGGAAGTCGCACAGATCTTGCATCCCGCGGAGCCTGGTCATCCTGGCCACGCGATCTGGAAGCGTGACTTTGCCGGATCGGCGGGCGTGTTCTCCTTCGTGCTGCGGCCGGAACTGGCGCCACTGCAATCCGATGTCCTGCGCAGCCTGCGGCTGTTCAGGCTCGGCGCAAGCTGGGGCGGCGTGCATTCGCTGATTGCCGTCAGCGATCCGCGCAAAGGGCGCGCCAGCCTCGATTGGCTGAAGCCCGGCCCGGTCTGGCGCCTGTCGATCGGCCTTGAGGCGCTCGAAGATCTTCTGGCCGACCTTTCCCAGGCCTTCGAACTCTTTGCTAAAGCCCGGCGCAACGGAACCGCAGCAGCCGACGCCAAGGCCGCCGAATGATTAGAACCTCAACGAGAAGGGGAATGACTATGAAACATCAAGTTCTGAAATGGCTCACGGGTCTGGCGATAGGATTGGCCAGCCTGACTTCGGGCGCCGTGGACGCCAGCGCGCAGGCGGTTATCAACAAGATCAAGGAACGCGGCTATGTCAGCTGCGGCGCCAGCCAGGGCGTGCCCGGTCTCTCCCGGCCCGACGAGAAGGGGTATTATCGCGGCTTCGATTCCGATATTTGCCGCACTTTCGCGGTCGCCATCCTCGGCGACAAGGAGAAGATCCGTTACGTGCCGCTTAACGCAGGCCAGCGTTTTCCTGCGCTGCAGACCGGAGAGATCGACGTTCTGTCGCGCACATCCACCATCACCTACAGTCGCGATACGGTTGTCCGCTTCGTCTGGATCAATCTCTACGACACCGACGGCATGCTCGTGCGCAAGGCCGACAATATTACCGAGCCCAAACTGCTCGATGGAAAGACCGTTTGCCTGCAAGGCGGTGGCAGCCTGACCGAGAAAGCGATCGAGGAAACCGAGGAAGAGTTCGGGATCGCGATGGAGAAAGTCTATTACGACTCGACCATTCAGGCGCGCGACGCCTTCTTCGGCGGCCGCTGCGATTCATACGTCACCGACGGCACTGCGGCAGCCGGACAGCGTGCTTCGGTGGCCAAGAACCCCGACGACTACGACATCATCAAGGTCGGCAAAGCCGCCGAACCCAATGGCGTCGCGGTCGCCCGCGGCGACGATCAACTCTTCGACGTCGTGCGCTGGACATTGAATGCCCTGTTCTGGGCCGAGGCCAACGGCATCACCTCGCAGAACATCGATGAAAAGCTTGTGTCGGGCAGTCCGGAAGTCAAACGGGTGCTCGGTGAGGAACCCGGCTTCGGCAAGCCGCTCGGATTGGACGACAAGTGGGCCTACAACGTCATCAAGCAAATGGGCAACTACGCCGAGATCTGGGACCGCAATCTCGGCAAGGACAGCCCGCTAAAGGTCGAACGCGGTCTGAACGCGTTGTGGAAGGACGGGGGCCTCAACTATCCTTTCCCCTGGGATTGAGCCGCATGATGGAGGGGAACGGGCCCGGCGCTCCCCTTCCCTGCCAACGCCGCGAACCCTCGAGGTCAACATGCTGAGCGATGCCAAGACCAGATCGATCATCATCCAGTGTGCCCTGGCCGCCGCGGTTGCCGCTTTCGCTGCCCTGCTCGTCAGCACGACTTTCGCCAATCTCAGGGCACGCGGCATCCCGATCGGCTTCGATTTCCTGACGATGCCGTCAAGGATCGTCATCTCGGAAGCAATCCTCACTTACAAGTCGCGGGACCCCTATTACTGGGCGATCGCGACCGGGCTCGCCAATACGGTCTTCATCTCCGCGGTCGTCATCGTCTTTTCATCCGCGCTCGGCCTCGTCGTCGGCATCACCCGGCTGAGCAGCAATCCCCTGGCGGCGGGCACCTGCCGCGTATGGGTGGAGGTTGCACGCAACTCACCGCCGATCGTGCTTCTGATCTTTCTCTATTCGCTGTGGTGGAAGGTGCTGCCGCCGGTCGGCGAAGCGCTCAATCCGCTGCCAGGCGTTTACGCCTCAATGCGCGGCTTTGTGGTGCCGGCCGTCAGCATGGACGTGGCCACCGCGGGATTGCTCGTCATTGCTCTCGCCCTGGCACTGGCGGCCGCTGGCTGGGCGGCGGCGAGAAGAGGATGGCTCTCACCGCTGACCGCGCCGGCGATCCTTACGGTTGGCATTGCCGGGCTCTGGCTTGCCGATGCGAAGTTCTCCGTCGACTGGCCGACCTTCACTGGGTCGAACTTCAAAGGCGGCAAGGACCTGACGCCCGAACTCAGCACCATCCTCATCGGGCTGACCATCTACACCACCGGCTTCGTCGCCGAGATCGTGCGTGGCGGCGTGCTTTCGGTCGGCCGCGGTCAGTGGGATGCAGGTCATTCGCTCGGCCTGCCACGCGGCAAAATATTGCGTCTGATCATCATCCCGCAGATGCTGCGGGTGATCGTCCCGCCGCTCAACAGCCAATACATCAACGTCGTCAAGAATTCGACGCTGGCGATCGCGGTCGGCTATCCGGACTTCCTTGCGGTGATGAACACCATCATCAGCAAGTCCAGCCATTCGATCGAGGGCGTCTTCATCATCCTCGGCGTCTATCTCGCCCTCAACCTGAGCCTGTCGAGCGCGGCCAATTGGTACAACCGTCGCATCGCCATCGTGGAGCGCTGAACCATGAAGGCCGTGTCTCTTTCCCTTCCGGCCGAGCCAATGCCAGGACAGATCCGCTTCGGCGCCTTGCGGCGGTCCGCCAAGCTCCTGTTCGGCACGCCGCTCAATGCCGCCCTGACGCTGTTGTTCGGCGTTCTGCTCGTCGCCACGGTACCGCCTATGCTGCGCTGGCTGGTAATCGACGCCGTGCTGTTCGATCCCAATCCAAGCGCCTGCCGGGTGGCCACCGGAGCCTGCTGGAGCTTCATCTACGCCAAGTCCGGGCAGTTGCTGTTCGGCATATATCCGCTCGACGAACGCTGGCGCCCCGCCATCGTCTGCCTGCTCATCCTGGCGCTGCTTGCCTGGTCGGTGCGGCCCGCCAGCTGGGCGCCGCGGCTGGCAGCGCTCTGGATGGCGGCGCTCGTGTTGATCTTCTGGCTGATGGCCGGCGGTTTCGGCCTAGCCGAGGTTCCGACCTCGTCCTGGGGCGGCCTGCCGGTGACGCTCATCCTCACCGTCGTCGCCATCGGCGTCGCCTTCCCTGTCGGCATCCTCCTGGCGCTGGCCAGGCGCTCGACCATGCCCGCGATACGCATCGGCGCCGTGGTCCTGATAGAATCGGTGCGCGGACTGCCGCTCTTGTCCATCCTGTTCGTGGCATCGATCATGATGCCGCTGTTCCTGCCCGAAGCCTTGTTGCCCGACAAGTTCGTGCGTGCGCTGGTCGCCCTCACCATCTTCGCCGCGGCCTATCTCGCCGAGGTGATCCGCGGCGGCCTGCAGGCCATCCCGAATGGCCAATACGAGGCCGCGGCGGCGCTCGGCCTGCCCTTCTGGCGCACGCAATATCTCGTCATCCTGCCGCAGGCGATCCAGGTGGCGATCCCGGCGCTGGCCAACACCATCATCGTCATGATCAAGAACACCAGCCTGGTCCTGGTGGTCGGCCTGTTCGACCTGATCAGCTCCGGTAAGGCGACGCTGGCAGACCCGGACTGGCCGTCGCCGGCGGCCGAGACCTTCCTGTTCATCGGCGCGATCTTCTTCGCGCTCTCCTTCTCATTCGCCCGCTTCGCCGACTTCCTGGAGCGGCGCGGCCCGACCGCTCACTAGGAAATGCCATGATGTTATCGTCCGCCCCAACGCGCGTTCCGTCCATGCCCGATCCCAGCGCTCCGCCCGCTATCCAAATGACCGGCATGAATAAGTGGTACGGAAACTTCCATGTGCTGAAGAATATCAACCTGACCGTCCATCGCGGCGAGAAGCTGGTGATCTGCGGTCCGTCCGGCTCGGGCAAGTCGACGATGATCCGCTGCATCAACCGGCTGGAGGAGCATCAGCAGGGGCAGATCGTCGTCGAAGGCGTCGAACTCAGCAACGATTTGAAGCAGATCGACGTAATCCGCAGTGATATCGGCATGGTGTTCCAGCACTTCAACCTGTTCCCGCATTTGACCATTCTGGAAAACCTGACACTGGCGCCGATCTGGGTGCGCAGGATGCGGCGCGGGCAAGCCGAGCAGACCGCCATGCACTATCTGGAGCGGGTGAAGATCCCGGACCAGGCGCATAAATATCCCGGCCAGTTGTCCGGCGGCCAGCAGCAGCGCGTCGCCATCGCCCGTGCGCTCTGTATGAGCCCGAAGATCATGCTCTTTGACGAACCGACCTCCGCCCTCGATCCTGAAATGGTCAAGGAAGTGCTCGACACCATGGTCGCGCTGGCCGACGATGGCATGACGATGCTGTGCGTCACGCACGAGATGGGATTTGCCCGCCAGGTCGCCGACCGCGTCGTCTTCATGGACCAGGGCGAGATCGTCGAGATGAACACGCCCTCCAAATTCTTCTCGCATCCGCGTCACCAGCGCAGCAAACTGTTTCTGGCCCAGATCCTGAACTAGCGAACCTCTCCCGCCAGCCCATGCGCCGGCCGGATGGGCAGACGCAAATCAGAAATCCATCCGGGGCCTGGTCAGCGCGCAGCGACCTGCCAGACCGCGACGCCGGCCCAGGATCAGGCCGGCGACGCCTTCGATGCTGCGCGAGATAATGTCGAACAAGCGCGGCCGACTCTCGAAGGAATACACCAGGCGTTCGCGAAACAGGATCGACAGCGCCGCGGGTTCCGGCCATTGGTAGATGTTCGGCCCACAACTTCTGCACGTCGACGATCCTGGCGGTGGGCGCTCCGGTCCTGTTTCGACGATAATGCGCCGCCGGCCGGCGCAGGCACAGCTGCCACGTATTGCAGCAGACGGCAGAGGACGAGAACGTCGTCCACAACGCAACTCTCGACTCGAAGTCGTAGCTGCATCATATGGCCTGTTCACCAAGCGGGCTTTGGGGGCTAGCACGAAGTCGGGCACCCACTTTGGCACCTCCACTTGCGCGAGCAGTAGTCCGCTTTCCTTCGCAAATGCCATGTGGCAAGACGGATGGATGGCGGCGGACAGCGAACATAAAAGCATCTCTGCGAGAGCGTTGGGCATCGCATTATCAGCTGCTGCCCTCGTGCCGCATTTCACAACCCCAGCCTTTGCCCATGCTTCCGAGCGCGGCTATGTCATGCTCCTGCCGACCGGATATTATGTCGTGGGCGGGGCGGTGGCCGTAGCCGCGAGTTTTCTGGTTCTGGCTGTCCTGCCGCCCAGGCTGCTCGAACGCATTTCGGCATCCCGCCTGCCAATTGGTCAATTCGGCGACGCCGCGCGCATTTGGATCAGCACGCTCGCCTTCGCGGTTCTCGCCATACTCGTGGCGGCGGGAATTCTCGGCAGCCGAGATCCGCTGTCGAATCCACTTCCGCTAACGGTGTGGACGCTGGTCTGGGTCGGACTGACATTGCTTCAGGGCGTATTCGGCAATGTTTGGTCGTGGACAAACCCGTGGTACGGGCCGTGGCGCATTTTCTCCAGCGTCTTCCCGGCATTCCGCGATCGCACAATGCCACAAGGACTGGCTTACTGGCCGGCGTTGATTTTGTTTGCAAGCTTCGCCTGGTTCGAGCTGATCTATCGGGCGCCCGAAGATCCGGCGCGGCTTGCGTTCGCTCTCATGGCCTACTGGCTCTCGACCTTCGTCTGCATGATCATCTTCGGCTACGAAGGCTGGAGCCGGCGCGGCGAGTTTCTGTCCGCGTTCTTCCGCATGGTGTCACGCTTCGCCATCGTCGAAACGACGCCGGACCACCCAAGCGGGGGGCGCGCCCTCTCACTCTGCTGGCCTGGAGCGAAATTGTGGAGCGCGCAAGCCTTACCGGCGAGCGGTATGCTCTTTCTGTTGCTGACGTTGAGCTCGGTGTCCTTCGACGGTCTGTCGAAGACCTTCTCTTGGCTGGGCGCGAATGGTGTCAATCCGCTCGAATTTCCGGGGCGCTCGGCATTAGTCGGAATCAACAGCGCCGGTCTTGTGCTGATGTTTATCGCACTTGTCGCCGTGTTCTTCGCCGCAGTGTTTGTCGGTGAGCGGTTGGCCGGGAGCATCTCTTTCGGAAAAGCGGTCGGGCTCCTTGTCTGGTCGATCGTCCCGATCGCGCTCGCCTATCATTTTTCCCACTATCTGACGGCCCTCCTGGTGAACGGCCAGAATGCGCTCGTCGCTATTTCGGATCCGTTTGATCGGGGATGGAACCTATTCGGCACGGCGCACATGAATGTCGGGGCGGGAGTGATCATGGGCTCCGATGCAGCGTGGATCATCTGGAACTTTCAGGCGGCGGCGATCATCGGCGGCCATATACTTGCCGTTCTGGTCGCGCATGGGCTGGCGTTCCGTTTGCATCCGGCGCGCAGCCGCGCGGCGCTCAGCCAATTTCCGCTGACCGTTTTTATGGTCGGATATACGGTTTTCGGGCTGTGGCTGCTGTCCACGCCGACGGCCGTCTGACGGCCGCAAGCCACGTATCGGAGGCGTTGGTCGACAGACCTCACGGCGGTGTATCGCGACCTCAAGGACATGCGTCGAACAAAGCCGGTGGTTGGTGAATTGGCAACGCCGGCAAGTGCAACTGACTGCTACACAGTTCTTCGGCCTGATATCTAAGCCGACGGGACGCCCTCGGTGGCCAGACGCCGGAAGATCTGGTCGACTTGTTGCGGCGGCAATTTGGCGCCGCCGTCGAGCCACCAGATCAGCACCGACAGAAAGGCACCCACGACGAACTGGACGGTCAGTTCGTTCGGCACGACATCGGGGAGCTTCCTGTCCTTGTTTGCGGCAAGCTCCGCGCGCACGAGATCGCATAGAATCTCGCGGATGCTGCCGAGCACAATAGTCCCACCGCGGCCCCCGGCCAGAGCTCGGTAGAGATCTATATGTTCACGCGCGTGCTCGAACATACCGAGCACGAACCCCAAGCTGCGATCTTTCAGCTCGCCTGGCGCTGCAAGCGCATGCCGCTGGCGTTCGACCAGCATGGCGCGCAGATGATCGTCCAGGCCGCTGCGCTTGAGGTCGTCCTTGCTGGTGAAGTGCGCGTAAAAGGTCGATCGGCCGATGTTCGCCTCATTGCAGATGTCCTCGACGGTAATTGCTTCATATCCCTTTCTCAGGATCAAAGTGATCAGCGCATGGTGAAGAGTCGACCGGGTCCGGGCGACACGGCGGTCTATCGTCTTTTCCGTTCCCATGAGCTTTTTCCGGTCAGATGGCAGAGGACCGTGCGGTACCGGACATTCTGCCGCGAATGGTCGTTGACGCGTTCCCGGATATCATGTCAGTTTCCGAACATGATGTCCATAAACCGGCGAGAGTGGCCAAGGAGTCTCTGATGAGAAAACATGGGCATAACAACAGCGGAGCCGGCGCGCCCGGCCGCGTCATACATTGGGCAGCACGCTACGATCTGATGACTTGGCTGTTCACCTTAGGCCGCGAACGCGCCTTTCGCGAAAAGATCCTCCGGTTGACGCAGCTCGAACCTGGAGAGTCCGTCCTCGATATAGGGTGCGGGACGGGAACGCTCGCTATACTTGCCAAGCAGCAGGTCGGGCCGACGGGCACCGTGCACGGGATCGATGCGTCACCGGAAATGATCACCAGGGCGGGTGCGAAGGCTCGAAGAGTCGGTCTGAAGGTCACCTTTGAAAAGGCCGCCGCCCAGGCATTACCGTTCCGGGATGCCGAATTCGATGTCGTAACGACGACGCTGATGCTCCATCATCTTTCTGCCGATGGACGTAATCAGATGGCTCATGAGATACACAGAGTCCTGAAGCCATCCGGTCGCGTACTCGCCGTCGACTTCGTGCAAGCGCCACAGGATGGAGGCTTCATCGATCGCTTCCGCCATCACGGCGTCAGCACAGTCGACGACATCATAACGGAATTCCGGGACTCGGGTCTCAACATCGTCGCTAGCGGCGCGGTTGGCACGAAGAACCTGCAGTTCGTGCTAGCCACGGCGGCCGCCGACGTCGCCCGTATTCGCGATAGGTTTGTCGCTCTCGGCACGGAAGAACCCTCAGGCCCGGCACGGCCTGCAGCCATGAGCCACCTGCACACCATAGGCCTAGTGCTAGGCATCGTCGCGCTGATCGCCATGCACGCAGGCGCGCCCTGGTGGCTATCGTGGCGCGGTCTAAGCGACGCCTCAAATCCGATCTCTTACACAGTGATTGCATTCGTGGCCCTTTTCGTAATCTTCAAGATCGGATTGCTCGGTGGCCTGCATCGGTGGAGCAGAGGCCGCCGCCAGCGTTGAGGCCGCTTGCTATTACGACATCGCGTCTCGCTACGGCTTGTTGGACACGCAGGAGTTCACCTTTTTCACACCCGGACGCGAATCGCGCGTCCGCTCCGGCCTCCCCGCCGTGCGAGGGTGGTGGTAGGCCAATCTAATCCCGTCGCAGCGAGATCAGACGCCCGCAGACGGCGCTTAACGTTATTCTCGGAAGACCAACTGCCATTCGTTGTCCAGATCACCGGGCGGTGATCACTCTCAGCCAGATGGCAGGCGGCGACGCTGCCATGAGGAACGGGACGCAGTTGGGGCTCGTCCAACCGGCAGATATCCATCGCCACCGGACAGCGCGTGTTGAACCGGCAGCCCGGCGGTGGATTGCTCGGGCTCGGCGGGTCGCCTGCGAGGATGATGCGGCGACGGTCGGCCTCAATGCGCGGGTCAGGCGAAGGAACTGCGGACAGCAGCGCCTGGCTGTACGGATGGGCGGGTTCGCGAAACAGCGGCCGTGCCACGCCAGCTTCGGCGATGCGGCCGAGATACATCACAGTCACGTCCGAACAGACTTCGCGCACGATTGCGAGGTCATGCGCGACAATCACGATGGTAAGGCCGAGCTGTCTTTGGCGATGTGAACAGATTGACGATCTGCGCCCGGATCGAGACATCGAGCGCGCTCAGCGGCTCGTCGCAAACCAGGATCGATGGTTTCAAGGCAAGCGCACGGGCGATAGAAACGCGCTGGCGCTGGCGGCCGGAAAGCGAGCGCGGCAGGCGGTCGAGCACGGTTTGTGGCAGCGCGACCAGGTCCAGAAGCTCGGCGATGCGCCGGGGTCGCTCGGCGGAGGAACCGAGGCGATGGATTTGCAGTGGTTCCTCAAGCGCCTGGTAGACAGTCTGCCGCCGGCTCATCGAACCCAGCGGATCCTGGAAGACGAACTGGACCTCCCGGCTGAACGACTTCCTGTCTGATTTCAACCATTCGGCGCGGTTTCTGCCGGCGATCAGGACCGTGCCTTCGCTCTCCTTCTGCAGGCCGACGACGGTGCGGGCGAGCGTCGTCTTTCCGCAGCCTGACTCGCCGACGATGCCGTGGAAGGCTCCGCGCGGAATGCTCAGATCGATGCCGTCGACCGCCCGGACCGCGCCCGTTCCGTCGCGGTTCTGGAAATGAACCTTCAGCCCCCTGCTCGATTGCGGCGGCATCAGACATGAACGGCAATCCCCTCTCGCCTGATCACGACCGGGCAGGCCACGCGATGCGGATTTGCCGAGACCGATACCGACTGCAGCGGCGGACGGTGTTTTCGGCAACCTGGTTCGACCAGTTCGCAGTGGTCGGCGAAACGGCAACCCGGTTCCAGCCTGATCTGGCTTGGCGGCAGGCCCGGTATCTCGCGGGTCGTCGCCCTTTCGTCGGACCGAAAGTCCGGCACCGATGCAAGCAGCCCGCGCGTATAGGGGTGAACGGGCCGCGTCAGGACGTCCATGGCGATTCCCTCTTCCGCTACCTGCCCGGCATAGAGCACGATGACCCGGTCGGCGACGGAGGCGACCACGGCGATGTCGTGCGTGACCAGCACCACAGCAATGCCTTCCTCGCGCTGGATCTGGCGGATGAGCTCCAAGATCTGTGCCTGGACGGTGGCGTCCAGGGCTGTGTTGGGCTCGTCGCGATCAGCACGTGCGGTCGGGCCGCGAGCGCCAGCGCGATCATCGCGCGCTGCAGCATGCCACCCGACATTTCGTGGATAGCGATGGTAGCGGTCCTCGAGGTCGGGAATGCCTAAGCGCGCCAACAGCGACACCGCTTGCCTGCGGGCAGCCTCGTGCTAGGCCGGCGAAGCGGCGCGCCTGGCGTGCCAGTTGCGGGCCGATCTTCAGCGTCGGATTGAGCGCGCTCATCGGATCCTGAAAGATCACCCCAAAGTAGCGGCCGCGAAGCTCGGACAGTTGCCTGGGCCCCAGCCGATCAGGTCGCTCCCGTCGGCCTGAGCCGTCCCGCGCATCGCTACAGTCACGCCTTCGGGCAGCAGGCCGAGAGGGCCGAGCGTCATGACCGTTTTTCCAGAGCCGCTTCCCCGACGACCGCCACCGTTTCGCCGGGCCGAACGCTGAATGAGACGCCATCGACCGCCCGGACGGATACGGAAGTTGCATAGAGATCGATGATCAAATTCTCGATCGCGTAAATTGGCTTGTCGTCGTTCATGTCGAACCCGTTCCCGTTTCGACGGCATCGCGCTCGGCCTCTTCGCGAGCCCGCGCCAGCTTGCGCTTGCGCAGCATTCCCCGCGAACCGGCCGCGGCACCTTTTGCAGCGCAAATGTTTCACCCAAGAGGTTGAAGCTGACTACAACCAGCGTCAGGGCTAGACCAGGGGGGACAACGAGGCGCGGAAACTCCTCGATGTAACTCATGCCGTCGACAAGCATCTGGCCCCATTCCGGCGTCGGCGGTGCAACGCCCAGGCCCAGAAAGCTGAGCGTCCCGATGGCCAGCACGAGGGCGCCGGCATCGGCGCTGGCGGGTCCTCACCCCGAAACGCGAAGATGAGGATCGTCAAAAGGTGCCGATCAGCCCCAGCCCGGCCATCCACCAGATGTGCCAGATCAGGGCGAAACCAATGACGACGGCAAAGAAGGCGTTGACGACCCCGACTGGACTGTTCTTCGGTACTTCGATCGGCTCGTACGGGCGCGGTGGCACCGGTTGAGCTTGCTGTGCGTTGGCGCGTTGCTTCGCGACCCAGTAGCTGTCGCGCTCGGCCACATGCGGCAAGACGGCAAAGTTCCAGGCCGGCGGCGGCGACGCCGTGGACCATTCCAGTGTGCGACCGTCCCAGGGATCGCCGGTGACACGAAGCATCTCGCGGTCGCGGATCGAGACAACCAGCTGCACGATCTGGCAGACGATGCCGCCCAGAATGATAACGGCTTATTCGACCACTCGCAACCAGTTTGACCTGCCAACCATGTCTCACGAGCAATGGCAGGCACTTAAGCCAACGCTACAAGAAGCGGAATAATAACCGGCAAGAGGATCCTCCCGGCCCGCCTGAGTAACCAGGGCTGCCGACAGAGCGCTTTCCCACTCACTGCCGGCCCGGTACCGGAAGGAGGGAGCGCAAATCTCTGCTTCGCCACCAGAATGCGCAACGCATCAGGTCCCGCACGCTCAGCTAGATCTGACGTTTAATCATGCGGCCGAGACCCGTTTCGCGAATAGGCCGCCGGCGAACCTGCACGCCGCCTTGTGCATTGAGCTTACTTCTTGCGACACAGGCTCAGCCTCCGCACAAGCTTCCACTGAAAGGGGACACCGCGTCCTGAAGAAACAGCCGGAGGGCGGATTCGTCGGACTTGGGATTTCGCCCGTGATCAACGGAGGGTTGCGCCGACGTTCGGTGGCAGGATCAGCCTCGGGGACAGACGCGAGAAGGAGTTGGGTGTAGGGATGGCTCGGATTCCGGTAGACCTCTTCCGAGCTACCGCTTTCCACCACCTTGCCGAGATACATCACGTAGACCCGGCTCGCCGCCTGCCGGACAAGCGCGAGGTCATGCGCGATGAAGAGGCAGGACACGCCGAGCTTCTCTCTGAGATCGAGGAATAGGTTCATGACCTGCGCCCGTATAGACAAGTCTAGCGCGCTGACCGGTTCGTCGCAGATTAAAACCCGCGGCTCTACGGCCAGCGAGCGCGCGATCGCGATGCGTTGCCTCTGGCCGCCTGAGAGTTCACGGGTGAATCTGTCCCGGACCGTCGTCGCCAGACCGACTTGGTTGAGGAGCTCAGCGATCCTCCCCTCGCGTTCCGTTTGCGAACGCAAACCTGCAATGATGAGGGCTTCGTTTATGGCTTCGCCCACAGTTTGGCGATCATTCAGCGATGCATAGGGGTCCTGGAATACGTACTGAACTGCCCGACGCGCTTCCCGCAGACGGCGTCCACTCAAGGAGCCGAGGTCGACGCCATCAAAAACGACACGTCCGGATTGGGGTTTTTCCAAGCCGACGATCGAACGGCCGAGCGTGGACTTGCCGCAGCCAGACTCCCCCACCAAGCCGACGATCTCGCCTTGATTGAGGTGGATTGAGACGTCGTTTACCGCTTTGATCGTTTGGCCACGTTTGGCACTTGGAAAGCTGGTGACCAGATGCTCGACTTCGAGTATCGCGCTCATTATGCGCACTCCTTCGCCCGAATATTCAGAACGGGACAGGCGGCTGACACACCCGGAACTGCCGTCGGCAAGAACGGCGGTCGCCGCTCGCCGCAGGCATCCACAGCGTATCCGCAGCGGGCCATGAAAGCGCACCCTGTGATCGGCGCGCCGAGGATGGGCGGAATGCCCGGCAATCCACGGAAACGCGATCCGATTGCGTCCTGTTTCCTCGGAATTGCGTCGATGAGGCCCATCGTATAGGGATGCTGCGGCTGGGAGAGTACACGCTCGGTCGGTCCGGTTTCGACGTGGCGCCCCGCGTACATCACCATTACGCGGTCGGCCGCGCCCGCCACGACACCCATGTCATGCGTGATCAAGATCATGGCCATGTCCATTCTGGACTGGATTTCCTTCAGCAGTCGGAGGATTTGCGCCTGGACCGTCACGTCGAGCGCGGTGGTCGGCTCGTCGGCTACGAGAAGTGTCGGCTCGGCGGCAATGGCGATTGCGATCATGACACGCTGTCGGAGACCGCCCGAAAGCTCATGGGGATACTGCTTGAGGCGTATTTCGGGGTCGGACATCCCGACCATCTTGATAAGTTCAAGCGCCCGGGTTTCCGCAGCTCTTGCGGTCATGCCGAGGTGAAGCTCGGCTACTTCGGCTATCTGCCGTCCGACCCGGCGGGCGGGATTGAGCGCGCTCATCGGGTCCTGGAAAATGAAGCCAATGGATTTTCCGCGCAGGCTGCGAAGCGTTTCATTGTCCGATCCGACGAGCTGGCGGCTGTCGAACAAAATGGAGCCCGATATATCCGCCTGGACGCCCACGGGCATCAGGCCGAGAGGCGCAAAGCAGGTGACCGTTTTGCCGCTACCGCTTTCTCCCACAATCGCGAGGGTCTCTCGACGGCTCAGTTCATAGGCTACTCCGTCGACTGGGCGGACCACGGTATGCGCCGTCAGCAGGTCTATGGTCAGATCTTTGACGCGGAGTATCGGTTCAGAACTCATGGCCGTGCCTCCTTGGCCCAGAATGCGGTTACCCGGCGACGGGCCGCGAGCATCCGGGAGGTCAGCGGCTTCGGAACTCTGTTGAGGGCGACCGCTTCAC
This sequence comes from Mesorhizobium sp. M0522, assembly GCF_040321085.1. Classification (NCBI taxonomy): domain Bacteria; kingdom Pseudomonadati; phylum Pseudomonadota; class Alphaproteobacteria; order Hyphomicrobiales; family Phyllobacteriaceae; genus Mesorhizobium; species Mesorhizobium sp. M0522. The sequence goes on from NZ_JAMYQW010000056.1 coordinate 17,469, forward strand.
CGAGGATGTTGAATCCGATGACAGCTAAAGTCAGGGTCAGCCCCGGCAGGATGACCTGGCGCGGATCGGACTCAAGATATGGAAGCGCGTCGACCAACATCTGTCCCCATTCAGGCGTCGGCGGCTGGATGCCCAGCCCGAGGAAGCTCAACGTTGCGATTGCGAGCGCGACTGCTCCGGCGTCGGCCGTGGCATATACGAGCACCGCCCCGATCGTCGTGGGAAGAAGATGGACAAAGTAAATGCGAACGGGACTTGCGCCCAATACTCTTAGGGCCTCCATGTGGGGCTTGTTCATGGTGTTGACAGCCACGGCCCGGCTAATGCGGGCGCTACCCGGCCACCAGGCGAGCGCGAGCGCGAGGATCATGTTCCAGTAGCTGACTCCGGCAATGCCGATCACCGCAAGTGAGACGATGAGGCTGGGGATTGCCTGGCCGACGTCAACGATGCGCATCAGCAGTTCGTCCGTCCAGCCCCGCCGGTATCCGGCAATCGTGCCGATGGCGATGCCGATGGCGTGCGCGCACACAAGGACGAGACAGACTCCGACCAGCGACGTCCGAGCCGCCACAATCAACCTGCTCAATGTATCGCGCCCGAGATGGTCGACTCCGAACGGATGGGCGAGCGTCGGGCCCTGGCCAGCGATCAGCAGGTCTTGCGCATTGGGATCATGTGGCGCGATGTAGGGTGCGAGCAGTCCCAACAGAACGAACGCGCCAATAGTAAATACCGCCGAGCGCGGGAAGGCGCCAATGGCCTTCAGGAGTGGTCTGACTGGCTGCATGTTCAGCTCCTTTGAAGTCTAAGGCGCGGATCGGTCAGCGTAATGCAGATGTCGACCACGACGTTCAGGATGATGAAGAACGTGATGAAGACCAGAAGGCAGGCCTGCACGACCATGAAGTCGCGGAATCTCACCCCGGTCAGGAAGAGGTCGCCGATGCCCTGCCAAGCGAACAGAGGTTCGACAACGACCGCGCCCACGACCATCGTCCCGATCTGCGTTCCCAAGGCGTTCAAGTACGTCGGCGCGATGTTCGGGATCGCGTCGCGAACCAGAATACTCGTCCTTGACAGTCCTTTGCTCATGGCCGTTAGGACATAAGGTTTGGCCATCGCCTCCTCGAAGCCAACTCGGACGACGCGGCTCAGAACTGCTGCGGGAAGAAATCCCAGAGTGAGCCATGGAAGCACCCAACTGACGGGTCCGGCAAACCCGAAGGTCGGAAAGACGTGCCACGTGACCGAAAAGGCGTAGACCAGCAGTGCTCCGACGAAGAAGGACGGAGTCGAAGCGCCCAGAAGAGCGCTCCCTCGGGTGACCACGTCTGGCGCCCTATGTGCCCAGAGCGCGCCTACGAAGCCGACGAACAGGCTCAGCAAGAAAGCCACGACCGCTCCGCCCGCAACGAGGGTGGCGGTCACAGCAAGGCGGCTCTTGAGGGACGCGCCGACCGCCTCGCCCGTCTTGTAGGAAATGCCGAAGTCGCCGTGGATCGCTCCGTTCAGCCAGAAGCCGTAGCGTTCGAGAAGCGGCTTGTTGAGCCCCAATTCCTCCTCGACCTTGGCGATATCGGCTTTGGTGGCCGTCGGCGTCCGCAACTCGGCGATGAGTATCGCCACGTTGCCCGGAGCGGATACCACGAGCGCGAAGCATAGAACGGACGCCAGAAACAGCAACAAGACTGCGTTGCGGGCCCTTTTAGCGATGAAGGCGAACACGGCCGTATCCTACTCCGCCAGTGTGATATTCTCGTAGGGCATGTCGTACTCGGTCGCGGGGCTCTGGAAGCCCTTCACCCGAGCGGCATGCGCCCATATGCCCGGAACGAAGAGCAGCGGCGCGATGGCGTCGTTGTCGTGCAGCCAGTCATAGACCTTCTGTAGAGCTGCTTCCATCTCGCCTTCGGGCGCGGACATCGCGGCGAGCACCAACGGATCGAGGTGCTCGGGGTCGATGAAGAGCTTGCCGTCCACGCCGTTGTCATAGGTGGATAGGAACAGGCCCACCACAGTCCCGAAAGGTTCGTATGGCGCGCCGAACGTCTGGAAGAAAGCGAGATCGAACTTGCGCTCCGGAATGTCGCTGTGCCGCGAGGCATGATCCACCGAGCGGATCGTGAGCGTGACGCCAATCTCCTGGAGCTCGGACTGGATCACTTCCGCGACGGATCGGGACCCCGGTACTTGCTCCTCGCTAACAACCAGTTCAATGGCAAGGTCCTTGCCGTCCTTCTGCCTGACAGGCCCCCCGACCCAGCCTGCCTCCTCGAGCAGCGACTTTGCGGTCTCGGTATCCCGCCTAGGCACATCGAAGCGCTTCCCCGAATACGGAACGGTTTCGGAGAACAGGTTGCCAGTGGAGGTCGCCAGACCGCGGTAAAGCACTTGCGAGATCGCAGCCCGGTCGATGCCGAGGTTGATCGCCTTGCGGACTTTCGGGTCCCTCAGCGCTTCGACGCGGGAAGTGTTGAAGGCCATAATCATTGTGGTGGTGCCGGGATCGATGACGACATCGATGCCCGCTCCCTTCAGCGTCTCTGCTTCCGTTGCGGTCAAAGGCGACACAAACGCTCCGCCGATCAGATCCACGTCGCCCGCGCGCAACGCTGCCATGCGGCCGCGCGAGTCCGGAAGGACTTTTACCTCAAGATATTTGAAAGAGGGCTTGTCACCCCAGTAGGCGTCGAAGCGCTCGAAGGCACTGCCCTCATTCCCGGCAGTCGCTTGATGCCACGGTCCCGTGCCGACGGGTGCCTTATAGCTACCGTCCCCAGAGACCGACTTGGGGCTGAGGAGCCTGACTGGCCGGACGTAAGCGAACTCCTGGAGCAGGCCGAGGACCGGTTCCTTGAACCGGACGTTGACGTGATCATCGTCGACGATGTCCGTTCCGGCGTAAAGCCGGGACGAATTCATCCAGTTGTTCGCTTCGAGTCCGATCCACCTCTTCAGGTTCCATTCCACCGCCGCGGCGTCGAACGGAGTGCCGTCGTGGAAAGTCACGCCCTTGCGCAAGGTGAGCTTAAGCAGCCTGCCCCCGTCTTCGACCGACCATTCGGTCGCCAGCCCTGGCTCGATCTTACCGTCATGGCCGTATTTAACCAGCGGCTCGAAAACGAGGTCCTGAACGCCCCACAGGCCGGTGTATTTGTGAGGATTGATATCCCCGGCGGGCTTGGCGATCGCGATGCGAAGCGTGTCCTTAACCTCTGATGCCGCAACGATTGACGGCAGGATGGAGGATAGCGCCGAAACTCCCAGCAGTTTTGAGACGCCCGCCAGGAAGGAGCGCCTGTCTATTCGCATGAATTCGTTGTTGTTGTTCATTGTCATTCCCCTTTTTGTGTTCACTCACAGCATTGATTGCCGGATGTTTTCTTTGCCGAACCGCTCGTCGTCGATCCGTGCTTGGATTTGGGCCAACATTTTCTCGAGATCGGCCATGAGATCGTCGTGCGATTCCAACCCCACGCTGAACCGCAGAAGGAGGTCCTGCCCACTCCAAGTCGTCGCGGAGCGGTTGCTCTTCACGGGCATGGGGGCAACGAGGCTGCGTGTCCCACCCCACGAGGCGCCGATGGCGAACGTCTCTAGCGTATTGAGCGCCTCCGGCACGTGCGGCAGTGCTTCGGGAACCAATTCCACGCTGAACACTCCGCTCGCGCCGAGGAAGTCGCGCTTCCAGAATTCGTGCCCGGGAGAAGACGGCAGGGCGGGGTAGAGCACACGCTCGACGGCTGGGTGGCCGCGGAACCAGTTGATCATCGCCGTCGCGCCGTCGTGCGCGTGTTTCATTCGCACGCCAAGAGTCTCCATGCCCCGCAACACCAAAGAGGCGTCGTCGGGGGAAACACCGATCCCGGCGCGCCCCATAGTCGCCTTGAGCGCGTTGAAAAGCTGCTCGGAAGCCACCGTGATCGATCCCATCAGCACGTCGGAATGGCCCGAGATATATTTGGTGAGCGCTTCGGTCACGATGTCGGCCCCATGTACGAGGGGCTTGAAGTTAAGAGGGGTCGCCCAGGTGTTGTCGAATCCGACGAGCGCGCCGTGCCGATGCGCGATCTCGGCAATCCGCGGCAGATCCTGGACTTCCATGGTCGTCGAACCGGGGGACTCGCACCACACCAGTTTCGTGTTCCCGTCGATCCGACGTTCGAGCCCCTCGGGCGAAGTGGGATCGTAGTACTCCGCTCGGACGCCAAACTTTGCCAGATCGGTGTTCACAAAATCACGGACCGGGGGATAGGCCGTGTCCGCCACCAGTACCTTGTCTCCGGCATTGAGGACGGCGAGCATTGCGATTGCGTTTGCGGCCTGGCCCGATGGCGCGAGAAGCGTCCGGTGACCCTGCTCGAGCTGAGTGATCTTTTGCTCCAGTGTACGCGTCGTCGGGGTGCCGTAGAGGCCGTAGGAATAGCCGTCAGGCCCTCGCTGGCCGCGAGTGGCGTAGGCTGCGGCATCCGCGAATACGATCGTCGAAGCCCGATGGACGGCTGCACCCAGAGCCTCGAAGCCGTCTGTTTTGACTTTGGGGGTCACAACGCATTGGGTGAGATCGTTCATGCTTGCTCCTCATGTGTTGGAGACAGTTACAGCATGACAAAACCTATTCCGTCCAATATCAAGATCGGGATGTGCTATTCTCTCAGGTTATAGGTGCGCCATGAATCTTCGCCAGATCGAGGTCTTCCACGCCGTGATGACGATTGGAACCGCCTCACGCGCCGCGGAGATACTACGCATCTCACAACCTGCGGTGAGCAAGGCCGTCCAAGAACTGGAGCGCGACATCGGTTTCGCGCTCTTCCACCGCATCAAAGGACGGATGTCGCCGACGGCAGAAGGCAACCTGTTTTTCAGGGAAGTGGAGACCTCATTCTCCGGCCTCATCCATTTGAAAGGGGCCGCGGCGCGGATTCGCGACTTCGGTTCGGGGGAAATCCGGATCGCAAGTCTCTCCGCATTAAGTACGAATGTAATGCCAAAGGCATTAAAGGCATTTCAACACCGTCACCCTGACGTTGCGATCACCTTTCAGGCAAGGCTATCCTCGGAAGTCAAAGAACTCGTCGCCTCCGGCCAGTTCGACGTCGGCCTGGCGGCGGACGAGATCGATCTTGCGGGCGTCGAAGCCCACCCATTCCGGAACTACCGGGTCGCGATCGCCATGCCCAAGGGCCATCCGCTAGAGGGGAGGGAAGTGATCCGTCCCGCCGATCTCCATGGGCAGGCCTTCATCGCGTTGGCTCCGGAGGACACTACGAGACGGGAAGCAGAGGCCATCTTCGCTGATCACGGCATCAAGCCCAAAGTGGTTCTAGAAACCCCCTATTCCACCACCATCTGCTCGATGGTCAATGCGGGGCTTGGATGCGGAATGGTCAATCCTTTAACTGCCCTTCCCTATCTCAACGGAAACCTCAGCCTCCGTCCATTTCTCCCGGGAATCTCCTTCCGAACTCTTCTGTTGTTGCCACCCAACCGACGTCCATCGAGAGTAGTTAGCGACTTTATCGAGCAGCTGATGCGTATCGCATTGGAAATTGATGGGGCTGTCCAAACTTGACTTCACTTTCGTGAACGTCGGCTTCTGGGCCCCATGCCGTCACCCGCCAGGCCGCAATTAGGATAGCGCGCCTCGCTCAGCCGCAGCAGCGAAATTGTAACTGGGAGTTCGATGAGTGTGGGGAAGGCGGTAGCGCTCTCCCGCTACCATCACTGCAGCGCTAGGCGCTGTTCCTGGTTTACGATTTGGCAGGTTGAGAAGCTCCGCCAGCGCACCGCGAACTTTCAGCTCAACCTGTCCCCTACCCTCCGTCGGAATGATCTCGATCCCCGTGACCAGCGAGCGGATGATCCTCGCCGCCTCGTGCCGCTCACACACATCGGATTGCAATGCGTCCTGGAGCTCGGATACTTGCCGACGGTAAACCGTCACCGCTGCCGGATGAAACTCTACAATGCTTTCTGCGGCCGCCATCGCCTGAAGCTCTCGGGCTAGATTCTCCTTTTCGCGCTCGAGGTCCAGTAGCTTCGATTTCATGCTGGTCGTCGCGACACCGTCAGCGATGGCATCGACGACGTTAGCGATCTGCCTGTCGATGCCGGCATGCCGCCTTTCGACTTCCCTTTGCCGCTCGCGGTTCATGGCGTTCAGTCGCTTATGCTCAGCATGATATTCAGCAAGGAAGCCCGCAATGGCATCTGGCGCCAGCAAGCGCCGCTGGATGCCTTCCAGCACACGGTTCTCAAGCTCGCCAACACGGATCGTTCTGTTATTGGTACAAGTGCCTTTCTCACGGTGCGCGGCACAAGCAAGCTGGTTCCTGTTCTTCACCGTATAGGAAGCGCCACAGCAGCCGCACCGCACGAGCCCCGAGAACATGTGCTTCGGCCGTCGGCGGTGATGGAGTTTCATGCCTCCATAAAGCTTCTTGCGGGCTTGCACTGCATCCCATAGCTCATCGTCGATGATATGCAGATGCGGCACTTCAACGACCTGCCAGGTTTCCGGCAGATTCGGCCGCGAGATGCGCTTCCCAGTCTCGGGATCCTTGCGCATTTGAAGACGATTGAAGACGAGCAGCCCGATTTAGGCTTCGTTGTAGAGAAAGCCGCTTCTCCGCTTGAGATTGCCATTGATGGTCGAGGCGCCCCACGCACCCCCAAAGGGTGATGGGATACCTTCCTTGTTGAGCCCTGCAGCTATCGTACGCGCCGATTGACCAGCCGCGAATTCCCGAAAAATCCGACGCACGACCTCGGCTTGATCCTCATCGATCTCGCGCAGACGGCGGATCGGTTCGCCGCGTTCATCGAGTTTTTTGACCACGCGATAGCCGTAGGAGAGGCCGCCGGCGTTGTAGCCGTTCAATATGCGGCCGCTTTGGCCCCGCCTGATCTTGGCGGCTAGGTCGCGCAGGAACAACGCGTTCATCGTTCCTTTCAGGCCCACGTGCAGTTCGTCCACGGCGCCCTCAGAGAGAGTGACGATCCTGACACCGGCAAAGCGCAGTCGCTTAAAGAGGCCGGCTACGTCCTCCTGGTCGCGTGACAAGCGATCGAGTGCCTCGGCTAGAACGATCTCAAATTGCCCGCTTTGAGCATCGGCGAGAAGCCGCTGGATGTCTGGTCGACGGATGACGCTTGAGCCGGATATCGCGGCATCGACATAGGTTTCAACGACAGTCCACCTCTCCCTGGCCGCGAGCTCTCGGCAAAGCCGCAGCTGATCCTCGATAGAGGCTTCGCGCTGGTTGTCGGATGAGTAACGAGCATACAGCGCGACACGGGTCATGAACCGCTCCTCTTCCTCTCTTTGTTAATGGCCGCCGCCGTCCCCACCCTCCCCTTCTGACGGTGTTTTTTCAAGAGGATGAACTTTGTTGTCGTTGGCCCCCTGCAATTCCTCGAAATGCTCCCGAGCAACCCGCCGACCCAACAAACGGGCGATCGACAGGACGGCTCGTTCAGCCATGTCTCGTGCCGACATCTCAGCCCTGTAGTCATGGCTTGCGCTGTCGCTCCCCGGTTTGGCCTCGTCCACCATGGCATGCCCGCTCTTCTGTGTAGATCAAGGGCATTGAGCGGCGTGATGATCAGCAAGACAAGTTCAGTTGCCGCGCGGTCGTACGGTGGCGTGCAAATACTTGCGCGCTGCGATTTGGGAATTCCGAAACCAAGCCAAACTGCCAAAGCTCGAGCCTCTTGCAATATCGCACGCAATATCCAATATGCTTGCATGAGACTGCTTCTCGATACGGCGACCATGGTGGCGGCGATCCGAAGCGATGCCGGCGCTTCGCGCCAACTGTTGGTGGCAGCTTTGGAGCGCCGGCTGACGCTGATCGCTTCGGTGCCGTTGATGATCGAGTACGAGGCGGTCATGACAAGGCCTGAGCACCTTGAGGCTTCCTGCCTGTCGGCTGGGGATGTGAACGCGTTGCTCGATGCGGTGGCGGCCGTCGCCGAGCCGGTTCGCCTTGTTTTCCTCTGGCGACCCGCCGTTCGCGACCCGGACGACGACATGGTGCTGGAAGCTGCGGTAAACGGACTGGCGGATGCTATAGTGACGTTCAACCTGCGCGACTTCGGCAAGGTGGCCGAGCGCTTCGGTATCATGGTCCTGTCGCCGGGTGAGGCGCTGAGACGATTGGAGAGAAAGACATGAGGAGAAGCAATTTCGCACTGCGGCTTCAGCTCTCGCTTCTCGATGAGGCGCGCAAGGTGGCGGAGAGCGAGGGCGTGCCGCTCAACCAGTTCATCAATGTGGCAGTCGCTGAGAAGCTTTCGGCGCTGCGCACGGAAAGCTACTTTCAGGAACGTGCTGCCCGTGCCGACATCCCCAAGGCGCTGGATATCCTGAATCGGGCCGGCAAAGGGAAGGCGCCGATCAAGGGCGACGAATTGCCGGAGTAATGTACCGCGAGGGGTGGAGCGGTATCGCTCGTACCGTAGCCTTGCCTGCGTCCAAAGCGGCCGCCGGGCCGAAAACTTCCGGTCAAGACTGGCGGGGCACACGCCACCGCGAAGCGGCTCTGGCCTTGACGGGCTGGCTTCGGTCCGGCTTTCTCTCGACAAGCAGGCAGTTCCCTCGCCGGACATAATCTCCTCATCTATCGGGAAGAGCCTGGACGAGCTTTCCCGGACGCTGCTTCCGCTTCGGCAACGGGCGAACCCGCTTGAAGATAGGCGAATACCCGAAACCAGAACCGGTACTCCCGTATCCGCCCGTCGCAATACGCCGACACGGCGCACCAGGCGATTGCGGTTGCGGCTGGCTTTCCCCACAGGGCTGTCGCTGCCTCTGCAGCTTCAGGCACGGTCCATTTCTGCACGGCGGCCTCGCGGTTGAAGGCATCCAGCAGATCGGGATCGCTCACCGCCGGATGGTGAGATGCCGCAAGAGTGCTCTGCGCTGGCAATTCCATGGCGGTTGAAGGGTGACGTGAGGCAGACGCTTCGCCGCAAGTTGAGGGGGTCTCGGCTGAAGCCGGAAGTTGGGTTGGATGGGCTTCATAGCTCGCCTCCTTCTTCGTCTTTCAGGCGCGGAAACAGCAGCCAGCCCGCCGCCTGCCGAGCTTGGGACGCTGCTCGCCGCGAATGAACTGTTCCGGCATCGTCTGCTCGGCGATGAGCACCAGATCGCTGAGCGCCGAGCGGATTTGCGGCCAGGGGAACACGGAGCATTCCTCCCAGGCTTCGCCCTCGCGCAACACGGCATCGAGCTTGCCCGCCACACTGGCGAGAGTCGTAGCGGGTATCGTTGAGAACGCTTCCAGCAGATCCTGCGCCCGGTAGCCAGCCTCGCACTCGGCCTTGAGCGCGGCGGTGTAACCAGCCTCCTCGTCAGCCGCATCCCAGCACGCCTGATGCGCCGCCAAATCGGCTTCGGCCGTCTCCCGGAGAGCCGCCATATCCGGCCCTTTGCCGAGCACTTCATTGAGCGCTTCGATCGAGTGAACCGTCACGTCCTCACCCTCGGGCAGGCAGACGGTCACACAAGGAAAGCCGACGCTCGAGACAAGCCTCGCCTCCAGGCGCTGCTGCCTGCGGCAAAGCCGCTCGGTCAGCTTGTGGGCGGTCTCCCATTCCCGCCAAAGCGCCAGCGCAGGGTCGGGGAGCATACTCGTTGCCGCTGTGTTGCCGACAAGCGCACTTTTCTCAAGCACCAAAGCGGTGGACGTGATCATCCCTCCCGCAAGCACTCGCCTGCGGGTGACGAAAGCCAGAGTCATGCTATTGTCGGAAGCAGATGGGGTATTCGGCTCGAGCCCATCTTCAAAGGTGATGCAAAGAGGTGTTGCGCTTCGAGCTGATGATAACTTGGTCTGTCCAGACAGCCACAAGCATCAGGAAAGGAAGCGCAACATGAAGCATTTTGTTGGCCTCGATATCTCGGTGAAGGAAACCGCCGTTTGCGTTGTCGACGAAACCGGCAGGATTTGTCGTGAGGTGAAGGTGGTCAGCCACCCTGACGATATCATTGCGGTGCTGAAGGACTCGACTTGGAACGTCGAACGGGTCGGGCTCGAAGCAGGGCCCTTGTCGCAGTGGCTATTCGAGGGGCTGGCCAGGGCCGGGCTGCCGGTCGTCTGCATCGAAACACGTCATGTGAAAGCATTCCTGAAGGCGCAGCCGAACAAGACAGATCGCAATGATGCGCGCGGCATAGCCCA
>NZ_JAMYQW010000057.1:0-25499 GCF_040321085.1 Mesorhizobium sp. M0522
TAGACCAGTCCAGACCAGATCGTGTGTAGGCTCGCGCCTCGCCTCCGCCGACGGCAACGAGAATACGATAGCCGTCGTATTTCATCTCATGGATCCAACGATCGCCGGCAGGGACCGTGTCCACGAGCGTTGCGAGCTGGACCGGCCGGAAAGCGGGCGGCGCTAAAGTGACCTCGTCACGAGCGGGCGACTTCGCTTGACTAGCGCTCGACGCATTGATTGCCTTACGCGACGTTGGCTTGACCACTCTGACCTAAACCATACTCAGAGACGAAACAGCGTTATCCGCCGTCCAACGCGCGACTACTTCTTTAGTTTCGCTGCCGGCCGTATTGAGCTTTTCGCGATCATTTGCCGACCTGGTTGATTAGCGCCTCGGCCTGAGGCCCTGCCTCCGACCCTTCCATCTTCCCGATTTGCGCACACAGCTCACAGGCAATAATCAAGAGCAGGAACGGGCCCTCAAATGCCGCCACAGCGTATCCGGTTCTGCCATCGGCTTTAGAAGCCTGACATTCCGGTTCCGGTCCCCTGTGCGTACGGTTTTGATCTTCTCGTCGAACCCTATGTTTTCGATTGATGATTACTCGACGTGCCCCATTGAGGCCAACTACCTCGCCCAGAGCAGCTCCGATGCCAGTTTCAAGAAGTGCAAAATGGCCCATAAATGCGCCGACCAGAGTGAATGCTCTCGTATCCGGGTCTATTTCGAGCAGCGCGGACTTGGTCAGCATTCAGACAGCGGGTCCTTCCCAACGTAGCCATGGGCACCGGCCTGCTACTCACGCAGCACCCCCTCCTCCTTGGCAGCAGCCTCGAAAGCCTGACGGACCTCTTCCGGAGTCACACGGTCCTGAAAGGCGTCGGCGCACAGTTGCACAGCCTTCCTCCACTTAGGTCCCATCTTGGTCCACTTCATGAGTTCCTCGGCGGCACCCTCGACGTTGTTGCACCCGTAGGTGACCCCAGGTCGGTCGGTCTTGACGTACACCGGAGGGGAGAACCAATGGGTTGCCACGACACCTCCTACTCAGGGGAGAGATACACGTTGGCCTCCTTAGCGGCAGCCTCAAAGGCCTTTCGTATTATGTGGGGGTCAATCGAATCGCCCTCCAAGGCTGACAGGCAGAGGGTCACCGCCTTATGCCAGCGAGGCCCTCGCCGGGTCCACATCTTGAGCTGCTCAAGGGCTTCCTTCGCATTGTTGCAGCCATGCCTGACGCCGGTTTCGGTCTTCACGAACACCGGAGGGACGAACCAGATGGGCGCCATGATACCTCCTACTCAGGGGAGAGATACACGTTGGCCTCCTTGGCAGCCGCCTCAAAGGCTTCACGGACCTCATGGGGGGGGGCTCTGCCCTCGAATGCATCGACGCAGGATGGACCGCCTTGGTCCACTTGGGGCCGTTTGTGTCCCACGCCATGAGTTCCTCGGCGGCTCCCTCGACATGGCTGACCCCATTGCGAATGCCCGGACGTTTCGTCTTCACGTAGACCGGTGGAGAGAACCAGAGAGGACCCATAAGGGGGAACTTAGAGCGGCAAGAGCCCGTCGACCAACCCCGCTTTAGCCGCAGCTAAGGGAACGATGTAGGCCCACGCGGGTTTAGAGGTGGCAGCGGGATTCATGTGCAGCCGCTGTGGGGGGTCCGTCGCCTCTCCCTCACCGGCGGCGGGCTCCTTTCGCGAAGGCGGTGTTGGTAATAGACACCTAGAACCTTATACCGCATCCAATTTAGCTAGTTCTCATTGGGGGAGTAATGTCCCCTCCTCTTTTGCAGCAGCCAGGAATGCCTTGCGGGCCTCCTCAGGTTCCATCTCGTCGAAAATCACGGCCATGCAAACGCGCACCGCGAGGTCCCAACAAGGGCCACGCTTGGTCTACTTCATCAGCTCCTCGCCGGCTGCCTCGGCGTTGTTGACGTTGCGGATGATCCCGGGACGCTCGGTCTTGACCGGGACCGGAGGGTTGAACCAGTGGAGGGCCATGCGGTCACTCTTTGTCGACCTTATCAAGTTCCTCCAGCAAATACCTTTGCTCAGCCCGCAGTTCCCGTTCTACAGGCAGATCTAGCAGGTTGCGAAGGTAATTACGGATTACCTCTGACTATTGAAATGGCGCAGGACGGCGCGCCTCCGTTGCGATGCCACAGTGACTGAATTGGCTGACAGCTACTCGCGACCGTCGAAAGCCACGCAGAGGCATGGCAGTTGCTGCCTCGACGATCGCCTCGGTTAGTTCTTCGTCAGAGGCCACCAAGCAAGGCGCAGCCTCCCGAGCTTCGCGTAGTGCAGCTTTGATCGAGACCGTGTCGCCACGGTCCGCCCTGTTGAGGAGGCGGTTATTCGCGAAGATCGAACCCGACGAACAGGCCAAAGGCTGGGGCAACATTGACAATAAGCTCCACCAGCTCGCAGTCAGTTTCCGCCAGATGTGGCCCGTCTCGGCGCACCGCTGCAATAGTCTCTTTGACGGAGATGATTTGGCCGCGACGGGCTTGTAGGATCAGCTCGTGAACAAGGTGTTTGGCAGTCACTTTGTCGGGTCGGCAGTTCGTCCAAACGTTCATACAAGGCCTCCCACCTCAGCGAGAACCCAAGGGAACATTCATGACCTCTGTCGAGAAAAATCAAGAAGAATGTTTGATAACTTCTGAGTGGGAATCAGGGGGACAAGCCACGAAGCGAGCCGCTATACTCTTTGACCTGACGCTCAGCCAGCCCGCTAAGGGACTTCTTCCGTCGGCCCCTGTTTGGTCCGATCAATAGCCGCAAGTAATGACTGTAGGGTTGGCGGCAGTTCTGGTTCGACCTCCAGATTTAAGAACGTTTGTACGTGATGACGATAGCCTTCGGAACGGATCAGTTTCCGAAACGCTTCGGAGACAGACTGATGGTCTGCTTTGTTGCTCGTTGTCATGTTCGGGAAGTCCGTCCCAATGAGCCGCAACTCGCCCGCAACGAATGGGTTCCATCAGGAGGTCGGAATATTTGGCTGAAATTTCTGAGCGGGAGATCGGATAACTGGCTCGCGCGAAGACCCCCGTGCCCCCTTCGATCCGCCGAGCATTAATCCCCGCTGTTTGAACAGAAGATCGTGTCGATCTAGCGTCGGTGTTGCACATAGCGACCGTTGAAATGCTTCTGTCCAATGTTTGCTCACGCTGTGATGCCAACAGGGCAGGCTCTTGCGGCAGGGTGCCGCAAGGTCGCGACGATGAAACGCCGGCCCAGTTCAACCCGCGCGACGTCCTTCAAAGCTGGGGGGATCGATCTTCACCAAGCGGTCTGCGGCCTCGACCGCAGTTCGTATCCTGCTGCACAGCGCGAGATTTTCCGCCAGCATTTCTTCAGTGCGTTGAAGCGCGAGCTCGGTCCGGTGGATGCGCTGCCTGGCATTGGCAACTTCCGATGTCAAAAGATCGGCCGCCATCCCGTGGCCGTGGGGTTCCATAGTGTCCATGGGTTTGTAATACATGGGGGGCGATATCGTTCCCTGATGTCGGGCGAAACGGCGGGCCGCAGAAAAGCGCGATGGGCCGAATGACCAATGCGCGCCCTGTGAAAACAGCGCCGGAAACAGGCGAACGGCTTCGGCCGCTCTACATCCCACGGGCAGAGGCGATCACGGTCCAGAGGGCCATTGATCTGTTCAGGCACGACTACAACGTAAGCGAAGACACACTCAGGCGGCTGGTGATCAAGCACCGTCTTCACAACCAGACAATGCCCGCTGCTCCGTGGAGAATAAGCGCTCCCGGTTTGGTTATGGCGCTCGCCGGCGATGATGACGCGGTTGAGGCAGGACGATCGCGAGCACCCGGACCTAACTCGGTATTTCAAGCGGCTCGGCATCCCGCGACCCTGACTTGCTATCAAAAGTTATGGTCGCGGCGACTGTCTAGAGTCATTAAGTAGATGTCGCGGCCCGACAGAGCCCCACACAAGAGCGAACCGTTGCTGCCTTGCGCATCGCCCTCTAGGCCGCCGGCGTCGAGTTCATCCCGGAGAACGGCAGCCGCGCCGGCGTGAGGCTCCGCAAACATTAGGCCGTAGACTCGTTACTGCGCAGCCACACACCTGCTTTTCGCCATCGGACGAAGCGGTTGCAACAGGTGGTACGCGGGCCATAGCGCTGAGGCAGGTCGCGCCATGGAGCACCGGAGCGCAGCACCCAGAAGATGTCGTTCAGCACGCGCCGATCATCAACACGCGGCACACCTCTTGGCTTGTTGGGTAGACGCTTTATTCCATTGCTGACCATTGTCCAAAAGCGCTGTTAACCAAATTTTCTCACCCGCCAATGCTAATTCGCGCGACTGAAGGGGTGAGGTGATCGATGTGTGATTCAAACATAAGCGCGTTTCCGCTGCATCGGCGGCGGAAGTTAGTCGAAGGGATCGCCCGGGTCCTGGAATCCAAGAACGGGGAGGACGCGAACGCCTTCTGGCGCAACACCGCCAAGGCAATTCTCGTTCAACTGTCCGAATCAGGAATTGCACCCGGGGTCGCCGAACAGGAAGTTGGAACGCTTCTTCATGCTGTCTTGGGCGATATCGCCACCCGCAGTGCTGCGAAACTTGCACGATAGCATCGGCTCACGATGAGGGATTGCCGCATAGAGACGCCCCTGGGCTCCACAAGCGTAGCACCACTGCATCCGTCAAACGCAGGTTTCTCACTGCGGATGAAAAGATAGCCGCGTTCGTCGAAATCATGCGCGCGAATGTGCTCTCGGGCGAGATACGGTTCCGCCTCGCCTGTCCGGCGGTCATCGACCAAATCGAGGTAGGCGATGCGGAAACCCGCATTCATGGAAGGCCGACGGACCTTTTGCACGAGCTGAACCCGCAAAACCAATGAGCCGCCGTTGAGTTCCACACTGCCAATTATGCGATTTTCGAAGCACAAATCATGAACATGGGATGACGGGGTATTCGGTTCAAATTCGCCGCTGGCGTCAGCTTCGCGCCCCAAACTCGGTCGTTCGAGTGCGGCGCTAGGATCGCGCTAAGGCTCGTTGGTACAGCTTGGCCCCACAATTTTGTTGAAGAATAGTGAAGTAACCACTTCCCTTGCCGGCAAAGCAGCGTAATCTCACAAAAGAATCGAGCCGAATTATGGGGAGTGGGCGGCTTTTGATGGGGGCACGTTTTCAGTCTGAAGCCGATCCGGCTTCGGCATTTTTCAACATAACGCCAATTGACGCTGTAGCGCCATGACAGCGGAAATCGCCATCCTAAATAAATCCGCAGTGGCCTTGGCCGCTGATAGCGCCGTCACGATTTCGGCGGGTGATGTCGAGGAAAAAACCTACGATTCCGCCGAAAAGCTGTTCGATTTGTCCCATCGGGACCCTATCGGGGTCATGGTTTACAACGGCATGCAGTTCATGCAGGCGCCGTTACAGATTCTGATCTGCGACTATCGACGCGACTGCAAGTCCTTCCCGCGATTACAAGATGCGGCACTGGATTTCTTGACATATCTCAACGCGTGGGGAAACGATGCCTCAGCGAAGGTCCAGACAGCCGCGGTGGAATCAATCCTCATGCCGTTGATCCGCCAGATCAACGAGCGCATCACGACAAGGCTTGAACGTCTGCTGAAGGACTTCAAGAAAAGCATGCATCTGGAGACCGAACTCAACAGAATTGTTGATCTCGTGCTGGCGACGTTCGAGCAGATCTACCGGCGGGTCAAGCCCGCCAGGTTCATCGGCGGTCCCGCTCCGAGGATTACAAAAGGTCGTGAAGCTCAAATCCGGGAGATCGTTGAACAGAACTTTATGCGTGCGGACGACCGGGGTTTTACCGATCGCGTCGTCGCTTTGGCCAAGCGCGCGGTTTTGAGCGAGACCAGGACGGGCTCGCAAACGGGCATCGTCATCGCCGGGTTCGGGTCTAGGGACCTTTTTCCTTCACTGATCTCCTTCGAAATCGACGGCGTGGTGTTCGGAAAGTTGAAATACGCCCGGACCAACTTCGTCGACATCGATCGCGACGGCGAGCGGTCGCGTGTCCTGCCATTTGCGCAGAGGGAAATGGTGGAACGGTTCCTGTACGGCCTCGATGAGGGTATCGAGAGACACATAACGACCTTCGTGAACAACACGATTTCAAGCATCTCGAAAGATATCATTGCTCAACTGGATATGCCCGAGGCGGAGCGGCGGCTACTGATCCGGCAAGCTGGCGAGGCCGAGACAGCCTTCAACAAAAGGTTGCGTGAGGAGGAATTTGCGGAAATCCGTTCACAATCCCGCAAGGAGATTGAGGACATGGTCGAATTCATGCCAAAGTCCGAGCTGGCCTCTATGGCGGAGGCCCTCGTTAACCTGACGTCATTGAAACGTCATGTCTCGCGTGGCATGCAGACCGTTGGTGGCCCGATCGATGTCGCGGTCATTTCGCGGGCCGACGGCTTCATATGGGTGAAGCGGAAACATTATTTCGAGCCCGAGTTGAACCTTCGATACGTGCACCGCGTTCGATCAAATCTGATGATGACAGAGAGCCGCGATGATGAAGCGTAATTCTGCATTCAAGCGTCTGATCAATCGTGAAGAGGAGAGGCAGGGCCTGGCACCTGAGCCTTTGCCGGAAAAGCTGGCCCGCAGCATCGCGGATACGCAAAAGGAGATTCGCGACGTCTTCAAAGGGTCCTCCAAGATACGGGCGACGCTTAAATCACATGGTTGTGGCAACCACAGAAGCTGAGTTCCCCCGGAAACAGGTCGTCGTTTCGGAAACGGCGGCCCCAGCACTCTCAGGCGACCCTCCGAACATCGACGGGGGCGAAACCCCGCGTTGAGAAGCGCCGCAATTGCAATTGCCGCAGCGTTTGGGCGCCCGCTTACTGCTCATCGTCCTTGATGACCGCGAACATCTGGCGCAGGCGTGCCTTGGTCTTCGGCCGCTGCGCTCTGTATTCCCTGTAGAACGCCTGATCTGCAGCATCCTCCAATTCGACATCGTCGGTCAGGAAATAATCGGTGGTGACGCCGAGCGCCGTGGCGATCTTGCTGATTTTGTCGCCGGACGGTCGGGGCGGCTCCTTGTTCTCAAGCTCCCAGATATAGCTCTTGCTGGAGTCAGCGAGCTCCGCAAGCCTGTCCAGCGTGTAGCCCTTGTCTTTGCGCAGTGCGCGAATCTTGTTGCCGAGCGGCGTGGTCACGATTGCCTCTTTCTGTCGTTTTCCTCTGTTCAGAGTAGCAGCACAGAGAGTGCTTGACAATCGATATGCGAGACGGCATACCTGTTCGGAGTAGACGCACTTCCCATACCGAAACCGACGAAAGGATACAAGATATGGCGTCACACAAGACCACGGGTACGCATCATGTGGTTCCCAACCACGATGGCGGCTGGGACGTGAAGAGGGGCGGAGGCCAGCGGTCGTCCGGTCACTTCGACAGCAAGAAAGAGGCGGTAGACTTCGGCCGCAACGTCAGCCGCAACCAATCGACCGAGCTCAAGATTCACAACCGGGACGGCAAGATCGCGCAGAGCGATAGCCACGGCCACGACCCCAATCCGCCGCGCGGCTAAGCGAAAGGACAGCACAATGGCGCAGGAAGATGATAACAAGGGCCACGACGAGACCATCACGATCGTGGTCAACGGCACGCCGCACGAGGTGCCGAAAAAAGACGAACTGACTTATGTCGAGGTCGTTACCCATGCTTATCCGGACTATCCCCAAAATCCGGGCGCGACTTATTCGGTCACCTACACCCGGGGCCACAACGACCGAGATGGAATCCTCTCCCCCGGAGGCACCGTCAAGGCAAAGGATGGGATGGCGTTCCGTGTTAATCGCACTAGCGAATCATAATCCCGACATAAAACGGCTGCTCGACCGGGGCTTCGCGCTCCGGTTTGACAGCGGATATTTGGTTGTCCGCGACATTCCCTACCTCAACGCGCAACTGGAGCTGTGCACGGGCGCTTTTGTGACTAAGCTTGTCTTCGTCGACGCTGAAAAGGTCCAGCAAGACGACCATCAGGTCTTCTTCGCCGGTGGGGTTCCCCATGAGGCCGACGGGCGGCCGATCCCGAACCTGGGCGGTGGCCCGAGGACCTTGGCCCTGACCAGAGATGACGTGTTGGTTGAGCGCTCGTTCTCGAACAAACCGCCAACCGGTTTCCCGGATTTCTTTGAGAAAATCCAGCACTACGTAGCTCTGCTGTCCGGTCCGGCCGTGAGCCGCTACCCGCAAGCGACACCCCTCACGTTCGCGGTCGACCACGATGTGGTCGCAGATAGTGTCTTCACCTATCAGGACACGTTAACTAGCCGCGCGGAGATTGGCGATTTGGCGGCGCGGTTCAAAGATGAGGTGGTCGCAATCATCGGGCTCGGTGGGACCGGTGCCTATGTGCTTGACTTCATGGTCAAGACGAATGTGCGCGAAATCCGCGGTTTCGACGCCGACGTGTTCCACGTCCACAATGCCTACCGATCTCCCGGCCGGCTTCAGGAAGACGATTTCAAGCGGGCCAAGGCCGACCTGTATCAAGATCGCTATGGCAACTTCCGGAGCGGGTTGAAACTTGAAAGGAAATTCATCGACCAGTCGTCAACTGAGGAGTTGGAAGGCGTCACCTTCGCCTTCGTCTGCGTCGATAAGGGATCGGCCCGCGCCGGAATTTTCGACCTGCTCATCGGCCTGAAGATTCCCTTCATCGACGTCGGCTTGGGTTTGAACCGCCAGCAGTCTGCGCTGGCAGGCATGCTGCGCGCAACAGTCTATCTGCCTGAGGACGCCGAAGAGATCAGGGCCAAGGCTCTATCCGAGACCGCTGATCAGCCCGGCGATGAATATCGCACCAACATACAGATATCCGAGTTGAACGCGATGAATGCCTGCATCGCGGTGATCCGATACAAACAATACCGGGGTTTTTACGTCGAGGACCATCCAGCCTACCACATCTTGATGGACACAACCATGCCACGCTTTTTCGTCGAGACGCGCCATGAATGATATCCGGCTTCAAAAGGTCCATTTCGTGCCCAAGGAGCTTGATAAAGGCGTCCTGTATGTGTCCGATGAATACCAGGTTGCGGTGCACCTGTGCGCCTGCGGCTGCGGCTGCAAAGTGGCTATACCTCTCGGACCTGCGGAATGGCGGTTTACAGAACGTGGCGGCCGGCCGTCACTACAGCCGTCAATAGGCAGCGGGCAACTTCCCTGTAATTCCCACTACATCATCCGCGACGGACGGATCTTGTGGGAGCCCAAAATGACCGCCGCCCAGACGGTTACAGGCATGCTGAGGGATGAAAGGCGTAGGCAGGCCTACTATGAGGCCCATAGGCCACTGCCTGGCTTCTTCGCAAGTGTATGGCAGCTTGTCCGGCGTCTGTTCGGGTTATAGCCCACCTTCGGTGAGCCTCAGTGTGACATTTTTCTTTCGCACTGAGGCTCTCATCGTGCCGGTACTTTTCGTACGGACAGACCGTGACGAGGGCGGCTTTTTCGCAATCATGTTTCCGAAAGCTGCCTGTCCGCAGACGGCCCCAAAGCTGCCAGGCGGGAACGCGCCTCATTCCCGTCATTCAGGCTAACGTCGATGTCGCCTGAAAGCAGACCTTAAAATTGACCGCTTCTCGAGGTGCGCCCGGAGCGCCGCTCGTTAGCTAGGCTAAAGCCCATGTCATCCTTCTGCGATTGGCAAAAGTGGAAGCCCAAGTTCGCGCAAAAATGCATTGTGCTTCGCTGTCGCCTCGCAAATCCGCTTCTCGACCTCGACCAACTCTTCATGGGCAGCCACGAGATCGATTTCGAGCTCCTGCCCGGCCGTGCTGATGTAGCGGGAGATATTGAGGTTGTAGCCTTCCTCGGCGATCCGCTCCATGCTGACGCGCTTGGAGTAGCGGTCCTCCTCCTTCCGGAACTGGTACGTTTCGACGATCTTGTTGATGTGCTTCTTTGCAAGTTGGTTCTGACGCTTCCCCTTGTCAAAATGCTCAGGTCCGGCTGCGTTAATGAAGAGCACGTCGTCCGGTTTCTTGCACTTCTTTAGGACGAGGATGCATACCGGGATGCCGGTCGAATAGAACAGGTTTGCGGGCAGGCCGATCACGGTATCAATGTGACCGTCCTTTAGCAGCTTTGTACGGATACGCTCCTCTGCCCCTCCTCTGAACAGTACGCCATGAGGCAGGATGATGGCCATCACGCCCTCATCCTTCAGATAGTGGAAACCGTGCAGCAGGAAGGCAAAATCCGCGGCCGACTTGGGCGCCAGCCCGTAATTCTTGAATCTCACATCGTCGCCCATCGCCTCAGTCGGCTCCCAGCGCAAGCTGAAGGGCGGGTTGGCCACGATGGCATCAAAGGAGGGCTTCTTGGCGGGGTTCAACTCGCGGAGGATGTCCCAGTCATTTGCGAGGGTGTCGCCGTGGAAAATCTCGAACTCGGTGTCCTTCACCCCATGCAGCAGCATGTTCATGCGGGCGAGGTTATAGGTGGTGATGTTGCTTTCCTGCCCGAAAATCTTGCCGATTCCATGAGGCCCCATGCGCTTGCGAACGTTCAGCAACAGCGAACCCGATCCGCAGGCAAAGTCTAGAACGCTTGCCAGGCGGTCCTTCTTGCCCGTGGCGGGCTCCTGGCTGTCTAAGGTCACGATCGCCGATAGAATGTCGGAAATCTGCTGGGGGGTGTAGAATTCGCCCGCCTTCTTGCCGGAACCAGCGGCGAACTGGCCGATCAGATACTCATACGCATCGCCCAAATGATCAACCTCGGACGAGAACTCGGCGAGGCCCTTGGCGATTTCGGCGATGATGGAACAGAGCTTCTTGTTCTTGTCCGCCTGCGTCTTGCCCAGCTTTTCCGAGTAAAGGTTGATCTCCGAGAACAGGCCGCTGAACGTGCTCTGGAAGGACTCATTCTCGATGTACTTGAAGCCTTCATAAAGCGTCAGCAGCAGTTCATCGCTCTGCGTGCGCGCCAGATTTGCGATGTTGTTCCAAAGATGAGGCGGCTGGATCACATAGTGCACCTTGCGGCGCATCTGCTTTTCGAACTCGGCGGCGTCGTTCGGATTGTCCTCGTACCACGCCTGCAGGGGCGTGCTTGCGCCCGAACGCGCCAGCACGTCTTCCGGCAGATCAGGGTAGTCCGGTCCCAGTTCCCGCTTCGCTGCCGCCTCGTAATTGTCCGAGAGGTAGCGGAGGAACAGGAAAGACAGCATGTAATCGCGGAAATCGTCGGCGTTCATCGCGCCGCGCAGCTGGTCGGCGATGTTCCAGAGCGTCTTGCCCAGTTGCTTTTGGATTTGGTCGTTCATTGTACGGGTGCTTCCCGGGGGGCGGGCGCGGGCGCCGGTGCTGTGAGCTGGGCGGGAACAATTCCTGGTAGGGCGAACTCAAACCGCGTGATGAATTCGTGCAGGATGCGGCGGAAAAGTGCCTTGTTGTCCTCGCCCATTTCAGTGGGTTCATGAATGGCATAGGCGCCGTGGCTCAGTAGGTTCATGGCACGGTTGAACAGCGCCCGGTCTTCCACGTTGTCGAGCGCCTTCAGGCAGAAGGCCATGCTTGGATGCCCGAAGAAAGAGGCCGTCTTCTCCATGACGCTGCGCAAGGCATTGAAGTGGAAGGTGTAGAGCTTGCCCTTGTTGGGATCGGCCGCACGCTGCAATTCTGCGAGTGTCGCGACATGGTGAAAGAAGGGCGTATCCTCCGTCGCCTGAAGCGTGTAGGGGCCGTCGCCGCTCGGGCGGTGCAGGAAATACCGTCTGTGCTCAACCGAAGGCGAGTCATCAATCTTCCTGCCAACTTCATTGCACATGACGTTGAAGAACAGCGCGTGGTGGGAAGAGAAGATCACCTTGATCGGGGCGGGCGCACCGTCGCCGTTCTTTCGTGTTGCGGCCCGACGGAGGAGCTTGGCTAGATCGCAGGCGACGGAGATCGCGTTGTTGTCGTCCAGTGACGATATGGGGTCGTCTATGTAAAGGTATTTCTTCCCCTGGTACGATTCATGCCCATCAAGCATCCGTTCGCAGATCGCCATGAAGACGCACCAGATGAATATATTCTGTTCACCCCGTGAAACCTTGATGTTGGTCTGATCGCCCTTTCTGAAGCTCACAAAATCCGGCTTGAAGAGCTTATCCTCGCCCTGCTCAACCTCCTTGTAGGTGAAGTCGAAATCGAAGTCGGCGTATCGGGAAAGATACTGGGCAATCGTTTCGTCCAGCGCGAGTTCGGTCATCGCGTTGAAGAAAGACGACTTCTCGTTCAGCTGCAGGCGGCGAACGCTGTCGCCTTCAAGGTCGTTTTCCCAGACGAACAGGTCCTCGGTGAAGGCGTTGAAATAGAGTGTGTCGGGCGTCCCAGCCGGGTTCTTCTTGTTCCTGCGCCTCCCTGCGTCCTTGAACTCCATCGACAAACGAGTCTTGCCGGTGCGGTTGTAGGCGAAAATCAAGACTAGAGAGACTTGCTTCGTTGGATTGTTTACATCGTCACGAAGTCTGGCCACCAGAGTCGTCAGGTTCTTGTAGGTACTCACCCGCCTTCAGCGTGGCGATATAGGCGGCGATATCCTCGCGCTCGTCCATGAACTTGGCATCGGACTGGATGAGGCCGATCAGCTCTTCGCGGCTCATTTTCTGCTTGCCGGGGGTTGCCTGGGAATAGCGGGCGATCAGGCCCATGATGTAGTCATAGTCGATGACGGCAGAGGCAAAAAGGACAAACTCGAAATCGAGCTGGTCGCCGTCCTGGCTCGGCTTGTGCGCGCCCTTGCCCTGCTGGGACCTGAGGCGCTGGGCCGTTTCCAGATAGGCACCGCGGAAGCCAAGGAGATTGCCGCGCGGCAGGACCTGTTCGATCGCTGCGGCGTTTTCCGGGGTCAAGTCGGTATACTGGTCAAGCTGGGTCTTGAGCCGCTGGACCTCCTTGAAATGCTCGATAAAAGCCGCGCGGGCCGCGTCGCCCTTGAGGTTGGGCACGGCGCCCGGGGCACATTCGAGGCTCTGCGACTTCATGAAAGCGTCGAGCTTCTGCACCGCGGTTTGCAGTTTCTGGATAACCACCGGGGCCTTGTCGACCAGCCAGATTTCGCGGGCCTTTTCCGCAGCCGCCTCGCCCGAGAAAAGGGCAATGGCGGCATCGACGACCCCCTGCTGCTGCCGGAACTCAAGAATGTTGCCGTAAGGCTTGGTCGCGTTCAGCACCCGGTTGGTGCGCGAGAAGGCCTGGATCAGGCCGTGATGCTTGAGGTTCTTGTCGACGTAGAGCGTGTTCAGGAACTTGGAGTCGAAGCCGGTCAGCAGCATGTCCACCACGATCGTGATGTCGATCTTGTGGTGAGGCACGTTGGGATAAGCCTTCCTCAGATCGGCGTCCGGCCACTGCTGATCCTTGATCCGCCTCTGTACGTCTTGGTAGTAAAGATCGAACTCGCCAATCTTGTGGTTGGTGCCGTAGTGGGCGTTGTAGTCCGCGAAGATCGCCTTCAGGGCTTCCTTCTTCTTCTCCGGCTCGACGGCGTTGTCTTCCTTTTCCTGCGGCAGGTCCTCCTGAATTTGCTTCACGTCAGGATCGCCCTCGGCGGGCGGAGAGAAGACGCAGGCGATGTTCAGCGGCTGGAGGTCGGGATCAGCAGCCTTCCTCTCTGCCTGCATGGTCTCGAACAGCGCGTGGTATTCTATTGCGTCATTGATCGACGCCGTGGCGAGCAGGGCGTTGAACCGGCGCTGACCGGTGGCCGCGTCGTGCTTGTTCAGGATTGCATCAATGACCGCCCGCTTCGCCAGCGCTTCGCCAGGCTTGGGGAAGGTTTTGCCCTGCGGCTTGAAGTAATCGACATGGAACCGAAGGACGTTTCCATCCTCGATGGCGTGCGTGATCGTGTAGGTGTGAAGACGCTGCTGGAAGAGGTCTTCCGTCGTCTTCATGCTGGCCTGAGTATCCTCGACCTTTTGCTGGGCGGAATTCTGGTCGAAGATGGGCGTCCCAGTGAAGCCAAAGAGCTGGGCGCGAGGGAAGAAGTCCTTGATGGCCTTGTGGTTTTCGCCGAACTGCGACCGATGGCACTCGTCGAATATCAGGGCAATGCGTTTGTCGCGAAGTGGCTCGAGCTGCTCCTTGAAGCTCTTCTTGCCGCCCTTCTTCTGCTGCTTGTTGCGCTTGCTGTTGTCATTAAGGGCCAGGCCGAGTTTCTGGATGGTACAGACGATGACCTTGTCAGCATAATCGTCTGAGAGGAGTCGGCGCACGAGGGATGCGGTGTTGGTGTTTTCCTCAACGCAGCCTTCTTGGAACTTGTTGAACTCCTCGCGCGTCTGCCGATCCAGATCCTTGCGGTCTACCACGAACAGGCATTTCTCGATGTCAGGGTTGTCCTTCAACAGAGTTGAAGCCTTGAAGGAGGTTAGCGTCTTGCCGCTGCCGGTGGTGTGCCAAACATAGCCGTTTCCGCAGTCTTGAGCGATTGAGTCCACGATGGCCTTAACTGCGTAGACCTGATATGGCCGCATCATCAGAAGTTTTTGCTCGCTCGCGACCAGAACCATGTAGCGACTGATTGTCTGGCCGAGGGTGCACTTGGCGAGAAATGTCTCCGCGAAGCTGTCGAGATGGACGATCTTTTTGTTGTCTACGTCGGCGAATTCATAGACGGGCAGAAATCGCTCCTCGGCATTGAATGAGAAGTGACTGGAGTTGTTATTCGCAAAATAAAAGGTACGGTCGCGGTTGCTGACAATGTAAATCTGAAGGAAGCAGAGGAGCGTCTTGGCATAGCCGTTGCCCGGGTCGTTCTTGTATTCAACAATCTGCTCCATAGCTCGGCGGGGGCTGATGCCGAAGGTTTTCAACTCGACTTGAACGGCGGGAACACCATTGAT
Organism: Mesorhizobium sp. M0522; assembly: GCF_040321085.1. NCBI lineage: Bacteria > Pseudomonadati > Pseudomonadota > Alphaproteobacteria > Hyphomicrobiales > Phyllobacteriaceae > Mesorhizobium > Mesorhizobium sp. M0522. The sequence goes on from NZ_JAMYQW010000057.1 coordinate 14,873, forward strand.
TAGGATTATAATGTCATAGCGATGATGACTGTTGTCGGTATTGATGCGTAGCTGATTGACGACTTCGAAGGTGTTCTTGCACCAGTCCTTGATGTTGACGAGGGTGTAGTTGAGCGGCGTGCCGTCATCGCGAGTGAAGCTGTTGCGCTCGCGCAAGGTGCGAGCGGCTGTGAAGACATCGGGCGTGACGATCTCGTCGAGAAGCCGAGAGAACTCCGCGTCTGTAAGGCGAACGCGATTCAGCTCTTCGAACTTCTTCCGGAAATTCTGCTCCAGCGAGGCGCGGTCGCGGATGTCCGAGCGATACTCATATTTTAGATCCTGCAGCTTTGTAACAAGTGACTTTTCGAGGCCGCTTTCTGTTGTGTTCATGGTGAGAAATGCCACTCCATCGTCACAAGGCATGCAGAGCCCTTGCGAGGATTCGGCACTTATAGCTGTAGATGGACAAGAAGTGGAGCCCGCCATTGGACAGCTATGCAGTCTGGAATCCCATCTCCAGCCAGGCGCATGGGATTGCGCATAGATCGTCCGACATGATCAACAATCCGACGGTCGGCTCACCGCTGCCACGGAAGTACCCTGGCTAGGTCGGCTACTGAAAGGCAGCTAGCCGCTGAACTCAGCCGATAACAGAATGTCGGCTAACGGCCCCACACCGGTCGTTGCGTTGCTCCGGCTTAGTGGACGATTCTGGCGCTACAGCCATCTTTGCCAAGCGATACGGATACGAGATAAATCTTCACACCAACCCCACCCTGAAATCCTCAACAACCTGAGCCAGCCCTCCGCGCCGAGAAGGGTCACAACACGCCTCGCTTGAAGCTTCGGTACCGCGCGATCGTAAATGGCAAGATTGGTCGCCTCGTTGAGGCGCGAGGGATAAATGATCCCGTCGGGCTCAGATGGGTGCTCGTGAAACGCCACCGACCACCGGCGTGCCAGGTTCTGGCGCTGTGCCCGAACGACATCGGTCGGCACACCCATCCGCACGGCATTGTCGCCTCTGAGATCGACCAGGCGTAGGTCTGTCGTGGTCGCGATCTCCGCGTAGCGCCGTCGGGTCAGCTCCACCTCCTCTATTGGAAGATCGTCAAGGATTCCTTCGCGGCGGTCGCGGAGCACGGTCTCTAGGAAGCACACCTTCAAGGAATCACCGAGGTAAGAACGCCAAACCGGTTGGCGTCAAGACGGCGTCGAGGATCGCTGAACCGGCTCGGCGACTTCCCGTACCCCAATGGATCAGGATAGGTGCTCCAGTAGATCCGACCGAACGTCCGACCCCGCGGTATGGTCTCGATTTCGAGCTTTGCGCGCGCGAAATCGGGTGGAGGTGGAAGGCCGGGCATTCAGTCGAAATCGCCCCTGGCCATGCCTTCCGCTGCGGCCAACACCGCGGCATCGTCGCCTTGCTGAAGGGCTTGAAGGCCCGTCCGGCCATCGAGGGCGCCGTGGCGCGAAACCAGAAACCGATAGACGGCCCAGGCACTGTTGCCCAACATGGCATGCAGCGCCGGCAATGCTTCGAAGGGACGACCGTCTTTGTCGAGTTGCCAGACAGGAAAACGGAAACCGCGCTTGGCGCCATCGATCCCGAGCACCTGTCCGCTTTGCCGCCTGGCGTTGACCGTCACCCGGGACGTACCGAGCAGCTTGGCAAAGGCATCCGCGAGCCGATCGCCGCGATTGCGCGCCCGCCTCCGCTCGCGCGGAATGCTTTTCGCGCCGAGATGAATGCAAGCGAGATGGTGGGCGGCGAGTCCTTCCTGTCGCAGCAGTGAAGCCACGAGCAGCGGCCCGAGCCACGTGGCATGCTGCAGCACCTCGATGTCCGACCAGGCTTCGAGCAGGACCGCCGCGCGCAGGACGACTGGTTGCCCCCGCGTTTCCGCGAGCACAGCGTGCCATTCGGCCAGCCGTTCTTCTGCATTCCAGTCAAGATCGTAGATCAGGCCGTTTTGCGGCTCCGGCCGGTGACGAAGTGACGTCTCCTCTCTTCGAGCAGGCACGTCGGCGCCGCTGAGGATCTTTGACGAGCGTGCCAGGACAGCATCGATCTCGGCAAATTCTTCGGCCAGAAGATCGTCGTCAGCGCCAGCCGCTCGTCGAGTCGCGCCAAAACCTCGGTGGCGCGGCAAACCGGCCCTATGAGGGTGTTCAGGGACAAATCGCTGATGTCGTAAGCCATTGGTTTCATGATAGTTGATTCGCGTTAGTCAAGCTAACTGGCATTTCAATTGACTTGCAGGGGATTTTCTGCCGGAGCAAAATAACTATCGATAATGACCTCTTATCATTATTTGAAGTATGGGAAGTTGATTACATTCTTATTATTAGTCGGGATATACGACCGGTTTAGAGCCGGCTCGCCTCTCACAGGCGACGTTTCCAGCGGCGACCGCAGATCGAGATATTGGCGGTTTGATGCCGGGGGTTTGTCCGAAATCTGTCGTCCGATTTCGGACGAAGTGGCGGGCAAGATGTCCGAAATATGCTACGAATTTCGGACAAGCTTCACACACAAAGCGCCGCGGCTATTCGTCGAGTTCGACTCCGACGGGCTCTGGGCCGACGGCAAAGCCAGGGATGATGTGCCCCGCCAGCAGCTTTTCCTTCGACAGCAGTCCGGCGTCCTCAAGCGCCTCGAAATCCGGCAGGTCGCGCAGCGTGTCGAGACCGAACTCCAGCAGGAATTCTTTGGTCGTGACGTAGGTGTAGGGCGCGCCGGGCGTCGGGCTGCGCGGACCGGACGCAATCAGCTTCGCGCCGCGCAGATGACCGATGAGATCGCGGCTGATCTCCTTGCCGAAGAAGGAAGAAAGCTCGGCGCGGGTGATCGGCTGGAAGTACGCCACACACATCAGCACCAGCACTTCAGATTGTGTCAGATCCACGGCTCGCTCGTTTCCGCCGACCGCGGCACGGATGGCATCGGCATAGGCCGGCCGCGTCAGATGCTTCCAGCCGCCGGCGACGGCGACGAGGTCATAGGGCCGACCGCGCAGTTCTTCGCGGATGTCGTCGATGAGGAGATCAATGCTGCAGCTTTTGCCGACGATGCGGGCGAGCGTTTCGCGGTTGACCGGCTCGCTGGCCGCAAAAATGGTTGCCTCGACGCGATGCATCCATTCTCGCCAGCGCGCCTCCGGCGGCAGGTGATCCAGCTCCCGGTCAAACAGCTGGTCAGCCGATCGACGGTTATCTGACGGGCTCCCCCCTCGCCTGCGCACCGCTTCCGCCATGGTCGTCAGAGCCCGTAGATGCGGAAGGTGGGGCGGCCGGACAGCTCACGCACGGCGCCGAGTTCGACCAGACGGTCGAACAGGCGGCGCAGCCCACGGTCACTCATGCCTGCGATCTTTTCCGAGGCAACGATCGTATCGTCGGACAGGAGCTTGTTAACAACAGCGTCCGCCGCCTTGGCCCTGAGTTTTGGCGCCACTGCAAGCAGCCGGTCCGCGCGGCGCCCGAGCTCCGCGGACAGATCGATCGCGCGCAACGCTGCCCGCGCCTGTGCAGCGAGCAGATCTTTGGCACGCTCAGGATCTGTCTCAATGCTTGGCGCCACGGAGCTGGCTGCCGATCGACGCGGGCGGGCGCTCGTGCCGAAGGCCGCCTCCGTGCCCAAGAGCGGTACTGCATGTGCCCAACCCAGCCGTTGCGCCAGCAGGGTGTCGGCGAGCCAGGCTCCAAGACTGCGCCCCAAGCCGTGGCGTTCAGCGATCGCGATGGTGCCGGTCATTATTCCCACCGTCCCGTCACTTGCGGCGAGCTGCCGAAGATCGTCCGTCAGGTCGCAGACCGCCTCGTCGTGGGCTCGACCGAATTCCTGCAATACCGCGGCCAGATTTCTCTTCGTCAGAAGCTCTTCTGCGGGCTGGGCGGTCAGCCGGCGCCAGGCGAAGAGTAAAAGACCGGCGGGGCCGACATTGTCCCCGGGTCGTGTGAGCAGCACGGCGTCGCGCAGCGCTCCTTCATCCTCGACGCGGCCAGCCTGCTTTGCCGTCACCGAGGCCGCCGAAAGCGCCAGGCGCTGCCGCCAGGCGCCGGCCCATCGCTCCTGCCGGCGGACCACCGCATCGAGCGCGCCGATGGTGGCGCCGGCGGCGAGCGCGACGTCCTCAACATCGTTTCCCGCAAGGCTTTGCGCATCGGGAACCGCCCGACGTAGCCAGGCCGGCACCGTTGCCATCGGCGCGGTCGAAGGAGCACCGCCAAGCGTTGCGTAGTGGCGTAGAGAGGGTTTGGGACGCAGAATCATCGAAAACACGATGAATCATGGCGGCGCTTTTGACAACAAAAATGGATAGAAAGCGCTGTGCTTGTCGTGTGCTTGAAATGAACGATAATGTTGCATTATCATTCGTTGTTTACGAGCCTACGGAGCCATGGTAGAATACGCCAGAAAGGTGGAATTTTGGAGTCTTTCATGTCTCTGAACATCAAAAATCCGGCCACCGTGGCTCTCGCCAACGAACTCGCGCGTCGCCAGGGCATCAGCAAGACGGCAGCCATTCATCAGGCCCTTAGCGAGCGCTTGCATCGCTTGGGCTTTGGAGAGACCGCTCACGAGCGTCTGCTGGCAGAATTGCGCGCCATCCGAGAAAGAGTGGCACGATTGCCCGAACTGGATAGTCGCAGCGACGAGGAGATCATCGGATATGACGAGCATGGAATCCCTAACTGATGGTGATCGATACCTCAGCCGTTGTAGCGATCCTTCGGAGCGAGCCTGAGGCAGCAAGGCTGGAACGAGCGCTGGTCTTGGACCCAATCCGTCTGGTCCCGGCAACCTGCGTGCTCGAGGCGCGCATGGTGCTGGTCAGCAGGCGCGGCGAACATGCATTGGCCGAGATCGATCTTTGGCTGCGCAAAATCGAGGCCGACATCATTCCTGTCGACTCCGAATTGGTTGATCTTGCGACCCAGGGTTGGCTGGCCTACGGCCAGGGCCACCATCCGGCGGCGCTGAATTTTGCCGATTGCTTCTCCTATGCTTTGGCAAAGCGTGCGGACGAACCGCTGCTTTTCATCGGCAAGGACTTCTCTCAAACGGATATCGAAGCGGCATGAGCATGACTGGCGACGCGCAACGATCATCGGCTGCTTCCGGCGATGACGACATGCCCGACATCGTCGATATCGTCATGCAGATGGGCGATGCCGACCTAGCCTCGTCCCCTCCCCTTCCAGCCATTGCCAATCCCAGCCTGCCTGCGCATCTTGAGGCGCTCGCCGGCCGCGCGCGCGATTATATCGAGGCGGCGAGTTCGGCCAACACGCGCCGCGCCTACGCAGCCGACTGGAAGCACTTTTGCGCCTGGGCGCGCCGGCAGGGTCTGGAAGTGCTCCCACCTGATCCGCAGACCGTCGGGCTCTACATCACCGCCTGCGCGTCAGGTACGGCCACTGGCGACAAAAAGCCCAACACCGTTTCAACTATCGAGCGCCGGCTTTCGTCGCTCTCCTGGAATTTTGCCCAGCGCGGCCAGCCGCTGGACCGCAAGGACCGGCATATCGCCACGGTGATGGCTGGCGTTCGCAACACCCACGCCTCCCCTCCCCGGCAGAAGGAAGCGATCCTGCCCGAGGATCTGATCGCCATGCTCGAGACCCTCGACCGCGGCACGCTGCGTGGTCTGCGCGACCGCGCCATGCTGCTTCTGGGTTTTGCCGGCGGCCTTCGCCGATCCGAAATCGTCGGGCTCGACATTGGTCGCGACCAGACCGAGGATTCTTCGGGCTGGATTGAGTTTTTTCCTGACAAAGGCGTGCTGGTGACCCTGCGCGGCAAAACCGGCTGGCGCGAGGTCGAGGTCGGCCGCGGCTCCTCCGACGCCACCTGCCCGGTGGCCGCTCTGCAGACCTGGCTAAGACTGGCGCACATTGCGCACGGACCTCTGTTCCGGCGCGTTGCTGGTCAAGGCAGAGCCGTCGGTGCCGATCGCTTGAACGACCAGGAGGTCGCACGCCTGGTCAAGCGCGCGGCCCTGGCCGCCGGCGTGCGCGGCGATCTGTCGGAGGGCGAACGGGCCAAGAAATTCGCCGGCCACTCCCTGCGGGCCGGCCTCGCCTCGTCGGCCGAGGTCGACGAACGCTATGTGCAACAGCAGCTCGGTCACGCCTCGGCCGAGATGACTCGAAAGTATCAGCGCCGGCGCGATCGTTTCCGCGTCAATCTCACCAAGGCGTCCGGGCTCTGAAAAGCCCCCTCCCCTGCCCCGTTTTGTCCGCTGGGATGAGGCGGTCAGATCTCAGGCGATAACAATACCTCATCGAGCACAGCGAGCGCTGTATCCAGACTATCGGCGGCCGACGCTTCGTAGTCAGGCATGATCATCAACTGCGTTATGGCACGGCCCACAAATTCCGGGTTTAGCTTTTCCAACCGATCCTTGGTCCGGGAGACCTGTTCCGGGAATGCGCGCAGATTGAAGCGAACAAATGACGAGGTCTCTTATCCCCGACACGAATAGCTCGCGATCTCATCGGGATTTCCCTTACCGTCATAGGCAGCTTGAGTGGGATAAGCGCAGATCGGCTGGTGCTTGCCAGGGAATGCCTTGCTGCCAGCCGCGAGAGAGTCCGGAGCCTTGTCTTGGTTTATCCAGCCCTCGATGGCGGCCAAAGGATCAAAGTCGTCGAAGGCTTGGCCATCGCCGCAGTGGGTCATCCCCGGGATTATGAACATGCGCACGAAACGGCGAGTCGCTTCCAAATCGCCGCCGCCTGTGATCTCGACGACTTGCTTGTACCAGCGCACCAGATCGTTGGCCGAGAAGACCGGATCGGAAAGTCCCTGAAACAAGAGCAGCTTTCCACCGTGGGCAGCGAAGCTGGCGAGATACGTGCCGGTCGCATCATTGAGCTTGGCCGTATCCGCAACGCGTGCCGGATCCTTGTCGAAGTCGAACTTCAGGGGGTCAAAATTCGGCGCCGGGGGCGTCATGAAGTAGTATTGAAGCGAGCGGGCTCCCAGAACGATGTTGTTTGCATCCGACTGGGAAGTGGGGGATTTGCCCAGCTTCCACATTCTCCAGTCCGCGCCCGCAACGCCCGTATCATATGGCCAATCGCTGTAAAGCTTTTCGCCATCGGAGCTTTCCGGACCCGCGAACGCGCGGCTCATGGCCTGCACTTGACCAGCCGTGAGGCAGCTGTCCGTCTTATCGCCTTGGCAGGACAGGACCTTTGGGTCGAACCGGCACTGCTGCCAGGCGTTGATGACGCCATCCTCAATGCCATCGCGGGCATCACAGGCAGCGAGAACCGCGTTGGCGACGAGGTTCAGATCCTGCTGGGAGAAGGCGCGGGATAGAATGGGATGGCCGGCCTCATCCTTGGGAGCGATGCTCATGTACTCGCGAGTATCCCAGGCTTGGGCAATGTTGGCGGCACTGAGACGAAAACCCGGGCTACCTGCAACAATCCCGTCGAACTCGAGCGGATATCGCTGAGCCGCTATCAACGCCTCACGACCGCCATTCGAGCATCCCATGAACACCGACTTTTTCGGAGCCGCCCCATAGAACTTGGCCACCACCTGCTTCGAGACCGAAGTGACTTTGCCAATGGAGGCGTACGCAAAATCAATGCGTGCGGCTTGATCGACCCCGAAAGCCGGATCGGGGCTTGGGTGCCCGCCATCCATGCTTACAACAGCGTAGCCGCGCAAGAGCCCGGGAGCCGCGGTCGAGTTCCGGCAAGGAATGGTCCCGACGGCCGGCGCCAGGAAGCCATCAACTGCGCCGCCGCCCTGGAAAAGGAACATGTCGTTCCAGGTCGTCGGAAGACGCACCTCAAACCGGGTGCCATATGATTGACCATCGACCCCCTGGCGTTTCCCGATAACACCTCGGACAAGGCAGTGCCCGCCCACTTTTACCGCCTGAGGCGAGGCGCCGGTGAATGCAGTGAAGGGATCTGCGGGGATCTCCTGCGGCTTTTGAAGGCTAGCCTCGGTAAAGATCACGCTTGGAATTGTGAGCTTGGCGATGGACCGGCACGCCTGATCCGACGCGTTTGCCGCCAGTGCAGGCGCACATACACATATGATCGCCAAAATCAGTGCCAGGGTGCACCCGCGGTCCCGCAGCTTGAGCCCGTTAGCCAAGAACATACCCATCCTCCCTGGATGCCCCCGATAGCCCGAAAGCTGATCGCATTGGTAGCTAGTTGTGAGCTTTCAGAAGGTTATCCATCCGGTCCGAACCGGGAAAGCTGAGGTTGTCGAAGCTTCAGTGATTCCAGTGGGACCGGATGAACATCCATAAGAGTACCCGTCTGGACGCCGCTCGGTCGAGAGCGAATTGTAATGCAGGTCGAGAGCGGACAGACGCCTGAGGCCGTCGCCAAAGCCGCAGGCGTCTGCCCGCGGACGGTTCGCAAATGGCTCGACCGGTATCGCGCCGAGGAAATGCCAGGATTGCGGGATCGCTCATCTCGCCCTCATCGGCTGCGCCGGCCGACGCTGGTGCGCGCGAGCGGTTGGATGGGCTTCTGACCGAAATGTTGGCCGGTAACATAAGCCGCTTCATCTTGCTTCGCAAGTTCGAGCTCGGCAACAATTCCGCGGCGGCAAACCGGCTGCTTGACCGACTGGAGTTCCTGCGCGGTGGGTCTTGATCCGCAAGTGCTCGCCGGCATCCGCAACACCGCATCGCTCGCCTGCGTCGGCAGGGTGAGCGCTATGTTCACCGATGGCTTGCGCGATATCAGCTCGGATCGACGCTGGGCGATCCTTGCCGTTTGCGCCGTGGAATGGGAGGCGGCGGTCGCCGATGCCGTGGTCGAGACCCATGACCGGATCGTAAGGAAGACCTGGCGAGAGACTAAGGAGGAAACGGGCTTGACGCTGCAGAGGCTCTATTCGGCCGACATATGCGAGCAATTCTATGAAGCGGACCGCGACGCCATTAGCCTCCTGCCGGTTTTCGTGGGTTTCGCGGGGTCGACAGAGACGGTGCGACTGAATGCCGAACACAGCGAGTTTCAGTGGGTCCCCTTCGATCAAGCGGTCAACATGGTTCCGTTTGCCGGGCAGCGGAACGTGCTCAGGCACGTCCAGAAAGAGTTCGTCGAGCAAGAGCCAAATCGCTGGCTGTTAATTCATCCGCCACGCTAGGCAGCCGGGACGACGCGAGCGGCCGATTCCCACCCCTCCGGGCCGTCAGGGAAGGTGGAAAATCGACCCAAAGCGTCCTCCAAGCGGCGAATTTCGAAGTAAGTTTTCCGCCTTGCTGGAACCCTGCACCTTCATAGAAGCGCAGAGTGGACTCCCTCCGAGATCCAGTCGCCAACAGAACCTTGTAGCAATCGGCGTTCCATGCTTTGTCGAGCGCGGCATGAAGGACGGCGCGGCCCAGCCCAGTAGCCCAGTCCGGCGATGGTTGGCATCTGTCACGACGTTTTCGATTACCCCGTAAAGACGGGCTCCCCGGGACAAGTTGGGAACGATCGCGAGTGTGCAGGACGACACGAGCAGCCCTGCCATATCGACCACGAAGACAGTGATCCGATTCGTATGATTGGAAAGTGGATAGTGACAGACCCTCAGCCTTCAAACCAACAACACACGAGCATGGGCGGGTAACCGCTGCATGTCGGTTGTCCACCCTACTGAGACAGATGGGAACCGGACAGCTCGCGACCCTTTTCGGACCTTGGTTCGAGAAAGCTCTACCGGAAGCAAGATGTTCGTTCGTAACAAAATGGACCGATCTCTGCTCTGTGGCGTGTGCGTTCAAGCCGCTCGGGGCGATACCCGCAGAAACCAGCGAGCTTACCATCGAACACCTGCTAAGCTCATTAGCAATGAAGCAACGAAGGTGGAGGCTAGGTGTTTAGTCCCGGCATTTGATGGGTGGGATCGAGTCGGAACCGTTCGGGCTCTTTTGCCCAGATTTTGCAGATGAACTCGTAGGGTGTTAGGCCCTTGAAGGTCTTAAGCCGGCGCGCGAAATTGTAAGCTAAGATGAAGTCGGCGAGATGCCGGCGCAGTTGATCGTGATCGTCATAGTGGAAGCGCTTGACGGTGGCGTCCTTGATGGTCCGATTCATCCGCTCGACCTGGCCGTTCGCCCAGGGATGGTTGATCTTTGTGAGCCGGTGCTCGATGCCATGTTCGTCGCAGATGCCGTCGAAGATGTGCTGAAGGGATGCTGGTCAAGGTCGCCAACAAGGATACCGAAAGCGTCGTCTCGGCACTGATCAAACAGGCACGGAAACTCCCCGGCGAACTGTACCAGTCGTTGACCTGGGACCGAGGTAAAGAGCTCGCCGATCACCAGCGCCTGACCTTGGCCTCCGACGTCGAGGTCTACTTCTGTGATCCGCGGTCGCCGTGGCAGCGCGGCTCCAACGAAAACACCAACCGATTACTGCGCCAATATCTGCCGCGCGGAACCGATCTATCCCTGCACAGCCAGACTAAGCTCAGCGCGATCGCACGGCAGCTCAATGAGAGGCCGCGAAAGACCTTGCTTTATCAAACCCCAGCTGAAAAGTTCGCGGAGTGTGTTGCAGGGATCAGTTGAACCCACCCCGCTAAGCGGGCAGAATTTCTGCGACAGCATTTGCTGAAACCCTACTTTACAACAGTGTGGCGCTTCCGGCCGAGCGAAAGCCG
>NZ_JAMYQW010000058.1:0-24683 GCF_040321085.1 Mesorhizobium sp. M0522
TTAACCCCCACACGCCGTCATCATTCATTTGTTCAGGTTCGGTGGCCTTGTCTTTGTTTATATTCCACTTAAATTGTGCCTTGCTTTTGCACCCGCCCGCCCCTAATGGTGCGGCGGGCTTTTTGCATTTTCCCTCGCATTCTGTACGATCTTTCTTTCGCGACAGGGCGGCTCGATCCGGCGCTGCCCGACCAAGATGCGCGTTAGGCATGGGAGATGGTGTCATGCTTGCCAAGGTCCTGACACAAGCGGCAGTCCTGACGGCCGGGGCGCTTCTGTTTGCCGCGACGGCCCACGCCCGGCCGGACAGCCGCGCGATGACGTGCGAACAGACACAGCTTCTGATCCAGAGGCATCGCTCGGTGGTGCTGACCACCGGCCAGAACACCTACGACCGATACGTCCGCCAATTCGGCAATGAATGCGACTGGCCGCAGGTGCCGCGCGCCGCTTATATCAAGACGCGTGACGGTCAATGTCCGGTCTATCGCTGCCAGGATCCGGTCTTCGACCTCCCGGACTGAAAGCAAGGGTTTTTCATCCGACCGCCGATGCAGAATGCGGAAGGCGGTGGCTCATTCCTCGTCGAAAGGACCACCTTCCCGTTGGAGATCGCGCGAAATGACGCGTTCATCGGTGTCGTCCGGCAAGGCCTCGTCGCTTTCCTGGTAAGCGTTATCGTCGTCCTCCTCCGGCAGTTCGCCGCTTTTCTCGACGTCGTAGCGAATATCGCCGTTTTGCGGCACGCCGTCAGGGAGGATTCTCCCGCTCCGGATGGCGTCCCAGTCCTGCTGCTGGATCGTCGGGCTCTCCGTCTCGTCGTCGGTTCGTTCTTTCCTGCGCGGTTTCATCGCGGTTCTCCATAATGTCAGGGGCCCTGAATTGGCTCAGTGGTTGAACTCATAAGTCTGGCGGCCGGTTCCGGGCCGCTGCGGTCCGGGCGCATTGCCGCACGACGGAACCAATCGCGCCTGCCCGCCTTCACATTCAGAAGATACTGGCGCGAAAGGAGCTCGACATGAGACCGCTCATTTTCTTGCCGTATATGCTAGGTGCGCTGCTGCTGGCGGTGCCGGCGGCCGCGCAGCCGGGCGAACAGGCGCAATCCGACCGCTGCAAAGTCGAGCTGCCCGACAAGAACAGCGAGCAGCAGAAGCCGGCCGGCAACAATTTGTCCGATACGCTCGAGCCATGCGGTGGGGTGCTGAAGCCCCCGCCAACGGGCGATCAGGGCATGGCGGCGCCACCGCCGGATGAGGGCAAGACCCCGGTGATCAAGCCCGGCGAGGTGCCGCCACAGCCGCCAAAGCAGTAGCAGCGACGAGCGGCAACTTCGCGCCGCTTGCGCCGGCAGGTTTGTTGCACTCGCTTAGGAACATTAGCTTGTCCTAAATGTTATTTCAGACGCAGTAGATATCACCCCCCTCCGGTATCGCTGCTGATCGGGAAACCGATCGGCCCGCGTCTTGCGACGCGGGCCACCGCAGTTCATTCGCAGTCCATTCGCCGCATCGCGCGGGCACTTCACCGGTGTTCGATTAGCCGCCACTTACGGAACAACAAGGTGGCGTGGGCGTTTGCCTAGAGGGTTCGCCGCTTCGACCGGAATGCCGCGTCGCAATTGTAAGGGCGAGGCCCGTAACAACAGGAGTAGACGATGAAAATCCACCTTGTTCCTGCTGCGGCGGGATTGGCGTTGCTTGCCGGCGTCGGCGTGGCCACCGCGGACCAGGTGATTGTCACGCCCGAACAGCAGACGGTCATCCGCGAATACGTCCACAAGCACCCGCTTGCGTCGATCAGTCTTCTGGGGGTGGAGCTCAATATCGGTTCCACGTTGCCCGATACGGTCGAGCTGCAACCGATCGATGTTCCAGACGTGCGGTACAGATACGTCGTCGTCGGCAATCGCACCGTGCTCGTCGACCCAGGCACCCGCAAGATAGTGCAGGTCATCGAGTGATCGGCGTTGCCAAACCGCGAACCGGGTTTGGAAAGGTCACGGTCTAATAACCAAATCAGAGCTCCATCCCGCGCGATCGGGATGGAGCCGCTGTCGTCTCGAAACAAGGAAAGGAGCCATTCCCATGCTGCCGCATGTCGAGCCGGTCAACGTGGCCGCCGCCGTCGACAAACTGCTTGCTGAACGAGGCGATGGCCTGCTGTCGATGAAGGCGGCGATAGCACTGTTGCGCGAACGCACCGGAACCGAGCGCTCGGACGCCGACCTTGAAGGGCTGATCATCAAGAAGGCGGCGCTCCTTGGCGTCGCTGTCCTGTGTGACAGAGAGGCTCAATGACGGTGTTGCCTGCGCCTCAAGACGCGGGTCGAAATTTCAGCTAGAACAGCGTTGCTTACGCATGAACCGAGCCGACGGAGGTATCAGTGACGGACAGGCAGGAACGGATTCGCCAGCGGGCACACGCGATCTGGGAACAGGCAGGCAGGCCCGATGGGGCGCATCAGCAGCATTGGGATCAGGCTACCACAGAAATCGACACGGAAATCGCCGCGAAAGAGAAGACCGCCAGCCGGCCGAAGCCGAAAGCACGCCAGCCTAAGCCGGCGCCCGTCACCAAGGACGGAAGCAAACCCAAGGCGCGACCACGCAAAGCGTGAACGAGCGGATTTAGGCAGACTTGGATTGAACGCGTCCAAACGGCAGAATTCAGATCCATTATAGGCTACGTTCATGGTATAGGCCCGGCCGCCTTGGGCGATTATGTACTTTACAAACACGGCGATGCCTGATACCTTGAATCCACAGTAGGAATCCGGGTTATGAGCGTCCTTTCCGAGCCACATTTCCACAACGAAGAAGCTGCTTTTGAGCGGCTGGAAGCGATTGTTTGGCCCGAAGGTCCGATTTGCCCGAAGTGCGGCAACTGCGAACAGGCGCGCATTACCCGAGTCTCTGGCCCAACCGCTCGCACCGGCCTTCGCCGCTGCTTGGAGTGCAAGAAGCAATTCACCGTGAAGGTCGGAACGGTGTTCGAATCAAGCCATGTGCCGCTGCACAAGTGGTGGCAAGCGGCGCACCTTCTTGCGTCCAGCAAGAAGGGTATCAGCGCTCACCAACTGCATCGGACTTTGCAGGTCCAGTACAAGACCGCGTGGTTCATGTTCCATCGCTTGCGTGAGGCTATGCGTGACGGGGTGCTGTCCCCAATGGGCGGCGATGGCAAACAGGTCGAAGTTGACGAAACCTACATCGGCCGCCTGAAAGGCGCTCCGGTGAAGCGTGGCGGCGGCGCTCACAAGAATTCTGTCGTTACGCTGGTCGAACGTGGCGGTCGCGCTCGTTCCTTCCATGTCGATACCGCTCGCATGGGCAATGTCATGCCGATCGTTCGCGCCAACATCGCGCGGGAAAGCGCGCTCATGACTGACGAGTCCGGCATCTATCGCCGCGCCGGTCAGGATTTCGCCTCTCACGATTTTGTCACGCACTCCAAAGACGAGTATGTTCGCGGTGACGTGCATACGAATACCGTGGAAGGCTACTATTCGATCTTCAAGCGTGGCATGAAGGGCATCTATCAGCATTGCGGTGAGCAGCACTTGCACCGCTATCTTGCTGAATTCGACTTTCGCTACAGCAACCGCATCGCGCTTGGCGTCGATGACAACAACCGGACGGTAAGGGCTATGGCTGGCATCGTTGGAAAACGACTGAAGTACCGGGACTCATCGGGCGTCGGGGCGGAATAGGCGAGAAAATGGACCGTGTCGTCATAACGGTGCACCCCACCGTCTCCGACGAAAAGTTGCTGAGCGTCACCGACGCCATGCAGCAGGTTCTCGACCACATGAAGCTATTTGAGGCCGCTCAGCAGTCGATGGGCGACCCGCACTCGCGTTTTGAGTGGAGGCTGGAGAAAGCCAGCACCAATAGCCCGTTTACTGTCGTTGCCGTTGCGCAAGCGTCCAATCCTTCGGTCAATGTGTCGGCCATGGCTAAGCGCGTCAAAGCCGAAGTCTCGCAAGGTCTTCGGAGCCTCATGACGCGCGGCACTCCTCCGGAATGGATGACGCACGATACCTTCGCTGTTGCCAAAGGCATCTTCGCCAGAAATCTAAACGGCATCGGTGAGACTTATATTGATTTTGAAGACGGTGACGTGATCTCGATCACGCCCGATCAGGCGAAAGCCGGTATCAACACGCTTGATGCTTTCAACGTGATGGATTTCGAGCAAGATCTAGTGCCGCGACAGTCGTTCGGCGAGATTGAAGGCGTGATGCTTGCGGCTGGTCGCTATCGCAATAGAGAGGCTATCCAGATCAAAAACGAAATGTATGGCTTCATCTGGTGCACTCTTTCCAGAGACCTAATCGAAAGGTTCGGTGACGAGCATTCCATGAGCGATATTTGGAAGGGAAAAACCCTTGGGGTACATGGGCGGCTCAACTACATCGCCGGCGGAAAATTGCAGACCATAGACGCGGTCGAAGTGCGGGAAATTGAGTTTGCCCCTCTTGTGAATTTGGAAGCGATACTTGATCCTGATTTTACGGCGGGGATGGACCCTCACGAATATTTAGAGCAATTGCACGAAGGGCGGCTTGGCTAAAAGAGTGTATTGGGATTCCTGTACGTTTCTCGGCCTCATAAACCAGGAGCCGGGCAAGCTGAATAATTGTGCCGCAGTGTGGAAGGAAGCCGAAGCCGGCGACGTACTGATCTACACGCCATTCTTCACCTTTGCGGAGGTCTTCAAGGCGAAGTGCGAGGACGCCGGCAAGCCGCTTTCTGAGGATGGCGATAAGCAAATCGAATTGTTGCTGCGGCAAAGATGGATTCGCGCGGTCGTCGTTGACGAAAAGATTGGTGTCGCCTGTCGAAGGCTTATGAGACATCACACCGAATGCAAGAAGCCCTCCGATGGCATCCATTTGGCAACGGCGCTGGCCTTGAACGTCGATGAGATGCACACGTTCGATGGCGCCGATTTGCTCAAGCTGGACGGTAAGGTGAACCGCGCTGATGGCAAGCCGCTGAAAATCTGCCCTCCAAAACCAACGCCTAAGCCACCTAAGCCGCAGCACGATATATTTGAGGGCGCCCAATGACCGCGAAGCACAAGTCCGCAAAGCGGGATGACGCAACACAGTCGCGCGCGTTCATAGAGAAGGCGCGCGAGATTGAAGCGGACGAAGGGAAATCCGATGCCGATGCCCTAATGGGCAAGCTGGCGCGTACCCCGGCTGACCACAAGCAAAAGCCGAAGGGCAAGAAGGCACGATGAGCGTCGTCAGCGGTGTGGTGCTTTGTACATCTATTGCTGAAGATTGTTCGAGCCCGAACGGTCAGCCCGTTCTTTTCGAGCGCATACAGGAGTGGCTAGCGGAGCGCGCCGGCCCCTTCCAACAACTTAACAGCGTCGAGGCTAGCTTTGGCGGCAGCAAGCATCCGCAAATGTTTGTAGCTGGCGGCGGCTTCAACCATTTCTCCGAAGACGACTTTGCGGCCTACGTGATGTCGCTGCCTTGGCAAAACCCAGAAAACGTTGTGTTGGTGATCGACCCCGAAGAGGGGGCTACCCGCGTCTTCAGACCTCCCTGTTTGTAAAGTACATAATCGCCCCGCCTTGTCCGGATCGGTCCGGTCACGGCGGAACTGCCCTGCCCAGGCAATGGCAACAGCCATTCCTCGTGCCTGCCAGTGCAGAGCTCATATTCAGGCGCGAGATTCGTCGGCGCCAAGCCCGCCATCCCAATGGCGGGCTACTTACCGCCTTGCACGTGGCGGCAGCAGGGCGGGGCTCACACGAGCACGCGCCTCAGTGTGTTTGACGGCCAGGATCCGGCGAAGCGGACGCTCCGTCTTCCAAGGCGTCCCAGCCCACGGCGGGGCTTCTTTGCATCAGCTGAGGGCACGCAAACTCCGCCAGATCGGTTTCCGCGAAGCCGTCGAACTCGATAGCCGCCCCGTAGAGCTGGGCTGCTTGCATGACGAGCCATTCGATGTCTTCGCGCGCAACATTCTCGGCGAGGTTCTGCAGTCGCGCGGCTTCGGCGACAGCAGTCAGATTGATGGCAATCCCGGACCGCAATGTAGCCCGAACTCGGGAACTGACGTCTTCGTGCAGGCGAACCGAAAATCCGTAGCGCATGGAAAACCTTCCCTTCAGGAGCGGTTTATCCCTCGCTTTCACCATGCGCCCAGAGTCGGCGATTGACAAGCGAAAATCTTGAAAAATCATTTAGTATCAAATAGTTAGTGTATTTTGTCGATTGTGCGGTTGATGCTTGATCCGCTTCATTGGATTTCTGCACGGATCACGCATCTGGAGATCTTGACGTACTCTGCCAACATACCTAACTCTACGAAGAATTAGGAACATGCTAACTCAGCTAGTTTTAGCCTGGTATGACTGGAGGCCGAGATGTCCGAACTGGAACGCCCGGAACGATTGCAGATCATGCTGACCGCCGATGAACTGGCGGCGTTGGAGAACTGGCGCTTCGACAAGCGCATGCCGAGCCGGTCGGCCGCGGTACGGGAACTTTTGAGGCGAGGCCTCACAGCCGATGGTTTCCTGACGGCGGCGCATGGGACCAAGTCGCGCGACTTCGGCATCCTGCCGCATTCTGCAGATGGCGACGGGGCAGTCGACGGGGTGCCCCAGAAGGAATAGCGTCGTTTCCGCGGCGATCGCCCGCTCTGCGACCGTGCTTCGCGACTCTCTTGCTTCGCGATGAGCTGTGAACGTCTGGTCCGCTGATCGCCGCGAAGTAGAAGAGATCCAAAGCTCTGTCTTGCCAGACGCTCCGCAATCAGGGAGTGCTCGATCGGCATAGTGTGGGCTCGGGAATTTGCCGATGACGCTGGAATTGACGGCCGGCGACCAGTCGATGCTGCATGGCGAGCAAGGCTCGGCAGCGGCTGCCGCCATGAAGATCCTGGTCGCTTTCGCGAAGGCGGTCGCCGCGCGCAAATTGCTGGACATTGCCGGTGCCCATATCGACGGCTGCCTTTATCACGGCCAGGCCAGCCTCGATTTCGTCGAAATGCTGATCGAGGGCGGCGGCCGCGTTCGGGTGCCGACGACGCTGAACGTCGGTTCGTTCGACCTCATCCATCCCGGATTGGTGAAGATGCCGGTGTCGCAAGAAACGCCGGCGCGACGCCTGATGAAGGCGCATCTGGAACTCGGCTGCCAGGCGACCTTCACCTGCGCACCCTATCAGACCCGGTTCCGGCCAAGGTTCGGCGAGCAGATCGCCTGGGGTGAGTCCAACGCCATCGTCTTTGCCAATTCGGTGATCGGGGCGCGGACCAACCGCTATGGCGATTTTATCGATTTGTGCTGCGCAATGACCGGGCGCGCGCCGGCATGGGGGCTGCATCTGAGTGAAAATCGACGAGGCCAGGTCCTGTTCGAGCTGACTGACGCTGCTTTCGAGCCAAGCGACGCTCTGTTTGTCGGCGTCGGGCTGATCATCGGGCAAAGGGCTCGCGACCGCATCCCTGTCATATCGGGCCTGCCGCAGCCGCGCGACGAGGACCAATTGAAGGCGCTGGGGGCGGCGGCGGCAACGACGGGTGCCGTGGCGCTGTTTCATGCCGTCGGCATCACGCCGGAGGCGAAGACGCCGGATGAGGCGTTGCACGGCCTGGCGCCGGAGGAAAAAATCCGGATCTCTCGCGCTGACATCCACCATGCGCTGGCCAGGCTGTCGAGCGTCCCCGACGGCGTGCAGCTTGCAGCCGTGTCGTTAGGCACGCCGCATTTCTCCCATGAAGAGTGGATGCGCCTGTTGCCGCTGCTGCGCGAAGTCGGTCCAGGCAAGGGTGTCCCAATCTATGTCAACACAGGGCGCGCGACGCTGACGCGGCTGCAGGACGAAGGCGCACTGGCCGGCATGGAAGCCTTCGGCCTCGTTCCGGTCACCGACACCTGCACCTATGTCACGTCGATCCTCGAGCGTCTCGATGGCGTGGTGATGACCAATTCGGGCAAATGGGCGCATTACGCACCTGGCAATATCGGTGTCTCGGTGGCCTTCGGTGACATGGAAGACTGCGTCCGCTCGGCTGCGGCCGGCCGCGTCGTGCGAGGCGCGCCATGAAGACGCCGGCCAGAACCGGTACATTCCACCTTTCCGGCTCGGCACAAGGCCCAGCGCTGGTGCTTTCGCAGGCGCTCAGCTTCTGGGGCGGGATCGACGTCGAAACGGGCGACATCATCGACCATTCGCATCCGGACCTGGGCGGCAATATCGCCGGCAAGATCCTGGTGATGCCGAGCGGGCGAGGGTCGTCGTCCTCGTCTTCGGTTCTAGCCGAAGCGATCCGCAGAGGCACGGCGCCGGCCGGCATTATCCTGGAGCGGCCGGACCCGATCCTTGCCGTCGGCGCCATCGTTGCCGAATTCCTCTACGAAATCAGCATGCCGCTGGTTGTCTGCGACATGTCAGGCATTGTCTCCGGCGACCGGATCGCAATCGGTCTGGGCGAAGATGCGCAAGCGATGGTGAGCAAGCTCTAGCCGGCCATCAGTCCCGCCGCGCCCCGCCGCCAGTAGGCTGCCGCCAGTGTTTCGTTGCGGCCGAGCGCCAGCGTGCCGCGCCAGTGTTCGCGCACCGTCGTGGCGGCTGCCGCTTCGGCCGCGAACCAGCCGAATGCCGAACCGGTCGGCCATGCGAGCAACCTTACCCACAGGAGCGAAATGGCATGGTCGGCAGTGATAGCGGGCGCGGGCACATGCGCTGGTTTCGATCGGGCAGCATGACGGTTATGCTGCCGATGGCGTGTCTGTCCTTGCGCCGTCTTGCGGGTTCAAGGCACTGGCCGCCGAGACGGTCGTCGCCGGCGGCGGAGACGAAGGCGCTGTTCGTATTGGGCGGCGCATCTATGATCGGCTTCGGCCCTTCTTTCAGATCTCCGGGATGCTTTCCCTGAAGATCACTTGCAGCCGTGGCTGGTGCAGTTCGTAAGGCAAGCCCCTGACCGCATGGGTCAAGGTGTTGAGCGCTTCGCGGGCTTCGACGCGCGGGTTCTGGTCGATGACCGCGTCGAGCGTGCCGTCGAGCAAGAGCTCCTTGGTGCCCTCCGTTACCTCATGGCCGAGAAAGACCGTTGACAGTGCACGCCCGCGTTCCCTTAGCGCGCGGGCGATGCCGGTGTTGCCGGCGCCGACATTGTAGATGGCGGCTAGGTCCGGGTGCCGGTCCAGCAGGGCGGAGGCCTCCGAATAGGCCTTCTCCCGGTCGTCGAGCATCTCGCGCATCTCGACGATCTGCAGATTGGGCGATTCTTCCGCCAGTATGTGGCGGAAGCCCATCTCGCGCTCCTCGTGGCCGCGGTAGGAGAGCGAACCGGCGAACAGCGCGACCTTGCCCGGACGCCCGGCACCCATGAAGCGGTTGAGAAGGTAGCCGGCGAGCCGGCCGGCGGCGCGGTTGTCGATGCCGATATAGGCAACCCGCGGCACATGCAGGATGTCGGAAGCGATGGTGACGACCCTGACGCCGCTGGCCGAAAGCGAGCGGATCGCCTCGCGGACCGTCGGATGGTCGAGCGCGATCACACCGACGCCTTGCGTCTGCCCGTGCAGTTCCTGCAGCAGACGCGCAAGCCGGTCCGGATTGAAGCCTTCGATGGTAGCGACGCGGACGTCGAGGTCCGGCCGCGCCTGCGCCTGCGCCTCGATCTGGCGGTGCAGCATCTTGATGAAGGAATTGGTGCCGGCGGGCAGGGCGAAATCCAGCCGTATGACCTCGCCAGTAACCGCGTTGCGCTGGTTCGGATTGTTCGAATTTTCAGCGATATAGCCAAGCCGCTGTGCCGTTTCGAGCACGACCTCGCGGGTGCGCGCCCGAACCCCGGCGCGGTTGTTGAGCACACGGTCGACCGTGGCGGCCGAAACGCCGGCCTCCCGGGCTATGTCTGTCAGGGTGGACCGCACTGTCGATCACCTCATTCCAAAACGCGCCAGGGGCGCATCGAGATCACGCATTTCATGGGTCCACCGTCGGAGAGCGGCTTCATCGCCGTCCGCGATTCTGATGGGAAATGATGTAACCGGCCTTGGCCGATGCGCAAGCCGCCGCGCTACACCAAAATGCCCAAGCAGACCAAAGCGGGGAGGTGGGCAGCCGGGCTCCCTCAAATTCAAGCACCGGCTTCAGTATGAGAGCCTTTACAAACGCCATTCTTCCCCTCCCATGAGATGTTATGAGGTGTATTGATTATTTATGATGTTGACAGCCTTCGTATAGTGCCGTCAATATCCATCATAAGGGCCGTGGAGGAACAAGGCCCTGAGGGAGGAGTTCCAATGTCGAATTTGATCCGCGTGTCGCGGCGCCGTTTGCTGGCGTCCGGTGGAAAGGCGGCAGTCCTTGTTGCCGCCGCAGGTATTGCACCGAAATTCATTCGCCCAAGCCGTGCCTATGCGGCCGATGCCCTGGCGCCCGGCATGATCGGTGGCCCGACGGGCTTCGACGGCTCGGAGCGCTACCAGTATGGCGCCGACACGCCCGAGGGCCGCGCCATCGAGGCGGCCAAGGCGATGAAGGGCGCCGGCAAGGCGCCGGCCAAGATCGTACTTGGCCTGTCCGACGGCTCGATCGGCCAGTTGACCCAGCCGTTTCCGGCCGGCGCGCCGTCGATCAAGGATCTCTGGGAGAAGGAAACCGGCATTCCGTTGGAAATCGTCGGTGTGCCAAACGGCCAGGAATTCACCAAGACGATGCAGGACATCTCCACCAAGGGTGGGGCATATGACATCTACGCGGTCGAATGGAACCGCCTTGGCGACCTCGCCGAAACCGGCGGCATCCTCAAGCTCGACGACTTCGTCGCGCAATACAAGCCGGAATGGGACGATCCCGAGCGCGGCTATGTCGACGGCGCCAAGGGCGTCTCGCTGCTCAACCAGTATCGCGGCTCGACCTACGGCGTGTCGCTGGATGGCGACTTCCAGACATGGGTCTACCGTACCGATCTGTTCGGCGACGCAAACGAGAAGAAGGCCTTCTCCGACAAATACGGCTATGAACTGGCGGCGCCGAAGACCTGGAAGCAGCATGGCGAGATCGCGGCCTTCTTCCAGCGCCCGGACAAGGGCCTGTTCGGCTCGACCGATCTGCGCAACCAGGGCTGGGGCTACACCAACTGGTATCAGCGTTATGTCTCAATGGCTTCGCCCAATCAGTTCTTGTTCGACGATACCGGCAAGCCGCTGATCAATTCTGAGCAAGGTATCGCGGCGACCAGCGAGTACATCGCTTCGCTTTCGCACCATTCGCCGGACGCGATCTCCTGGGGCTGGCCGGAGCAGTACGGCAATTTCGCCAAGGGCGGTGCGGCCATGACCTGCGCCTTCTCCAATCTGCCGAAATTCCTCGACAATGCCGGCAACAAGGATTCAGCTGTCACCGGCAAGATCGGCTCGATGCTGCCGCCCGGCCGCGAAATCGACGGCAAGCTGGTCAGCCGGTCGGTGCTGTGGCTCAATCTGTCGGCGTCGGTGTCCTCGCAAGCCAAGAATCCGGAGGCCTGCTACCTGTTCCTGCAGTGGCTGGGCTCAAGCCGCATCTACGCCTGGATGACTGCCAATCCGGGCGGCTACTTCGATCCGTTCCGGCTATCGGATTTCTCGGATCCGCTGGTTCGCCAGACCTATCACGCCTACCACATGGACGTGGTGCGAGAGACGGTCGCCCGCACCGTGCCCACCATCAACTATCCCGGCGCCACCGCCTTCCACAACGCGCTGGACGAGAACCTCGTCGCCGCGCTGACCAAGGCCAAGACAGCCGAGCAGGCGATGGCCGACACCGAGGCCGAGTGGAAGAAGATTGCCCGCCGCACCGGCGAGGAGAAGCTTCTCGAAGCCATCAAGACCAACAAGGAGGCCTGGCCGACCGTCCTCGATCCGATCGCCTGATCGTCGCAGGATCTTACCAAGAAGGGGAGGAGCGGTCGCTCTTCCCCTCGGCAACGAAGGACCCAGCAAAGCCGCAAGATGAAGCGTTCAGTTCCTTTCGAGATATTCCGCTATGCCGCGATCCTTGCGGCGATGGCGGTGACGCTGGTGCCGATCCTGTGGATGGTGTCGATGGCGTTCAAGCCGATCGCCGAATGGTCGGCGACCGGCGCCGACCTGACCTGGTGGCCGAAGAACCCGACACTCAGCAATTTCCGCTTCGTCTTCGGTGAATCGACCAACAATCTGATCGTCGCGCTCGACCGCACAGCTTTGAAGCCGATCCTGTCATCGCTGCTGTCGGCCACATTCGGCACGGCAATCGCCATGTCGGCGGGCACCGCGGCGGCCTACGGTCTGTCGCGCTTCGGCTCGGGCCAGAACCTGCCGCTGGCGCTGATTCAGCTTCGCCTGTTTCCGCCAATGGCGGTCATGACCCCGGTGATGATCATGTGGGCCTTCCTCAATTTCACCGACAGCTGGTGGGGGCTGTCGTTGATCTACGGCATCGTCACGCTGCCTTTCGCCTTCTGGCTGATGAAGACCTTCTTCGACGACATGCCGCGCGAGATCGAGGAAGCGGCGCTGGTCGAGGGCTGCTCGCGGTGGCGCGTCTTCACCCGCATCACGCTGCCGATGATGCGCGCGCCGCTGGCCAGTGCTGCGCTGTTCGTCTTCATCCTCAACTGGTCGGACTATCTGATTGCATTGCTTCTGACGACGCGCGAATGGGTGACGGTCCCCGTCTACATGGCCTCGCTGTCCTCATCGATGACCGGACAGCTCTACGGCGCCAAGGCAGCCCTCGGCCTGATAGCGGCAGTGCCGCCTGTCATCATGGGCATCGCCATCCAGCGCCATCTGGTGCGCGGACTGACCTTCGGGGCGCTCAAGCAATGAGCGCGGTGACTGCGACGATTTCGGAGGGCGACATGCAAGCCTCCAAAGCGGCGTCGGTGCTGCCGGACGAGGGCGCAAAGCTCGGCTTCCGGCTGACGCTGCCGGCGCAGATCCTGGTGCTGTTCATCGCCGTCTTCCCGCTCCTGATGCAGCTCTACATCAGCCTGACCGACTGGTCGCCGCTGTCGGGCACCGGCTGGTGGAACGCCTGGTCGATGTGGAACAGTTTCGCCAACTACACCGACCTTGCCGCCGATGCGCGCTTCTGGAGTGCGCTGAAGCGCACGGCCATCGTCATGATCGTCTGCGTGCCGGCGGAGTTCCTGCTCGGCTTGGCGCTCGCGACACTGTTTGCCGACGAGTTCCCCGGCAAGCGGATCTTCTACTCGATCCTCTTGATGCCGATGATGGTGGTGCCGGCGGTAGCCGGCTACATGTTCTTCATGCTGTTTCAGTCAGGCGGCCCGGTCAACGACATCCTGTCGGCGATCTCAGGCTTTCCCGTCACCATCGCCTGGCTGTCGGACCCGACGCTGGCGCTCATCGCCGTCATGGTCGCCGACATCTGGCAGTGGACGCCGCTGATGTTCCTGATCCTGCTTGCCGGCCTGGTCGGCGTGCCCGACGACCAGATCAAGGCGGCGACGCTGCTCGGCGCCAACCCGTGGCAGCGCTTCGTCACCATCGTGCTGCCGAAGATGAAGACGATCATCATCATCGCGCTGGCGATCAGGGTGATCGAGAACTTCAAGATATTCGACACGCTTTACATCATGACCGGCGGCGGTCCCGGCGTCGCTACCGAAACCATCTCAGTCTACATCTACAAGCTCACCACCCAGGACCTGATCTGGGGCTATGTGGCGGCAATCGCGCTGGCCATATTGATCGTGCTGTCCATCGCTGCGGTGTTTGCCATGAAACGCATGGCCCGGGTACGCGAGGTGGCGGCATGAGCACCATCCACCTGCAGAACCTGGTCAAGAAATTCGGCGACTTCACCGCGCTGAAGACGATGGACCTGGCCATTGCTGACGGCGAGTTCATGGCGCTGCTCGGGCCGTCCGGCTGCGGCAAGTCGACGACGATGAACATGATCGCCGGCATGGAAGGGCCGACCAGCGGCAAGATCCTGTTTGGCGAGCGCGACATGGCCGGCGTGCCGATGGGGCGGCGCGGCGTCGGCTTCGTCTTCCAGAACTATGCGATCTTCACTCATATGAGCGTGCGGCAGAACCTCGCCTACGGGCCGAAAATGCGCGGCGCACCAAAGGCCGAGATCGGCCGCCGTGTCGACGCCATTGCCGAGATGCTGCAACTGACGCCGCTGCTCGACCGCAAGGCGGACAGACTGTCGGTCAACATATTGCAGCGGGTGGCGATCGGCCGTTCGGCGATCATGGAGCCGGCGATCTTCCTGCTCGACGAGCCGCTTTCCAATGTCGACGCCGCCTTCCGGGCAGTGATGCGGACCGAACTGAAGCAGTTGCAGCGGCAGTTCCGGCAGACCATGGTCTACGTCACCCACGATCAGCTCGAAGCAATGACCATGGCCGACCGCATCGCGGTGATGGACCACGGCGTGCTGCAGCAGGTCGGCACGCCGCTCGAGGTCTACAACAACCCGGCCAATGTCTTCGTCGCCCGCTTCATCGGCGCGCCGGGCATGAACCTGCTCAAGGGCAGGCCGGCGGAAAGCGACCGAGGTCTGGTCATCGATCTCGGCCCGCTCGGCGTGACACCGCCGCTGCCGGTCGAGATCGCAGATGCCGTACGCAGGATGCGCGGCGAGGTGTTTTATGGCTTTCGACCGGAGCAGGTGACGCTGGCTGAAGGTGGCCGTGGCCTGTCCATGCCGGTGAGTTTCGTCGAGCGGATCGGTGCGCGCACCATCATCCACCTTGGCGACGGCGAGACTGCGGTGAAGGCGGTGTTCGACAATGATGTCGGGCTGGCGATCGGGCAGACAGCCGTCGTCGCGCCTGCGGCGGAGGCGGTGCGCGTCTTCGACGCCGCCTCCGGTCTTGCATTGAGAGCAGGTTGAGATGGCCGACATCGTTTTCCGTAATGTGACAAAACGCTATGGCGGCACGCTGGCCGTCGACGATGCGTCGTTCGCGGTGAACGACAACGAGTTCTTCTGCTTCTTCGGGCCGCCGCTGTCGGGCAAGTCGACGATACTGCGCCTGGTGCTCGGGCTGGAAACCCCGGACGCGGGCGAGATCCTGATCGGCGGAAAGCCGGTCAACACGGTGTCGCCGGCCGAGCGCAACGTCGCCATGGTGTTCCAGAATTTGGCGCTGTTTCCGCATATGAGCGCGCGCGACAACATCCGCTTTCCGCTGGTCGAACGCCGGGTCGCCGAAGCCGAGATCGAAAAGCGCGTCGCCGATGTCGCGGCCAAGCTGCATATCGGCCATATCCTGCACAAGCCGCCGGCACAGCTTTCCGGAGGTGAGCGGCAGCGCGTGGCGATTGCCCGCGCGCTGGTGCGGGATCCCGCCGCCTATCTGATGGACGACCCGATTTCGGCGCTCGACGCCCGGCTGCGCGAGGAGACGCGGGTCGAGCTCAAGCGCATCCAGCGCGAGCTCGGCAAGACGCTGATCTATGTCACGCACGACCAGGAAGAAGCGATGTCGGTCGCCGACCGAATGGCCATTCTGGAGAACGGCAAGATCAGGCAGATCGGCGCGCCGGCCGAGATCTATGACCGGCCGGCCAGCACCTATGTGGCGCGGCTGCTCGGGTCGCCGATGATGAATATATTGAAGTCGGTGCACGGCGCGGAAGGCGTGGAGGCGGCGGAAGGCACGATCCGCGTCGCGGACAAGGCTGCGCCGGCCGATGCCGTCGAGATCGGGCTCAGGCCGGAAGACATCAAGGTCAGGTCTTGGTCGGGTGGAATGCCGGAGGGGGGCGCGGGCCGCCCGGCGCGAGTGTTCGAGGTCGAGCCGCTCGGCGGCTACACCGTTGTGACGCTCGCCGCCGGAAAGACGCGTCTGCGGGCGCTGTTACGCGGCCAGCCGGACATCAGGCCGGACGCGATGGTAGTGATATCCTGCGAGCCGGGCAGGGTGCATTATTTCGGACAGAGCGGGGGAGCCTTGGCACGATGACGGCGGCTGCAAGGAACGAGCTTCGGGAGGAACATATGGCAAGCCAAGAAATGGTGGGCAACGGCTTCGAGCCGGACGTTAAAGTCCGCACCAGGGAATACAGGATCGGCTGCGTCGGCGCCGGCATGATCATGGCCGAATGTCACCTTGCCGCCTACAAGGAAGCCGGTTTCCCGGTGGTGGCGATTGCCTCGCGGACCAAGGCCAGCGCCGAGAAAGTCGCCAAACGCTGGGATATCCCAACCGTCCACGACACGCCGGAACAGCTCATCGAGGACAAGAACGTCGAGATCATCGACCTTGCCTTTCCGCCGGACAAGCAGCCGGCACTGATCCGTCATGCTCTGAAGCAGGCACATATCAAGGCGATCCTGGCGCAGAAGCCATTGGCGCTGTCCCTTGAAGAGGCCGTCAAACTTCGCGACGAAGCGGCCAAGGCAGGCAAGATCCTCTCGGTCAACCAGAACATGCGTTACGACCAGTCGATGCGCGTCTTGAAGCAGATCATCGACAGCGGCGCGCTCGGCGACATCGTTTTCGCCCAGATCGACATGCATGCGATCCCGCACTGGCAGAGCTTCCTCGAGGACTATGACCGGCTGACGCTCGCCAATATGAGCGTCCACCATCTCGACGTATTGCGCTTCCTGTTCGGCGATCCCTTGGAGATCACCACCCTGACCCGCAAGGATCCGCGCACCCGCTTCGATCATTCGGACGGCATCACCGTGTCGACGATAAAGTTCCCGTCGGGCGTGCTCGCCGTATCGCTTGAGGATGTCTGGTCCGGTCCGCGCCAGGAGGGCTACAAGGACGACCAGCACATCAACTGGCGCGTCGACGGCACCAAGGGCGTCGCCAAGGGCACCATCGGCTGGCCGACAGGTTCTGCCTCGACGCTGACCTATGCCTCGACCGAGACCACCGGTGGTGAATGGGTGACGCCCAGCTGGGACACGATGTGGTTCCCGCATGCCTTCATCGGCGTCATGGAGCAGCTCCAGCACGCGGTCAAGACGGGCGAGCCGCCGGCGCTGTCCGTCGCCGACAACGTCAAGACCATGGCGCTGGTCGAAGCCGGCTACCGCTCCATCGACAAGGGCCGGACCGTCAAGCTTTCCGAAATCTCGATCAACTGAAACACCGGACGACTGAATCACTTACAGGGAGGACTTCACACCATGATGCAGGCAGGTATTTTCACGGGTTATTTCCCGTATGGCCTCAAGGAAACCGCGCAGAAGATCCGTGCGCTCGATTTCAACACCGTGCAGCTCGACCTGCATTTCAGGGATATCGACCTTTCCGCCGGACAGATCACCAAGGACAAGGCCAAGACTGTCCGCGATACGTTCCGCGACCACAATCTGCCGATCTGCTGTGTGTCGGGCTACACCAACATCATCCATCCGGACCTGGGCGAGCGCGAGCGGCGCGTCGGCTATTTGAAGGAGATCATCCGCAACGCACGCCATTTCGGCACCCCTTACGTGATCTCGGAAACCGGTACCTACAACACCGAGTCCGACTGGGTGCATCACCCGAAGAACAAGACCGAGGAAGGTTTTGAGGAATGCCGCAAGGTCATCGCCGACCTTGCCCAGACCGCCTATGACCACGGCGCAGTCTTCCTGCTCGAAACCTATGTCAACAATGTCGTCGGTTCGGTCGAAGAGACGGTGAGGATGTTCGCGCAGATCGACCACCCAGGCCTCGGCCTGCTGATGGACCCGACCAACTATTTCGAAACGCACAACATCGACAGGATGGACCAGATCCTGAACCAGGTGTTCGACACATTGACCGACAAGATCAAGATTGCCCACGCCAAGGACGTCAAGCGTTCCGGCGGCGACAAGTCGGAAAAGCACGCAGACATCGGCGACGAGGACGCGCTGGAGAGCCACACCTTCCGCGGCGTCGGCGAGATCGAGCTGCCGGCGCCCGGCCTCGGTTCGCTGA
Source organism: Mesorhizobium sp. M0522 (assembly GCF_040321085.1). NCBI lineage: Bacteria > Pseudomonadati > Pseudomonadota > Alphaproteobacteria > Hyphomicrobiales > Phyllobacteriaceae > Mesorhizobium > Mesorhizobium sp. M0522. The sequence continues at coordinate 17,922 of NZ_JAMYQW010000058.1, forward strand.
ATTACGACCTCTATCTCAAGCGGCTGGCCGAAAAGCATCCGAACATCCCGGTCATCATCGAGCATCTTTCGGAAGACGACGTGCCCCGTGCCAAGAAATTCCTCGACGGAAAATTCCGCGCCAACGGACTGTGATGGCGCGGTTCGGCTACGAAACAAGGGAGGAAGAGAAATGTTGAAATTCGCGTTGAAAATCGCTGCCGCGGCGACGGTTCTCGCCGGTGTTGCGCTGGGTACGCCGGCGCTGGCGCAGGACGCCCAGAAGACGTTCTACCTGCTGTCGCATGGCGGCCCGTCGGATGCCTTCTGGATCGACTGGAATGCCGGCGCCACCAAGGCCTGCGACCAGCTCAAGGTGACCTGCAAGATCTCGTTCAGCGGCGGCGACATGGCGGCGCAGAAGGAAGCCTTCAACTCGGCACTCGCCGCCAAACCGGACGGCATCGCCACGACCTCGGCGCAGCCCGGCCTGTGGACCGAGGAGGTCAAGGCAGCCAAGGCGGCCGGCATCCCGATCGTGTTCTTCAATACCGACGATCCGGCAACCGGCCGGCAGGCCTATGTCGGCGCCGACCTTAAGGAAGCCGGTGTCATCTGGGCGAAATATCTGGTCGACCACAAGATGGTGAAGCAGGGCGACAAAGTGTTCCTGCCGGTCGAAGTGCCGGGCGCCAGCTACCAGCAGCTCGAGACCGAAGGCATTGCCAGCGTCTTCGATCCGCTCGGCATCAAATATGACGTGGTCGATTGCGGCACCGATCCGGCCGGCATCATCGCCAAGATGACCGACTACATGGTTGCCAACAATCCGCCGGCAATCATCGCGCTCGGCGATTCCGTCGCGGCCAGCGTCAAGCGGGTGTTCGACGGCGCCGGCGTGCCGGCCGGCAAGATTCCGGTCGTCGGCTGGGGCAATTCGAAGGAAACCGCCGAGTCAGTCAAGTCCGGCTTCATCAACGCGGCTGCCTGGCAGTTCCCATCGGCGCAGGGCTTCATGCCGGTGGCGCTGCTCGGTCTCGCCGCCGCGGGCGAACCGATCGGCTACGACATTCACACGTTCAGCCTCTACGACGCCTCGAGCGTCGAACCGATCCTGAAACTCTACAACAAATGATTGAAACTGACGCTCGCCGCGCAGGCGGCGAGCGTCACCCTGGCGTATGGTTCGAACTGTCATGACAATTGCCGCAGAAGAGGAAATGCCGCGTGCCAAACGCAGGTCGAGCCTGATGCGCTCGCCGCAGTTCTCTTCGCTCGTCATCCTGATCGTCCTGCTGGCGGTGTTCGCGATCGCCGACGCGAATTTCCTGTCGCCGCTCAACATCTCCAACATGATGGCGTTCCTGCCCGAGCTCGGCATCATCGCGCTCGGCATGACGCTGCTTCTGACGGCGGGCGAGTTCGACCTTTCGGTCGGTGCCGTGTTCGGGCTGGCGCCGGTCGTCGTCATGCTGCTGGTGCAGAACGGCGGGTTTGATATTGGCGTCGCGCTGTTGGCCGGCCTGCTGCTCTGCATAGCGATCGGTGCGATCAACGGCCTGATCGTCACCAAGATCGGGATCTCGTCCTTCCTGGTGACACTGTCGATGTTGCTCGTCGTGCGTGGGGCAGCGCTTTACATCACCCAAGGCTTTCCGCTGAAATCCTGGAACCAGCCAGGCTTCTTCGTGACGCTGCTGGCCGGCAGCTTCAATATCGGAACGTTCCGTTTCTATACCTCGCTTTGGTGGTTCATCGGCCTGTCGCTACTGGCGATCTATGTGCTGCACTACGCCAAGCTCGGCAACTGGATCAGCGCTATCGGCTCGAACCGTAACGCTGCCGTGGCGCGCGGCGTGCCGGCCGATGCGGTCAAGATCTGGCTGTTCATCCTGACCTCGGTGCTGGCCGGTCTCGCCGGCATGATCAGCGCCTTCCGCATCTCTGCCGCCTCGCCGGTGGCCGGCACCGGCTACGAGCTCGAAGTGATCGCCATGGTGGTGGTCGGCGGCACTGCGCTGACCGGTGGGCGCGGCACCATCCTAGGCACCATCGTCGGCGCGCTGATGCTGCGCAGCATCCGCAACGGCATCGTGCTGATCGGCGTGCCCGGGCTCGCCTATAACATCTTCGTCGGCGTCATCATCCTTGCCATGCTCATCCTGCACGCTTTGCTGCAGAAGAACGCCGCCAGGAGCTGATCATGGAAGTGCTTCGGCTGCAGAATTTGCAAAAATCCTTCGGCAGCGTCCGCGCCCTGAAGAGCGCCTCCTTCACGCTCAACGAGGGCGAAGTGGTGGCCTTGCTCGGCGACAACGGCGCCGGCAAATCGACATTAATCAAGGCGATCTCCGGGGTCTTTCCCGTCGATCGCGGCGACATCTATGTGCGCGGCCAGAAGGTCTCCATCCGCTCGACGCGCGACGCGATGGATCTCGGCATCGAGACCATCCACCAGGACACCTCGCTGGCTCCCGATCTCAGCATCGCGCGCAATCTTTTCCTTGGCCGCGAGCCGGTCAATCTCAAATGGCTTGGCGTGTTCGCGCCGCTCGATCTCGCTCGATTGCGCGATGCTGCGTCGGCTCTATTGAAGCGCGTCGGCATCTCGAAGAAACTCGACGCCGATGCGCTGGTTAGCACGCTGTCAGGCGGCGAGCGTCAGTCGATCGCCATCTCCCGCGCCATGCAGTTCGCCGCCAAGGTCATCATCCTCGACGAGCCGACCAACAATCTCGGCGTCGAGGAAACGCACGGCGTGCTGCGCTTCGTCAAGGAAGTGCGCGACGCCGGCCACTCGGTGCTTTTGATCACCCACAACATCCATCACGTCTTCCAGGTCGCCGACCGCATCATCGTTATGCGCCGCGGCGAGATCGTCGCCGAGCAGACGGTCGCCGGCACCGATCTGCTGACCGTGGAAAGCATCATCACCGGCGCCGACATGTCGGCCCTGCTCAAGGAGACGAGAGCGAAGTGAAGGACGGGAGCAAAGTGAAAGAACTGGCCGTCACATGGTAGAGCTTTACGGCAAGACGCTGTCGCGCCGGCAGGTCTCGGAACGCTCGGGCATGCTGTCGCAGTTCGCCGGCGTGCGGCTGATGACGCTTGGCGACGGCGTCGAGCGCGGCATCCGCATGCTCGAATTCCGCACCGGCTCCGGCCTGCGCTTCACCGCGCTGGTCGACCGGGCGCTCGATATCGCCGATTGCGATTTCAGGGGCCAGGCGATCGGCTGGCACTCGCCGAGCGGTTTTCGCCATCCCGGCCTGCACGAATATGAAGGCGAGGAGGGATTGGCGTGGGCGCGGTCGTTTTCCGGCCTTCTGCTGACCTGCGGCCTCGACCATATATTGTTCATGAACGAAGTACCGGCCGATACCTACAACTACCCGCCGAAGACGATGGTGCGCCATTCGCTGCACGGCCGCATCAGCACCATCCCGGCGCGGCTGACCGGCTATGGCGAGACCTGGGACGGCGACCGCTGCGTGTTGTGGGCCGAAGGCATCGTTCAGCAATCGACTGTATTCGGCGAGGATCTGCACCTGCTGCGGCGGATCGAGGCCGATGTCGGCGGCAACGAGATCCGGCTTTCGGACCGTGTCGTCAATCACGGTTTCAACCGTACGCCGCATATGTATTTCTACCACATCAATATCAGCCATCCGGTGCTCGACGAAGGATCGCGCTACCTGGCGCCGATCCGCGACGTCGTCTGGGCGGGCCATGCCGGCGAGCGCTATGAAGTGCAGAAGGTCGGCTACCGCACGGTGCCGGCGCCGCAACCGGGATTCAAGGAACAGGTCTGGCAGCACGAGCTCGGCGCCGACAGCGCCGGCGAAGTGCCGGTCGCGGTGGTCAACGACAGGCTCGGCCTCGGCTTGCAGGTGGTCACGCGCAAGGACCAGTTGCCTTGCGCCTATCAATGGCAGAATTTCCAGGCCGGGCAGTACGCGCTTGGCATCGAGCCCTCGACGCATCATGTGCTGGGAAATCTGGCCGCGCGCGAACGCGGCGAGATGATCTGGCTGGAGCACGGCGAGAGCCGCTCCTACGATGCCGTGTTCCGGGTTCTCGACGGCGCCGGCGAGATCGCCGATGCGGAGAGCCGGATCGCGGCAATCGCCAGGCAGCCGCGAGAGGACTACCCGCAGCCGTCGGGCCGTTTTCCTGTTCTTGGAGGCAGGTCGTGATAATGGCGAACAAGATACGGGACACCAGTTGGGAGGCTGGCTCCGGCCGGAGCGGGGAGGGCTCGCGGCAGATCGGGAATCGGAGGTCACAATGGCTGGCACGGTAAAGCGCGATTACAGCCTGGTCGGCGAAAGCACGCGCAGGGCGATCGAGACGGGACTGGCCTCGGCGGAGTGGTACCACACGGATGTCCCTCGCAAGGCGATCAAGGAGCTGATGCAGCGCTCAGACGGCCCGGCGATCCGCGACACGATCATCTGGATCGTCGCCATCCTCGGCTCCGCCGCCGGCGCCATCTATTTCTGGGGCACCTGGTGGTGCGTGCCGTTCTTCTTCGTCTACGGCGTGCTCTACGGCTCCTCCAGCGACTCGCGCTGGCACGAATGCGGCCATGGCACTGCCTTCCGCACGCGCTGGATGAACGATGTCGTCTACCAGATCGCCAGCTTCATGCTGATGCGCAACCCGGTGACTTGGCGCTGGAGCCATGCCCGGCACCATACAGACACGATCATCGTCGGCCGCGACGCCGAGATCGCCGTGATGCGCCCGCCGGACCTTTTGCGTGCGGCGCTGGCTTTCACCGGCATCCTTGATTTTCGCTATTCGCTTCCGGCGCTGGTACGCCAGGCGCTCGGCAAGCTGACGCCCGACGAGAAAAGCTACGTTCCCGAGATGGAACAGCACAAGGCCGTCATCGCGGCGCGCTGGCATATTGCCATCTACATCGCCACGATAGCACTCGCCCTCTACATGCAGTCGTGGGTGCCGGTGGTGCTCATCGGCGTGCCGCGCCTCTACGGCACCTGGCACATGGTGATGACCGGCCTGCTGCAACACATCGGTCTGGCCGACAACGTCGTCGACCACCGGCTCAACACCCGTACCGTGTACATGAACCCGATCAGCCGGTTCATCTACTGGAACATGAACTACCACGTCGAGCACCACATGTTTCCGATGGTGCCCTATCACGCGCTGCCCAAGCTGCATGAATTGATCAAGCACGATCTGCCGGAGCCGAACCCGTCGATATGGCATGCCTATCGCGAGGTCTGGCCTGTCCTGCTCAGGCAGCTCAAATACGAGGATCATTTCCTCAAGCGCGAACTGCCGCCAACGGCCAGGCCCTATCGTGGCGAGTTCCACGAAGTGAACATGTCGGCGGCGGCTGAATAGGCACCGCACCGGCGCCATGCAGAAAATTTCAGGAGAGATATAGAATGGCCGATTGGGTCGAAGCGTGCGCCGTGGACGATGTCGAAGAGGAAGATGTCATCCGCTTCGACCATGGCGGCCGCACCTTCGCGATTTACCGTTCGCCGGACGATGAATTCTTCGCCACCGACGGGTTTTGTACGCATGAGAAGGCGCATCTGGCCGACGGGCTTGTCATGGACGACATCATCGAATGCCCCAAGCACAATGGCCGCTTCAATTATAAGACCGGCCAGGCGAAGGGCGCTCCCGTTTGCGTCAATCTCGCGACCTATCCAGTCAAGGTCGAAGCTGGCAAGGTGATGATCCAGATCGCCTGACCGGCCTTCTGTCACGTAGCAAAGGGGACCAAAATCCATGAGCCGGAAAAGACCGACCGTCGCAGACCTGCGGGCCATGAAGGGCAAGCGGCAGTTGACCATGCTGCGCGTGCTGACGATGGACGAGGCCGAGGCCGCCGAACGCGCCGGCGTCGATATCGTCTCGGTGCCGCCGGAGCTGGTGCTCAATCCGCAATACCGCGATGCGGCACCCAGCCTGTTCACCATGCCGGGCGAGAATTTCTTCGAGATCGGCACCGCCGACGATTTCGTCCGCTGGGCGTTCCGGCTCTACAAGGCCAGCGCCGATGCGGTCTACTGCAGCGCCGGGTACGCCACCATCAAGCGGATGGCCGACGATGCCATTCCGGTAATCGGCCATGTCGGCCTCATCCCGTCACGCGCCACCTGGACCGGCGGCTTCAAGGCCGTCGGCAAGACCGCCGACACCGCCATGCAGGTGTTCGAAGCGGTGAAGCAACTGGAGGCCGCCGGCGCGATCGGCGCCGAGATCGAAGTGGTGCCGGTCGAGGTGGCCAAGGCGATTTCGGAACGCACGTCGCTGATCATGCTGTCGATGGGAGCGGGCACCGGCTGTGACGCGCAGTATCTGTTCGCCGACGACATCCTCGGCCAGAACCGCGGCCACATGCCTCGGCATTCCAAGGTCTATCGCAATTTCGCCGCCGAATACGATCGCCTGCAGGCCGAACGCATCGCCGCCTTTTCCGAATATGTCGCCGATGTGAACAGCCTGGCCTATCCCGAAGACAGGCACGTCGTGCACATGGACCCGGACCAGCTCAGCCTGTTCCTGGAGAAGATCGAAGCCGCATAAGACGCCCCGGCAGCGGCACAAAGCGTCATCGCGGATCGTAAAAGGCCGGTTCGGCGCCAGGGCCAGGTCATCGCATGGCCGGCTGCGATGCCACACGAAAGTTTGTTGGACCAGGTCTGGACGGCAGTACCCATCCGGTGAAGACCGCAGACGTGTATCCGGCGGCCATGAGGACCTGAGCACCGCGGTGCCGGCGTCAAGTTTTTGATGG
>NZ_JAMYQW010000059.1:0-24506 GCF_040321085.1 Mesorhizobium sp. M0522
GCAGGAATACGTGAAGGGCGAAGTCATCAAGGTCGACGCCAAACAGCAGAAGCTGACGATTAAGCATGGGCCGCTGACCAATCTCAACATGCCAGCGATGACGATGGTGTTCGTCGTCGCCGAGCAGGGCCTGCTCGACAAGGTCAAAACGGGTCAGGCGATCGAGTTCACAGCCGATCGCGTCAACGGACGCATCACGGTCACCGGTATCAAGTAACCCGGTCGAGCAATGCCATGGGTACGGAAGTCAGGATGAAGGTGCCGGGCAGAAAATCCTCCAGAGATTTTCTTTCCAGTCGTCACGTGCGGAGCGGCTCAGAGGCATCTCTATGGGATATTTTCGCGCACCTACGCTCACATATGCCGGATAGTTACAGCGAACTTGTGCACGGTGCCTGCCGCCATCTTCATACCTGATGGCGCCGTTCGCGTCCGTCTCGACTAGGCCAATAGCGACGTCAAAGTCATAGTCCCCATATAGCGAGACATTGTTGTTCACGACGCTGAGCTGGACCGACGTGGCATCTGGAAAACTAGCTGTGTAAAAGATCAGCTGCTCCGCCGCCATCGAGGGCGGAGTCACCAACACGCCGGCAAATAGTGCAATGGCGCGCATTTTCCTCCTTCCAAGGTTCCAAGGTCAGACTATCACCTCTCGCGTCAATGTTCGAATCGAATGTCCATGTCGGCGTTGGCGGAGACGTTCAGAGGCTGGATAGTCCTCGTCGCCTGCAGCGCACAAGGCGGCTGGCAGGCTCATTATGCGGGTGCTAAGCACAATGTCTTTGCGCGGCGATAGACTCAGCAAGAACAAATTACTTGTTCTTGCATGGCCTTAAAGAGATCATAGCATGAGTAGAAGCGTTGGCGATCCTGGCTTTGTGAGCGGTTTCACAAGAAGATCACAAACGCTCGAGACACTATCGACCGGTCCCGTGGTAGCAAAGCTCGACCTCAACGGCCGATATGCGGCGCATGCCCGCTCGTCAGCCTTGGGCTGATTGCGACAGGTTGGCTTTAGGCTGGGACGACACATGAGAGCTGGCCGACATTCAGGTCATCACGACGATGTCGTGACCTGACCCGAGGCATCGTTGCTACTCACCGGAGGGACGCCGCGAGAGGACTAAAAAGAAGACGTTCAAACATAATCCGTCGAAGTGCCGTCTCGCCATAAATGTCGTCCTTTGTTGTCCACCCGCCAGTTCCCGCTGGTTTCCGCCTTTCCCATCGACTTTGCCGTTCCGACACTAGCTATTGAGAGTATTGGACATCGCGCTCCGCGACGGTCACGCCGTCCGTGACCCTGTCGCTCGGGTGCAGTACCACGCGATCGCCTGGGGCAAGGCCCAACAGAACCTCCGCCGTACGGCTGTTTCGCTGACCGATCTTGATGATAGATACCCGTGTACGGCCGTCCCTTACCGCGAATACCGCCCAGTCGTCTCCTTGTCGGAACAGGGCAGCCACCGGGACGGCCAGGATGTCATCGCCTTTCCAGATCGTGACATGCACTATCACGCGGTAATCATGTCCTAGCCCCGACCACTTCGCCGGAGGGTCGGTGAAGTCGATCGTCGTGCGGACGCGTTGTTCCTCGATGCCAAGTGCGGAAACCTTGGTGAAGCCCGCCGGATCGACGCGGGAGACGCGGCCCTGGACCGGCAGTCCACCCCAGTTGTCGATCCAGACCGGCGCGCCTTGCTTTATGCGGACAGCGTCGGTCGACAACAGGTCCGCGACGATTTCGAGATCGAGCGGGTCGCCGATTTCGATCAGCGGTGCACCGGCTTGGACTACCCCTTCGCTCTCCTGAATGATCTTCAGCACGCTGCCTGCCACGGGAGCGCGCAACTGTATGCAGCAGGCGGGATCTGGCTCCGGCGCGGTTCCCGACTGCTCACCAAGCCGGGCTGCAACGCTGTTACGCTCGTTTCGGCGGACCTCCAGCTGAGCTTTTGCACTGGCCAGGGCTGCCTCATTGGTTTCGACGTCGAACTTGGCGCCATCGAGGGCTTTGAGAGAAATCGCCTCAGTGCGCGCAAGTGCTTCCGCCCGCCCCAACTCCGTTCTCGAAAATACAAGCGCAGCCTCGATCCGGCGCATTTCGGCTGCCGCAAGGTTTACCGTCGCATCGGCCGCAGCCAGCGCCGCCAGCAGTTCCTCGTGGGTGCGCGCATCGTGAAAGCTCGGCAGTGTCGGCTGCATCACAGCCACGACGGTTTCGTCCTTGGTGACGTGGTCTCCGATGTGGCGGGGTGGAGAGATCCGCAGGACTTTGCCGGCGATCGGGGCTGACACCGTATAGACGTGACGCACGCGCGTTTTCGCTTCGTCGTCGATCGTGACTTCCATGGGACCTTTCGTCAGCGTTGCCAGATCCACTGCAATCGGCCGCGGCCATGCGAACCAGACGGCGCCGGCGCCCAAGATGGTCAACGCTACAATGCCCAACGTTCGCTTCATCCAGATCGTGTGCATGGTTCAATCCCGTGTCTTGAGAACGGTGACAAGGTCCAGCTCGTTGAGCCTTCGGCGAACGACGAGCGCGGAAAGCACGGCCGCGGCGATCACGATCGCGCTGGCGAAGACGTAGGTGGACTGCTCAACGATCAGGCGCACCCGCATCAGTTCGCCGGCCAGGTTCTTCTGCATAATCCAGGCAAGACCAAAGCCAATGAGCCATCCAGGCGGCTGCGCGATCAATGTGAGCAGGGCGAGTTCCAACAGCAGGATGCGCAACACTTCACCCCGGGTGAAGCCAAGGACGCGCAAGCTGGCCAACTCCCGCGCCCGTTCGGAAAGCGAGATCCGGGCGCTGTTGTAGACGACACCAAACGCGATGACGGCAGCCAGCCCGGTGTAGATGCTGGCCATTGTCGTGATCAGCAAGGCAACCAGTTTGCGGAAATTCGCAAGCGACACACTCTGCAGAGCCAGGCCGCCGACAATCGGCAGGTTCTTGATGGCGGCATAGAACGTTTCCCGGCTGTTCTGGTCGAGGCTGACATTGATGCTGTTCACAGACGGCGCTTCGCGCATCAGGCGCGCGAGCGTCTCTGAATCCATCATCCCGCGGATGCCGAAGTAATCTTCGACCAAGGCTGCCACAGGAACGACAGAGGTCCGCCGCGCTCCTTCGAGCAAGTCGACCTCGACGGAATCGCCGACCCTCACCGCGAGAATCCTAGCAAGCATGCTCGAAATCGCCAGGCCCGCTTCCGGCAGAACGACCGGCCGCAGGTCGACATCAATGATGCGGTTGAGATCGGCGTCACGCCGCCTGCCGCTGATCATGATCCGGCGCTCGACGTTTCCGCTCCTGATGCGGACCGGCACCTCGCGGTAGGGCTCCGCGGCGAGAACGCCCGGAAGCCGCGCGATCTGCAGCACGACGTCCAGCGGGCGTTTTTCCACGAAACTGACGGTGGCGTCCTGACGGTCGGCCAGGAAATACGTCACGTCGATGAGCTGCTCCATCGCATCGCCAGTGAAAAGTGACACAATCAGGATGGCTGTCGCCAGCGCAATTCCAAGCGTCGTGAACAACGACCTGACTGGATGGCGAGTGATATTGCGCAACATCATCGTGGTCGGTTGCGACATGAACCTGTCGACTGTGAAGCTCGCAGGCAGCAGTCGCCGATAGCGCGGAGGCGCCGGCGGCTGCATCGCGACGGCAGGCGCCAATCGCACGACCTCTCGAAGCGCTCGCACAGCCCCGATGATTGCAGCGACGAGACTGAGCGCGGCGGCAATGACGTAGAGGTCCGGGCTCTTGGTGAAGACGAGGAACGGAAAATGGAAAAAGTCACCGAACAGACTGGTGATGCGCATCCCCAGCCAAGTGCCCGCTGCACTGCCGATTACAATGCCGATCATCACGATGACGGTGACGAATTTGAGGTAGTGCATGACGATGCTGGCGTTGTTGTATCCCAGCGCCTTCATCAGCCCGATCTGCTCGCGCTCCAGCGCAACGAGCCGGCTCAGTGTGAGATTGACCAGGAATGCCGACACCAAAAGGAAAATCGGTGGCAGGGTCCGGCTCATGTTGTTGAGCATATCGAGTTCGTGGTTCAGCCAGGCGTGCGAAGTCTGGTCCTTCCGGCCATAGGCCGCTCGGCCACCATAGCGCTCGAGCAGGGCGTCCAGGCGCATCATGACCTCACTCTCGGACGCGCCCCGCAGCAGCTTCAACGACACGGACGAGAACGCATCATCGAGATCGTAGGCGCTGGCGAGCGTTTTTTCCGACATCCAGATGAGGCCGAAGCGACGATCGTCCGGCATGATGTCGCCTGGCCCGACCGCGTAGATGAACTCGGGAGACAGCGCGATCCCGACAATCGTCAATTCACGTTTCCGGCCGTTCAATATTGCCGAGAATCGGGCCCCGGGCTGAAAGCGGTGGGACAAGGCAAAGCCCTCGTTGACGACGACCTCTTCGGCGCGTCCGGGCTCCGGCATGCGACCAACACGCATGTAGAGCAGGTTGAGCGAAGCCTCCTGGGTTTCGGGCAGGGATATGACTTCACCTGTCGCCGGCTCCAGATAACCCGGTATGTCAAGCAGCACGAGCTTGGCAATTCGTGTGTCGACCGAAGCAACGCCGGGAATCTCGGCAATCCGGTCGACAAGCGTTTTTGGCGCGCGGCTTACCGAAGCAAAGACGTCGGCGAAGCGGTAGCGTTCGTAGTAGGCAGTGCGCGTCTCGTCCAGGGAACGGTAGGATCCGACGGCGAGGATGAGCGTCGCCACGCCTCCGGCAATGACGAGGGCGATGGCAAGCGCTTGCGCCCAGAGCCGCCCGAAGTCGCGGAGGAGCTTGATGTCCAGCGCGCCCATCCTGTTCACCAGACAAGTTCCGCAGCAGTCCGGCGAACCTCGTTTTTGCGGATTCTGGAGATCTGCCCGTCGGCGAAAAACAGGACGCGGTCGGCGACATCCTGGATGCTGGCGTTGTGCGTGATGATGAGTGTCGTGGTGCCAAGCTGGGCATTGATGCCGAGCAGTGCCTCGATTACCCGGATGCCTGTCTTGGAATCCAGCGCGCCTGTCGGCTCGTCGCAAAGCAACACGTCCGGGCGCTTGGCGATGGCACGGGCAATGGCCACGCGTTGCTGTTCGCCACCGGACAATTGAGCCGGGAAATGGTGCATCCTCGGTTCAAGCCCGACTAGCGCCAAAGCCTCCTCCGGGCGCATCGGATGATCGGAAATCTCCGTGACGAGAGCGACATTTTCATAAGCGGTCAGGCTGGGGATCAGGTTGTAGAACTGGAAAACGAACCCGACGTGCTGCCGCCGATAGGCAGTCAGCCCCCGATCATCGAGGTTGGTCAGTTCCTGGTCCCTGAAGAACAACTGGCCGCTCGTGGCGTGGTCAAGCCCGCCCATGATGTTGAGCAGGGTCGACTTCCCGCTGCCCGACGGTCCAAGCAGAACGACCATCTCTCCCGCCGCGATCTCAAGATCCAGCTTACGCAACGCAAGCACTTGCGTCTCGCCCGAGGTGTAGGTTTTGGTCAGCGCTCTTGCGGTGAAGACACTATCAGCCATGGCCGCCAGGGATCGCATGTTCGAGGCACTTGTCGCGTCGGCGCAGACATCAATCCGCGAGGTCGCATGGCACAGTCACCCGTCGAGGTGAGCGCGACATTGATACAAATCAAAACCGCTTCGGGGGCGGTCATGTGTTCCGGTAGCCGCTCGACATGTTGTGGGAGCAGTCGAGTCGGCCGCACCGGTCGGTTCGGAACCGGCATTGACTTGCCTCAAAGAGGTCGGCGGCATTTACGCTACGATGCCGCCGATTGGCGCTCGGGCGCCTGTTCACTTGAACTGAGCCAAGGATGAGGCAGATGAAAGCAAAGGATGTAATGAGTCCAAACATTGTTGCCGTGTCGCCTGACCACAGCGTAAGACATGCAGCGCGGATCATGCTGGATCATCGCATCAGCGGCATGCCTGTCGTCGATGACAAAGGCCGCCTGGCTGGAATTGTGAGCGAGGGTGATTTCCTGCGCAGGTCAGAACTGGGTGCCCCAGTATTTCCGATAGGTGCACCGCGCAGCTATGTGAAGGGCCACAGCTGGAAAGTGGCGGATCTGATGACCTCGGATGTCATCGTGGCGGACGAGGAAACCCCGATAGCGCGAATTGTTGCGCTGATGCAGGAGCACGGCATAAAGCGCATTCCGGTGATGAGAGGACAGCGTCTGGTCGGCGTCGTCAGCCGCGCCGATCTTCTGCGCGTCGTCGTTGCGACGAGGTTTGACGACGCTACGGCGGCAGGTGACGATGCGATCCGGCGCAGCATTCTTACACGGCTGCGAGAGGACGCAGGGGTCGAAGCAGACGCGTTAACGCTTATGGTGACTGATGGCCTGGTGCATTTTTCGGGTGCGGTCAGATCGCAGAGTGAACGGGATGCTGTGCGCGTGGTTGCCGAAGGCGTCAGGGGCGTCAAAGGTGTGTTCGACCATCTGTGTCTGGCGCATCCGTGAACAGCGGGGGGAACGCAGCGCGATGCGAGCGCATTCTCCCGAGACCAACAGCGTCGCGAACACCTCTGCCATGCAAGACGATCTGGCGATATTGCAGCGGGAGACATTCGACTACTTCATTCATGAGGCGAACCCCGCCAATGGTCTCATCCTGGACAAGACCGAGGCGGATTGGCCGGCAAGCATTGCGGCCACCGGCTTGGCGCTGGCTTGCTATCCGGTGGGAGTCGAGCGCGGATTCATGACGCGAAGCGCGGCCGCGGAACGCACCTTGGCAACGCTGCGCTTCTTCTGGAACAGGCCGCAGGGCCCCGAGCCCGACGCTACCGGATACCGCGGCTTCTATTATCACTTCCTGGACATGCAGACCGGCCGGCGGACCTGGCAATGCGAGCTGTCGACGATCGACAGCACGTTCCTGCTGGCGGGCGCGCTGGCTGCAGGGCAGTATTTCGATGCCGACACCGCGCCCGAGGCCGAGATCCGGACCTTGGCCGAGGCGCTTTATCACCGTGCCGATTGGCGCTGGGCGCAGGACGGGGGAGAGACCGTCGCCCACGGCTGGACACCCGAGCACGGGTTCCTGAAATATCGCTGGCAAGGCTATGACGAGGCGCTCTTGCTCTATGTCCTGGGACTGGGTTCGCCGACCCACCCCTTGCCCGAGACTAGCTACCCCGCCTGGACCGCAACATTCCGATGGGAAAATTGTTACGGCTACGAGTATCTTTATGCTGGATCGCTGTTCATTCACCAGCTTTCCCATGTCTGGATCGATTTTCGTGACATCCAGGATGCCTTCATGCGCAGCAAGGGAAGCGACTATTTCGAGAACAGCCGACGGGCCACATTCGTTCAGCAACGCTACGCCGTCGACAATCCGCGTGGATTTGAGGGTTATGGCGAACACTGCTGGGGCATCACCGCAAGCGAGGGGCCTGGTCCTTCCACGCTCAAGTTGAACGGCATCGAGCGCCAGTTCGAGGGTTATGTCGCGCGCGGCGTGCCCTATGGTCCCGACGATGGCACGCTCGCTCCATGGTCGGTCGCTGCCTCCCTGCCTTTTGCTCCCGAAATCGTCCGGCCGGCGATCAGCTTCTGCATCCACCAAGCCAAGCTCAAGGCCGCCAATGCCTATGGTTTCAAGGCGGCCTTCAATCCGACGCATCCAGGAACATCCGGCAACGCCTTTGGATGGTGGGTTTCGCCTTGGCATTTCGGCCTCAACGAAGGTCCCGTCGTGCTCATGATCGAGAACGAATGCAGCGGCCTCCTGTGGCGGCTGATGCGCTCATGCCGGTATATTCGCACCGGCCTGCAACGGGCGGGATTTGAAGGTGGCTGGTTGAAAGAGTTCAATCAGGAGTCGACGCCGGCTGCTTGATTCGGCATGGATTGAGTTCGGGTGGATACGACGAAGGCTGAGAAATAGGCGAGCGTTAAGCCGGCGAGGGAAATCGCATTCGGCGGATGCGGAATGGGGTCCGTCCTCACGACCCTTTCAGCGCCGGCCGCCAACAGCTGCGCGTAGGCGTCTTGCATTACGAAGCAGGGCAGTGGCAAGTTTGTTCAAATAAAGCTTCAAAATAATGTTATCGGATATCGCAAATTGATTTCGATCAAAGCGGAACGCCCCCATCGGCCTTTGATCAAAGCTTGTCAACGTAGGAGATGACGTCATGGAAATCTCTTCCCGCGATCTTATGACAGTATTCCACGGTATGGGTTTTGGAGCACTCTTTATGCTCGCGTTTTCGGGTGCACTTGCCGAGCTCTATCGAATGTCTGCGCCTGGAGCCCCATCCATCCCAAGCGCCAGAGAACACAATCTGCTTTTGCTTTATCTCTCGATAATGGTCTTCCTTGCCTGGGGTGCGGTGCTGTCGGGTGCCTACATAGTATATCCGTGGTATCGAGCGGCGGTGCCCCCAGGGGTTACCAATTTGGCCGACTATCCAAAGTTTCTGCTGACCTCCAACCCGAAGACATCCGCGTGGCATAGCTTGGGGATGGAGTGGAAAGAGCACGTGGCTTGGCTTGCGCCAATTGCCATGACGATGGTCGCCTATGTCTTCGCCAAATACGGACCGGCTTTGGCCAGGCAGAAAGAAATCCGCACGGCCGTCATCGGCTTCGCGGTTGTTGCCTTCGTGGCGACTGGTGTAGCGGGTGCTTTCGGGGCGTTTCTCAACAAATACGCCCCGGTTCGTGGTGGCGCGATGATTGAAATCATCGCCGGTGAACAGGAGGGCGAATAGTCATGGCCAATATCAAGCCTATCAGGCCGGACGAGATTCCCAACGGTCCCGGTGCGGCCGCCATCCTGGCCGCTGGAATTGGATCTGCCGCTATGGGGATATTCGCCTTGGCCGGCGATGCCTTTACATCACTCAACCACTTTTTCACGTTTTATACACCAACCGGCGCCTTGTCCGGCGTCTCGACCAGCGCAGTCATCGTCTGGTTGATTGCCTGGTTTATCCTTTCGCGCAGGTGGGCCCCAAAGAACGTGGAAATGGCAAAGGTCCTTTCTGTGTCCTTCGCGTTGCTGGCGGTAGGCGTATTGCTGACGTTCCCGCCTGTCATGGACCTCATCCAGGGCAGGTAGAGAAGAAACTTACTTGAGTTGGGCGCGGGCATGGTCCATCGAAAGCGGCCAAGTTCGCGCGATCTATAGCTTCCCCTTGCCACCGGCACGTTCGTGATCATCGGCGCCGATCGAAATGTCGCGCTGAGAATTCAAAGGCTGAATAACGATCGGCCCGGCGCAATCCACTGTCAGCCAGGTGCTTGCGTTCCGTGCAACGCGTCAATCTACCGGAAAACAGCCTATTCTATTGCCTCCCGGCCCGAAATTTCTTCTACGAGAATCCGGAAGAAAACGTGCGGTGTGCTGTCTGACACGGGAGGTGTGATCGGCCTGAGCGCGCCAGGCTCCCACCAGTCCGTGTGCTTGCTCAACACTGCCCATGCATGACCGCGTTGAAACTCGTGGCCGGTCCGGTCACTCAGTTCTTCAAAGCGGCCGTCGACAATGACGCTTCTCCATCCGCGTCCTTGGCCGTGTTCCTCGACCTGGGCGCACACTAAGGGATTGGCTCTCATCCACTCGATCTTCTTGCCTAGCAAGGAAAACGCGTAGAGGTGAGTGTCAGCGTAGGCGTAGTTGAAACACACGACGTAGGGTTGCCCGTCCTTCGCGCATGCCAAGTGGCCAATACGATTGGCCGCTAGCAACTTCGTACATTCCAGTGAAGACAGCGTGCGGATCAGCATCGATGAGATCTCCTGTTTTTTGTATTTCACATCCTGGCAGCCGCACTCGCAATGACGTGGATCAAACTGCTGCGTCCGCTCGGTCGGCAGGGCTCGACCGCGCCTCGGAATGTGCGCGCGCCAATGGCAGCGGCAGCTTCAGGCTTGCAATCGCGGCGAGGCCCATTGCTGCGGCAGCGGCGAAGAAGGCGGCGCCTTCCAGCCCGGGGAACCCCGAACAGCAGGCCGGCGGCCGCGGAGCCCACTAGCGCCCGAGGCTGACCGCTGCCGACTCGATGCCGAGTTCCATACCTTGGCGTCGTGCACTGATGCGCGACACCCAGTAGGCGGGCAGCGGGCTGATCACGCCGGCCGAAGCCGAAACAACGGAAACCGCAAACAGCATTTCCGTGAGCCCGGCAAGTATCGGCACAACCGCCAGACCCATCGCCATCACCAGGAGGGCAGGAGCCACAAGCAGCCTCGCCGCTGCCGGGTTGACGAGCGGCGAGAAGACAAGTCCCTGGAGAGGACAGATCTGCGCCCGATCAAACAAGACCACTTCCCCGAGAGGAAAGCGGCGCCCACCGGCGCGGCGACATAGGCAGCAGTCAGGAAGCCAATCTGCCGCGCATTGAATGTCGGATCTGTCGCACCGGCAAGCCGCTCGACCATCATCGGCAGGACCGGCAAGACGATTCCGTAGCCGAGCGCAACGACAAAGGCCGAGGCGAGCAGTGCGCTCAGGGTCCATTGCGACGTCGGCGGGCGAGCCTTTGCTGACCAGCACTTCGCAAAGCCGTGCCAATTCTCACGTTCGCCCACCTTTGCATTCGTGCGAAAGGGGAGTTTTGCTGTTCCGGTTGAAGACGATCGTGCTAAAGCGCCCGCTCACCGAGCCTGCGCATTTGTTCGAACCATTTCGCCCGCGTCGGATCGGTGGCATCCGCGACCATGCCGAACAAGGTTTCGCGCACCGGGCTCACGCCGGCGAAACGCAGAATGCTCCGCCGCATGCCGGCAATGCCGTGACTGAGGAACCATAGCCGGTAAAGAACGGCCGGCATGCCCATCGTGACCACGACGCGAGCGGAGCGGCCGCGGAGCAGTTTCCTGGGCAAGCCGCCACCCTTGTCCCGGTAGGTAAAGGCAGTTCCCGGCCGCATCACCTGTTCCAGAAAAGCCTTGAGCAGAGCCGGCACGGTCCCGAGCCACAGCGGAAAGACAAATACAATGTGCTCCGCCCAGACTATCGCTTCAGCGGCGTCCTTTAGGCTGTCGGGAATCGCGCCGTGCTCGAACTCCTGCACCGTCCGAAGCATTGGAAAATCGAGTGCCGCGAGGTCGACCCGGCGGACGACATGCCCCGCCAGTTCCGCTCCCTCGGCATAGGCCTTGGCGAGACTACGGCAGAGCCGGTGCGGCGATGGATCGGGATGGCCGACAACAATCAAGATGCGCCGCGGCATGGGTTACCTCCGAGGCGGCTTGGCACCAACCGGACGCGCCGGAATTTCGGGGTGAGACCCTTCAAGCTGATCATGGCGTACTCCTTCGCGGAGTTTCATAAAGCGGCTGTCCGGCTTGGCCCTTGATCGGCATCAAAAGAGGCCGGTTCTCGGCGCTATCAGAAGGTCGATGGCAGCAACATCGTGCCGTAGCCGGCTATTGCGGCGACGAGGGTTGCACCTGCGAGCGGGAACCAGAACCTGATCGGGCCGGCAAATGCGGCCAGCGACAGGCGGCAGATCGCGTTTGCTGCCAGTGCCGCGAGCACCGCCTGGCCAATGGTCTCGACAGGGACCGAATGCTTGACCAGGCGCAAGGCACTGAGAACCGAGACATCGACATCGAACATGCCTGCAAACGCCGAACTCGCCAGCAAGCCGCGTCCGCCGAATTGAGCAGCCAATGCAGCGCTCGCGGTCGCGACGATCGCAAACAGCAGGGCAAAGAGCAGCAACGGGCCTAGGTCGAATGGATTGCGCGCGACCGCGGGACCCTCGTGATCCCCGCTGTCCCGAGCCAGCAGCAATGCTCCGCAAGCAGCGAAGGAGAGCGCCGCGGCAATTGCGGGAATGCCAACCGAAGCGAACACGATTGGCTCGACGATCAGAACCACGGCGCAGACGCGTAGCAAGGAAACCATTGCGGCCAGCGACGCCGCGCCAGCGAGCGGCAGAGGATTGCTTCCCGACACGGCGTTGCGGGCCAGCGCCACGGTTACGGCGGTGGAAGAGATGATGGCGCCGGCGAGCGAACTGACGAGCAGGCCGCGGGTGGTCCCCAGGACGCGAACGGCGACATAGCCGGCGAACGATATCGACGCCATCAGCACCGTGAGGAACCAGACTTCCCATGGATTGAAGCCGCCCCATGGATCCATCGTCCGGTTTGGCAGCAAGGGCAGGATGATCGCGCTCATCACAGCCAGGATCAGCGCGGAACGAAGCTCGATCCAGGTCAGCCGCTTCAGGAGGCCGTGCAGGATTTCTCGACTGGCAAGGATGGCCGCGAGTGCTGTTCCTCCTGCAGAAGCGGCGCGGTAATCGCCTGCGACGGACAATGCACCGAGCGCGAACACGCAAAGGGCTGCTACTACCGCCGTAACACTGAAATCCTCATCATGGGCTGCCTCACGCGCCTTGTACCAGGCGAAGATTGCCGCAAAGGCGATGAAACCACCGACCAGCACGGACACTGCGTCGAGAGCATCGGCCAGAGCTGCGAGAATGCCGCCGAGCAGACCGGATATGCCGTAGGTTCGAATTCCGGCCGTCCGGCTACGATCGGGCGCGTCCCGCTCTCGCCAGCCGCGCTCCAGTCCGACGAGCAGGCCTATAGTCAGTGCAAGTCCGAGTCGGGCGATGAGCGGATCCACGATTAGGCGCCGGCCACAGGCAGGTGGTCGCGGATCCACGTGACGATCTGCCCCGCCGTCATTGCACCGGAAGTGCGCGCAACCTCATGTCCGCCATGGAACAGGATCATGGTCGGGATGCCGCGAATGCCGAGCCTGGCTGAAACGGCCTGCTCATTATCGGAGTTGAGCTTGATCAGCCGAACATGCGGTTCCAGTTCGTTTGCTGCGGCTTCATATGCGGGCGCCATCATCTTGCAGGGCCCGCACCATGGCGCCCAGACATCCACGACAACGGGAACGGTGCCTCGCTTGACCTGACGATCGAAGGTTCGTGCATCGACATCCTCGGGGTGGCCTGAGAACAGCTTTTTCCCGCACTTTCCGCATTTTGCGTTTTTGGCATCGCGCGCTGGCGGCAGTCGATTGATTCCGCCGCATTTGCTGCACACCACCAGATTTTCCTGCGCCATCGCCCTTCACCACTGGTATACATGCGCCACAGAGTGCCTATCCCCAAGCTGGCTCGGACTTCCAATGTTTTTTTGCGCGATGGACGAATTGGCGTGAAAACGGATTGCACGGCACAATCCACAGCGGTTGTGCGCCCGCGGTGTTTGGACGGGAAGCACGCTATTCCTTTGCTTCCCGACCCGATGCCTGCTTGATAACGATCCTGAAGAAAACATGCGGAGTGCTGTCCGAAACAGGAGGCGTAACCGGCTTCAGAGCGCCAGGCTCCCACCAGTCGACGTGCTTGGTCAACACCGACCACGCATGGTCGCGCTGAACCTTGTAGCCGATCCGATCAGGCAGTTCTTCATAGACACGATCGACAACCACGCTTCTCCATGCCCGCCGTTGGCCGCGTTCGTCGACCTGGACGCACACCAGCGGATTGGCACGCATCCAGTCGACCTTTTTGCCCGGCATGGAAAATGCATAGAGGTGATTGTCGGCGTGGGCATAGTAGAATGGCACGACGTAGGGGTGTCCATCCTTGGCGCATGCCAAGTGGCCGACCCGGTTGGCCGTCAGCAATTTTGTACATTCCAAAGCAAAAAAGCGTGCGGATCAGCATCGGCGCGATCTCCTGTTTTTCGTGACAGCACGGTGTCGCCGGTGCTCCATCGACTCTGATATTCGTCATCGCGGATCGTAGCCCTGCCGCCAGGGAGGTCATTGATCACGATCAAGGAGTCGGTCGGCCGACAGATGAATCGACAACCATGGCTAGGCCCGCCGGTGACTCGCATGGCGGCCCATGTCAGTGTCAGCGTCCATACCGGAGTGGGGATTTGGAAAATGATCCAGATCAAGGCGGGGCCTGCTGCTCCCACCCATCATAGGGGATGATGTGGAAGCCGATCTCAAGCGCTCCGTTCGATCGTGAGCTGGAACTGGCCGTCCTCGACGAGGACGGCGAACATGCGCTTGTCTTTCCGTGCATCAAGGAGCGGGAAGGCTGGAAGAACGCCGCCACCCGCGCACGCATCGACGTTCACCCGACCCACTGGCGAGACTGGGTGCCGGATACGATCCCGGCAAACAACCACAGGTCTCTTACTGACTCGCTTTAAGTGGACTCCACAACCAAAGCCATGCGCACGAGATGCGACAGACTGCTCGCGGCCATCTTGCTCATGACATTGGCGCGATGGATCTCGACCGTGCGCGGGCTGATGCCGAGGTCATAGGCAATCGTCTTGTTCGGCAGGCCGGACACAAGGCCGTCCAGCACTTGTCGCTCCCGCTCCGACAGGGCCGCCAGACGACCACGGATTTCCACGCCTTGTGGGTGTGTCGCCTCCGTCCGATTGCGACTGTCCAATGCGGAGCGGATCGCTTCGATCAGCACCTCGTCGTCAAACGGCTTTTCGATGAAGTCGGCGGCACCTTCCTTCATCGCCTGAACAGCGAGGGCCACATCGGCATGACCCGTCATGACGATGACCGGAAGCGTATGCCCGCGGCTCCGGAGCTGTCGCAGGAACTCGATGCCGTCAATGCCCGGCATGCGCACATCGGTCACAATGCAGCCGTCAAGACTGCTCGTGGCCACCGCCAGAAAAGCTGTCGCCGATTCGTACAAGCGCACGGCGAAGTTGGCCGTCGCCAACAGAAAACCAAGCGATTTGCGAACGTCGACGTCGTCGTCGACGACGTGCACAAGATTGCTACCGGCCACTGGCGACCTCTTCCTTTTCCCAGATGCGCAAGGTGAACCGGAAGGCGGTTCCTCCGGCCGGCATTGCCTCAGCCCAGATGTGACCGCCGTGCGACTCGACGATCGTGCGGCAAATAGAGAGGCCAACCCCCATGCCCTGCTTTTTGGTCGTGACAAATGGCTGGAAAAGCTGGGCGGAGACTTCCGGCGCGAGACCAGTGCCTGTGTCAACCACGCTTACCTCAGCCATGCCGTCATCACGGGCTATGGTTATGATTTGCAGCTCGCGGCGTGGCATGCCTTGCATGGCTTCAATCGCATTGCGCATCAGGTTCAGCAGAACCTGCTGAACCTGGATGCGGTCGGCCAAGACCAGTTCGGCGGCGGGATCAAGCTTGTAGCTGGCGCGGACATCTATTTCTCTTGCGCCGACCAGGGCCAGTGACGAGGCTTCCTTGATAATCGCCGGCAGGCGTTCGACCTGGCGCTCGCTTTCGCCTCTTGCGACGAAATCGCGAAGGTGGCGAATGACGTCTCCGGCCCTCAAGGCCTGTTCCGCTGCTTTTTCGACGGCCTCCCTCAGCATCGGCGCGTTGTCTTCCGTGCTTTTTTCGAGAAGCCGCCGGCTGCCTTTAAGGTAGTTCGTAATGGCGGTGAGCGGCTGGTTGATCTCGTGGGCAAGCGTCGAGGCCATTTCGCCGAGCGCAGTAAACCGCGCCATGTGGAGAAGCTCCAGCTGCTGCTCCTGTATTCTTGCCTCCGCCCGGTGGCGTTCGGTCAAGTCGCGGCAGAAGCCGGTAAAGAAGCGCCCGGTTCCCGGATGCATCTCGCCGACAGAGAGTTCCATCGGAAAGGTCGAGCCGTCCTTGCGCATTCCAGTGACGGTGCGACCGAGCCCGATGATCCGGCGCTCCCCTGTCGCTAAATAGC
Organism: Mesorhizobium sp. M0522; assembly: GCF_040321085.1. Taxonomy (NCBI): domain Bacteria; kingdom Pseudomonadati; phylum Pseudomonadota; class Alphaproteobacteria; order Hyphomicrobiales; family Phyllobacteriaceae; genus Mesorhizobium; species Mesorhizobium sp. M0522. The sequence continues at coordinate 15,721 of NZ_JAMYQW010000059.1, forward strand.
GGTGAAGATAGGCATCATGCTCTTCGCGGTAGGGCGACGGCATCAGCAGATTGACATTCTGGCCGATGACTTCGCTGGACTGGTAGCCGAACAGCGTTTCGGCAGCCGTGCTAAAGGATTGAATACGGCCTTGTTCGTCGATGACCACCATTGCATCGGGCACTGTCGCTAGGATCGAACGCAAATGATCTTCGCGCAGTCGAAGTGCGGCGTTTGCATAGGAGAGTTCGCTGACGTCGGTGCCTTCGACGAAGATCGCAGTGATGCGACCATCGTCAGCCTTGATGGGCTGATATACGAAATCGAGGATGCGTTCATCGACCGGCTCGCCGTCCTTGTTGCGAAGGGCGACCTTCACGCCTTGACCTCTGTAGGGCTTGCCCGTTTCGTATACTTGGTCCAGCAGTTCGTAGAATCCTTGGCCTTCGAGCTCGGGCAGGGCCTCGCGTACCGACCTTCCTATCACTTGCCTCTGGCCAATCAGACGTTGATAGGCGGCATTGGTCAGCTCGAATACATGACCCGGCTCACGCATCAAGGTCATGAAACCAGGGGCCTGCTCGAACATCTGGGAGAGCCGGTCGTGTTCGGCCGCGACCCGCCCTTCGGCGCGAACGCCGGTCGACAGGTCACGTGTTTGTTTGTCGTCCAAATCAAGTCCTTTGATCAGGGAACCCGCAACGCATTCTAACTATCATTCATCGCTCTTTCTGCACACGCAAAAACCGGCATAGTCAGAGGTTCGGGATCCGGTGAGTAGTGTCATTTGACACGCATCAAGGCGTCGAGTGCCGGCGGATGCACTTCATCATAGCATCCAAACGCTCCAGCGAAAGGCGACCACAAATGTGCTACAAAGAAAGCATCTGTGACAGCCTCGCGGACGTCCCCGTCTTTCTTGAGCACCACGGCATCACGGTGCGGACCGAATTCATCCCGGCGATGGTGATGGCGAACAGCTGGTGGCGTTCGCACGCATGATCCATACAGACCTGATGGTTTCCGGCGCATGCAGTCATAGCCGCCTGCGGGAATGGGCGTTCGGCGGCGTCACGCGTACGTTGATGGAAGAGAGCAGCATCAACCGCTTCATGTTGTATTGGCCGCCGGTCGCATCAGGACCTTCACGCCATCGCTTGAGGCACGCACGATAGATATCACCACGAGGGAGACGCCTGTTGACCGAGATCAATGCAGCGATCGCCGATATCGCAATGATCTGCCAGAAAACGGGAGCGAAACGACATGAGTTTTCTCGACTACCTGATTTCAGTTGACGCCAGGACCGCCTTGATGAGCCGCATGATGCAGAAGCTCGGCGTCGACAAATATTTGAAGGTCGTTCCGGACCATGTTGCCGTCACCAATCGAGCGGTCGACCGGTGTCGCTCCTGCGGGCACCAGGATGAATGCTCGACTTGGCTTGATGAACACCAGCAAGCTGATGATCCGCCAGACTATTGCCGCAACCGCGACCTGATCGCACGGCTGCAGCACGCAGCCGGCCAACGATAGAGCGGTCGTGCAGGCATACCGCAGATCGCGTCACCAAGGCCGCGTGCTGCAGCTCCTCGATTTCCTGGGCGGTCATTGCTCGGCCAATGTTTCGCATCTGCTGGCTGATGGCGTTTCGGCGCACACCGCCCGCGAATGCCTGCAACTCCGCTCTCATTAAACAGCCGACCGGCCCCTCCAGCCACGAGCTGCCCGCCAATAAGATATATTGACAATCTTTTTTAAGGTGCGATTCCGACCCATACCGACGAAGGCCTCCTTTGAAGCAAATGCATCAATCGTCATCGTGGACGCGACTTCACTCGGTCCGTTGCGGAGCTGTTTGAGTGTGGGAATTATTTTGAGGTCTTTGGGTCTTCGAAAACTAAGAGCATGCACATGATTGCGAATGGTCGGAGCAACAAAAGATCGTCATCGGTGGTGCCCCGTTGCCAGACGTGCTTGACGAGGCCATGATCCGTCTTGTGGTTGACGGCTTTTATGATGAGATTCGCCGCGACGACCTTCTCGGCCCCATCTTTCATAACGCTATCCATCCTGAGGCTTGGCCGCGCCATCTGGCTAAGATGTGCGACTTCTGGTCCGCTACGCTGCTCCGGTCGTCCCGTTATGAAGGCCGTCCATTACCGCCACACCTGGCGATCTCCGGCCTTGGAGTCGCGCATTTCCGGCGTTGGCTAAAGCTGTTTCGCGCAACGGTGCGCCGTGTTTGCCCACCCGAGGTTGCGGCGCTGTTCATGGACCGCGCACTGCGCATAGCTCATAGCTTCCGTCTCGCGGTCGCCTTCAGCCGTGGCGAGACTACGATGGGCATTGAACCGATCGTCGAGAAGGACCTGTGATGCGGGGCTGGATTGTAAGTGGCTCCTGTACGAGAATTGCAAAGAGGAACCATTAGTGCGGTTGACCAATTTCTCGGACTACGCCTTGAGGATGCTAATGTACGCGGCCTCTGCCGGTGATCGCCTGATCACGATCGAGGAGGTGGCACGCACGTTCAAGGTATCCAAAACGCACCTCAACAAGGTCGCCAACACCCTGACGCGCGGCGGTTACTTGAAAGCGGTCCGCGGCCGCTCCGGTGGGCTAGCCCTCGGGCGGAGCCCCGAGATGATCCGGATCGGCGACGTGGTACGGCTGACGGAGCCAGATTTCGCGCTTGTGGAGTGCTTCGGGACCGGAAATCAGTGCGTGCTCACCGGCCGCTGCAAACTTTCAGGAATGTTCGGCGACGCGATGGCCTCCTTCCAGAACACCCTTGATCGTTACACGCTGGCCGACGTCGCATTGATGCCCCAGGACTTTGTCGGCGGGCTGCCTGCATCCGAAGCTTCGGCGTACGATAAGCATGGGTAAGGCCTCGATCGACAATTCAACCGCAACGCCGCGCGGTTCGCGTCTGCCGGCCCGTGGAGACAAGCATGACTGACCCAGACAAAAATGACACACCGGTGGCCAACCAATTCGAGTCGGGCGTCGACCTGAACAACACGCTGCTCCCTATGCTGATCGGCGGGCTTGTTCTGATTGTCATCGGTGCAATTATGGTCATGACGTTTGTCTAGCTTTTCCTAGCCAAACGGCAATGCTCATCAAAGTTGCGAAAGCGCAAAGAAGGCGGCCTGAGAGGAATCTATTAAGACGCTTCGCAATGGCGGAGACTTCATCGTGAAGGAGCTCAGTTCGTTCAATTCCGACATGGTCGTCGACGAGATCATGAGAAAATGGCCGGCAACGGTGGCTGTCGTGCTGAGATACAGGATGCTTTGCGTCGGTTGTCCAATCGGTACCTTCCATACGATCGCTGAGGCGTGCCGAGAGCATCAGATCAATGAGACCGCCTTCCTGGTGGATTTGGAATCGGCTGTTCGAGCGCGCAGGTGATAAATCAGCGCTTGGTTCGACTCCCTGAGAGGACCACAAGCCGGTGCGCGTCCTTGACAGTGACTTTCTGGCGTCCGCTGGCAATTATCCCATTCTCTTCCCATTTGCTGAGCAGCCGGCTGACCGTGTGCAGTGTCGTCCCCGTCATTTCGGCAATGTCCTGCCTCGAGATCGGAAAGTCGATTTCGATGCCGCTGTCGGTCTTCCGACCAGTCTGATTTGCCAGTCGCAGCAGCGCGTGAGCAACGCGCTGCTCCACCTGTTCAGTGGACATCTCCACAACCCGCGTCTGGGTTTCTTGCAGCCTGTTTCCGACCGTCCGGTAGGTGGTCGCCCCAAACACAGGAAACCGCTTCGCCAGTTCCGGCCATAGCGCGTTGGGCCAGGCCAACACCACGCAGTCCACCGCCGCGACTGCGCTGGCGGGGTAAGTCGTCCGGCCAAGGGCTGCGGCGACGCCAAAGATCTCGCCTTCGCTGATGTATCTAGCGATGACCTGCTGTCCATCCGGCGTGGTGCGGACGACGCGGATGTGCCCGGCGATCAGCACGAAGAAGGAATGGGCATCGGCTTCCTGCGCGAAGATCGTCGTCTCCTTGGCATAGCGAGACGACCGCGCATCTCGCAGGATCTCGCTCTGCTCGTCGGGCGTCAGTCCTTGAAAGAGCGGCAGCCGCGATATCAGCGATCGGTCCAACGCAGCCAAGCGGATTCCTCACGATCCTGTAGTTTCGCATCAGTCCATGGAAGAGCTTTCTACTCCGAGTTTGCGCCAGCGCAAATTCTGCCGGGGCTTGTCAGGCTAAAAGGCATGGAACGGCCAAATGCCGTGACGACGAAACAAAAGGACGAACCGATGAAACTCTCCATCCTCGCCGCCGCAATCTCCATCCTCGCGCTGGCCGGCGGCGCAAGCGCGGAAGAGCATGTGGTGCAAATGCTCAACAAGGGCGAAAAGGGCGCCATGGTTTTCCAGCCGGCCTTCGTCAAGGCAGTACCCGGCGATACCGTCAAGTTCGTGCCGACCGACAAGAGCCATGACGCAGAGTCGATCAAGGGCATGCTTCCGGATGGCGCTGAGCCTTTCAAGGGAAAGCCCAGCGAGGAGATCACCGTCACACTCACCCAGGAAGGTGTGTATGGCGTCAAATGCGCGCCGCACTACGGCATGGGCATGGTCGCGCTGATCGTTGTCGGCAAGCCAGTCAATCTCGATACCGCCAAAGCGGTCAAGCATCCCGGGAAGGCAAAGACAGTGTTCGCCGACCTGTTCACCCAGATCCCCGCCAACTGACCGGCAATCGATACAGCCATGCCTGCCACATAAAGCGCGGGCGCGGGCCGGACGGACCGAGGGCGGCGGTTCATCCGGCCCTGTTCATTTGGAGACGCAAATCATGGGGATTCCACGCCTGCGGGCCTACACCGGGCCCGCATTTCTTTCCTACGGATTCAGGCCGTTCTTCTTCCTTGGGTCGCTGTATGCGTCGCTCTCCATTCTGCTTTGGCTGCCGATGTATGCCGGCGAACTCAATGCCCACAGTGCGTTCGTTCCCGTCGACTGGCACATTCACGAGATGCTGTTCGGCTATCTGTCGGCGATCGTTACCGGGTTCTTGCTGACCGCCATTCCCAACTGGACCGGCCGGCTGCCTGTGCAAGGCCTGCCGCTGCTGGCGCTGGTGGTCCTGTGGCTTGCCGGCCGTGTCGCTGTCTTTGTCTCGGCGGATATCGGCTGGGAAGCAGCCGCCGTGATCGATGGCTCATTTCTGCTTGCGGTTGCTGCCGCGGCGGCCCGCGAGATCGTCGCAGGACGGAACTGGCGCAACCTGAAAGTACTGCTGCCGCTTGCCGTCCTGGCTGGCGCCAACGGCACGTTCCACATCGAGGCGCATCTTCAAGGCACATCCAACATCAGCCGCAGGCTCGGCATGGCCGCGGCGATCATGCTCATCTCGTTGATCGGCGGGCGCATCATTCCGAGCTTCACCCGCAACTGGCTCGTCCGCGAAAATCCTGGCCGGCTGCCTGCTCCGTTCGACCGTTTTGACATGGCATCGATAGCCATCTCAGCCATCGCGCTGGGAGCATGGACGTTCGCGCCCGACAACAGCGCCTCAGGAATGCTCCTGGCGGCCGCTGCAATCAGCCAGGCGTGGCGCTTGTCGCGGTGGGCCGGCGAGCGCACCTTGCGGGATCCGCTGGTGCTCGTACTCCATCTCGCATATGCCTTCGTGCCGGTCGGTCTCGCCCTTGTCTCGGTGTCGATCTTCTTCCCCGATGCCGTGCCGGCGGCGGCGGGACTCCACGCACTCGGAACTGGCGCGGTCGGCGCGATGACGCTTGCCGTGATGACCCGCGCAACGCTCGGTCACACCGGGCGAGAGCTCAAGGCTGGAAAAGGCGCCTCGTTCATTTTTGGAGCCGTCCTCCTCGCAGGATCATTGAGAATCCTGGCTGCCTTCGTCCCCTATGACATAGTGATCGACATGGCCGGCACCGCATGGGTGGCGGCATTTGCCGGCTTCATTCTGATCTATGGAAGTGCGTTGATGAGGCCAAAGGTGCGGTGAGGCGGCGGGGAGAGCAGGCGACCGTCGAAACGCGAATGGAAAAGCCGCTTCTGATTTGTCAGGCAATGCCGAGGTAGCCGACGATACGGTTCGCCCACCCCCGATGGTCCCGGACCAGCCTGAAACCCAGATTGTCGGGAGGCGTGCCAACGGCACAGCCGCCGCTTTTTCCGTCGCTGACGAAGTTCGACATGTAGGCTCTGTGAAGCCCTTCAAGGACGTGGACGCCGCAATTGTCGACCGAACTCGCAACGCCGCTTCCATCCGCAGCCAATGTGGTGCGGACATAGCAAGTCGAAGTCCACTCCCAAACATTGCCGGAAAAGTCGGCGAGGCCCAGGGAATTGAAACCAAAAGAGCCACGGCTCTTGGGCAACGGGTCCGGTTTGCGATTGAGGTCCACCTCGGCCTTGTAGCTGGTGAGCCAGCGTCTGGCGGGGTTGTTGGCGTCGTTTTCGACACCCTCAAATTCCCCTGCGAACCGCTCCGCCGCGGCAAACGCCCATTCTTCGTCGGATGGCAGCCGCCATTGGTCGCCCGTCACTTGCGAATACCACCGGGCGTAGGCATTGGCATCGAGATAGCTCACTCCAGTTACGGGAGCGTTGCTTGGGATCGCGCGCGTCTCCTGTGCCGGCTGACAGCTTCCTGCCGACACACAGTCCGCATAGTCGGCCGCGCTGATCTGGTAGGCCATGATTTCGAGAGGTCTGTTGAGTTGCCGCTTGAGGCGGGGATTGGCTTGCGGGCGTCCCTCCATCAGGAACTCCCCTGGCGTCGGATAGGTGATCGAACCCGAAAGCAAGGTAACCGTCATAGCGATGGGGTGAGGTTGTCGATCCCCGAAGACCGTCTGTATCGAGAGCCCTGCCGGAACGGCAGCGGCGACGAGGGCGACCGGAAGAACCTTGAGGATCAATGGAGACATCGCTTTGTCCATGCCCGGACAGCATCGCTGTCCGGGCAAATTGGAGTGCCGTCAGTTGGTGGCGAGGGGTGTCGGCGCCTCGACCTGCGTCATCAGGTCGTCATTCCATTCGCCCTCGACCATAAAGTGAGCGGTCGCACCGAGTTCCACGGCCTCGATCAGATTGTGATTGACATAGGCGTAGACGCCGGGCTGCAGGAACGTGTAGAGCGCCGACCCCGCGGAGCCGCCACGGATGAACCAGGTTTCCAGATCCTTGGCCGGCGGATTGGCGAATTTGCCCTGTTCCCAGACATAGTCGCCGTGGCCACCGATCAGATGCGGTCGCGTATCGCGGTTGGCCTGCGAATGGACGATCAACACGGTCTCGCCGACCTTCGCCTTCATCGCATTGTCGCCGGTCAGCGAACCGACCTTGCCATTGAACACCACATGCGTCGGGATCAGCCCGCGCATGACCTTGACGATGTCGTCGTAACCGTCGCCGGCCGATTCGTAGGTCTTGAAGTTGCCCTTCTCGTCGCGCGGAATATAGAAGTCGTTCTCGCCGATGTAGAAGATCTTGTCGTACTTTACCGGTTCGCCCTTGTCGTTCCTGAGCCCATCGCGCGGCAGGATCATGATGGCGCCGCTCATGCCGGAGACGACATGCCATGGGATCATCGCGCCACCGGGTGCGCAGTGATAGACGAACGTACCCGTTCGGGTTGCCTTGAAGCGCAAGGTCACCTGCTCGCCGGGATTGATCAGCGTCAGGGCGCCGCCGCCCAGCGCGCCGGTTGCGGCGTGGAAATCGATGTTGTGAGCGAGTGAGTTGGTGTCGGGATTGATGAGCGTCAGTTCGACATAGTCGTCCTGATGCACGACCATCAGAGGGCCAGGAATCGAGCCGTTATAGGTCATCGCATTGAGCGTCGTGCCGTCGGCATCGATGACGACGGGCTTTTCCTCGATGGTCATGGTGAACTCGACGATTTTCGGTCCAACCGTGGCGATCTGATCGTGCGGATGCACAAAGGGCGGTGCCACGAGCTCGATCTTTTCGCGGGCGAACCCTCGAATGTCCGTCTTTGTCACCGTTGCCGAAAATGCCGGCAGTGCCGCCACGGTGGCAGCGCCAATCGCTGCTCCGAAAAGGGCGTCGCGTCGCGTGATCATGTCAGTCTCCTATCTCTCAACCGTTGCGGATGAGCAGAAGGTATCTGGCCTGACGCAGCGTTTCTTTGCGCTGGCGCAAATTGGTGGCGTTCAGTGTTAGGCAGCAACAACCCCGGAAACAGCAATCGTGCGCGGCATAGTCGCAGTGGGGAAGGTGTGTGGGAGCGGTTGGCTGCACCGGCGCTGTTTGTCAGCCCTCGGCCCTGGATCAGCGCTCCAGTCTGTCTTCCCGATCGATAAGGATCCGCTCGGCAGCTCCGTCAAGATCTTCGTACTGGCCACTCCTCAACGCCCACAGGAAGCCCCCCAGGCCAAGCGCACCAAGGAACAGGGCGACAGGGATGAGGTAGGCAAGGGTGGTCATGAGGATTGGGCCAGTTTGCTGCTGTCGGACAGCCTGTCGCGCCGGACATCTTTGGCCGGCGAATCTGGCATAGAACCTCGCAGACGCAGAGCATTTCCGATGACAAGCAGGGAAGACGCGGACATCGCGATCGCGGCGATAAGAGGGGTGACGTGCCCCAGGATCGCGATCGGCACGGCGACGGCATTGTAGATGATGGCGATCGTGATGTTCTGGCGAATCAAGCTTCCCGCCTTGCGCGAGACGTCCAGCGCGAGGGGGATTGCCAGAAGGCTTTCGCGCAGGAATACGAAATCCGCCGCATTGCGGCCAATGTCGGCGGCCGTGGCCGGCGCGAACGAAACATGCGCCGCGCTCAGCGCAG
>NZ_JAMYQW010000060.1:0-22770 GCF_040321085.1 Mesorhizobium sp. M0522
ATCTCCTCGCCCGGATCCTCATCTTCCCACCGACACAAAAGCCCTTCATCATCGCCTGGTCGCTATGGCGACGACGACATCAGGCCGCGGCCACCATCTGTCACTACAAACGGCATCGACATCCGCAACTGTAGTACTAGGCTAGGCTCGCTCCCGGGCAAGCAAAAGCCATTCTGGACCGACTACAGAAGCTCTCGAAGCCTTTTAGCACCAAAATTGAGATCGAGAACGGCGTTGGATTTATCCGACTGCAGCCCAGTTTGACCCAGCGGGGCCCCCCGGATGGAGTAGCCTGAATATCCCACCAAAAAAAGTGCATCGGCCCCGAGACTCTGAGAAACAGCTTTTGCAACAAAGAGTTATCAGATTCAGGAACGGGGTCCGATGCAGACACACTGTACTTCCGAGCGGCTTGAATTTGAAGGCTTCGACGGCCACAAAGTTGTGGCTGGTTTCCACGGCGGAGCCATTAAATCAGACGCTGGCGCCTTGCGTCTGCGTCACGTTGATCGGGCCATAGGGCTGTTCGACCGGGTGGCCTCGTGCTTCGTCGATTACCGCAATCAGGATCTCACGGTTCACAGCGTCTGAACGCTGGTCGGCCAACGCATCGCAGCGATCGCGCTGGGATACGAGGACGTCGACGACCACGACACGCTTCGCCACGACCCGGTGCTCGCGCTTGTGTCGGAACGTCTGACGCCGAAGCGAGAAGATTGTGCGGTGCTTGCTGGCAAGTCGACGCTGAACCGGCTGGAGCACGGCCGGGTCGGGGAGCCGACGCGCTATCACAAGATCACGACAAGGTCGCGTTGGAGGCCTTGTTCGTGGACCTGTTCCTGGAAGCCCACGATAAGCCGCCGGCCGAGATCGTGCTCGATCTCGACGCCACCGATGATCCGCTGCACGGCCGGCAGGAAGGCAGGTTCTTCCACGGCTACTACAACTGCTACTGCTACCTGCCGCTCTACATCTTCTGCGACCGGCACCTGCCGGCAGCAAAGCTCAGGCGTTCCAACATCGATGCCAGCAAAGGAGCGGTCGAGGAGGTTGAGCGGATCGTGACCCAGATCCGCAAAACCTGGCCTAGGGTCCGCATCATCCTGCGCACTGATTCCGGCTTTGCGCGCGAGGAACTGATGGCCTGGTGCGAGATCAACCGCGTCGACTACGTCGTCGGGCTCGCCCGCAACGAACGGCTGGAAACCAAGATCGCGGCTGGAGAAATTGAAGACCGGCGATGGCCGTCCGCTGCCGGCATGTCTGAAGATGCAGATCGGCCGAGAACTTCACAGGCTCGAGCTGCTGCTCGAGCAGATCAAGGCAGTCGAGGCCGAACGCGATTCGATGCTTGCTGCCGCTGAGGCCGTCTCGCCGGCACCTGCGATGCTGCTCAACCTGAAAGGCATCGGGCCGGAGTTTGTCACCGTCCTGTAGTCGGAGGGGCTGTCGCGTCACTTCGACAACCGATGCCAGCGTTGCCGCCTATGCAGGCCTTGCGTCGACGCCCTGACAGAGTGGCTCGATCGATTACGACCAGGGGTTTCGTAAGCCGGCAATCCAAGGCTGCGCACGACGCTGATCCATCTCGCCTGGCTGTGGCTACGACATCAACCGCACTCAGTGCTCTCCTTGTGGTTCGGGACCGGGTCAAGAATGGCGACCGGCTCAAGAAGACGACGATCATCGCGCTCACCCGCAAGTTGCTCGTTGAGAAGACTGAGGTTGTCGAAGCTTCAGTCATTCTTGAGGATCGGATGAACGTTATAAGAATGCTCGTCCGGGTCCAAGTGCCGTTAGCCGCAGCTCACCCACTTCGCGGAACCGGCGGAAATCCTGTCCCGAAATCCGACGTTTCTGAAATCATTTCTCACATCGGCTGCGGAATGGGCGGAAGTAGGCGAGGCATTGTAGGATCCGCGACACCGACTAGCCGATTTCACCCACCTCGGTGGTTGATTTGCACCAAAGCGGATAGGCTTCACGTACAAGTCTGCATTTTCTTGCTTTTTATCAACGTGTTGTCGATTTGGCCTGCTCCTTGCTTCTCCGGCATTGAGACGAGATTTCGTTGCCTATCGCATCGGGGCTTTCGGATCCACGATCAAGAATGCACGAAAACGGATATTTGATGATCGAGAGGATAGCTGTCGTAGGTTTTGAATCAAAGCCATGGCACGACCGTCACCGAAACGTCAGTCCCGTATGATTGTGGGGAGGTGGGGGCATACCGCCGGACGCAAACGAACTCGACACGACTGTCGAGGAACTGTTGTTGTCCAGATGCTTGCCAAATCGGGATTCTGTCAAGTGGGCGAACCTATCCGACGCATGAACGTACCAGTGGGCCTCCCCGCAACTAGCGAGGTGAAAGATGCCACTCGGAAACGCTTCGGTTCACTAGCCTGCATGTGCAGCCAGCATCGTCGAATACGTGCCGACGTGGTTTCCGATGGATTATTCACGTTGGCGCTCTCAGCTGCCAATCGTCGCTGCCGCCGGTCTAAGCCTCCTCGGATCCTTGACCATATTGTCGTACGTGGCCTCGCGACGCAATTGTTGTTGTGATCGCTAAAGGCGGATTTTTGCTTCGGGATGGGTCAGAGTGAGGCAGCATGGCATTCATTCACCAGAAGACGGAAATGAAAATGTATATGACTGCTTGTGCCGCCTCCGGCGTTGCTCTCTGATGTCTGCTTCCGCGCCGGCCCGGAAGAACGTAGTGGACCATGTGCTGCTACCGTATTGGAGACAATCGGTGCACGGGATAGTCGAGGAGTATGGTCCGGGAATAGGCTCCATTGGCCTTTGTCACAAAGCACCCAAAGGCGCTGCCATCAAATTCGGTCCGGGCCTGCTTTCAATCGGCTTGCGACATTCAGGTTGACCTACATCGAGCAGTCGCAGCAGACAGAAAGGTCGTCAATGCTAGAGCGGTAAGCAACAACAATAGCAAACCGCTTCGAGAGTGCTGACTGATAGGTGGTGAGTATGAACAGAGGACAACATCAATGAACGGAGCCGAACTGCTTGTCTCCTCATTGGAGAACGAAAACGTACAGCGGATCTTCGGGGTGCCAGGAGAAGACATTCTCGATTTCATCGAAGCCTTGCGGCATTCCTCGATCAAATTCGTGGTGACGCGCCACGAGCAAGCGGCAGCATTCATGGCGGCTACGCAGGGGCGGCTTACCGGCAGGCCCGGCGTGTGCTTGTCTACGCTCGGTCCCGGTGCGCTGAATCTCACGACGGGGGCAGCTTACGCCCTGCTCGGCGCGATGCCCATGATCATGGTTACCGGGCAGAAAGGGATCGTAAGCGGGAAGCAGGGACGATTCCAAGTCGTGGACATGGTCTCGACAATGGCGCCGCTGACCAAGATGGCGCGCCAAATCGTCAGCCCCGCGACAATCCCGACGATCGTGCGCGAAGCGTTTGGGGTGGCGCAGCGGGAACGGCCGGGGCCCGTCTATCTCGAGCTTCCAAAGGACGTCGCAGCCGGGTCTTTTGTGACGGTTCCATCAACAATCCCGCCTCATCCGATCGATCAGCCGGTGGCGCCCCAAGAAGCGCTGGATCGCGCCGCCGAGCTGATCCTCCAGGCGGAGCGGCCACTGGTCATGTTGGGTGCGGCAGCAAGCCGGCCGCGCCTGACGAACGTGCTGTCAGATTTCGTTAGGCGCCTGCAGATCCCATTCTTCAATACACAAATGGGGAAGGGCGCGGTATCGAGCGGGTCCGGACTGTATATTGGCACGGCCGCGCTGTCGGAGCGGGACTACGTCCATCGGGCGATCGATCGCGCCGACCTCATCATCTCAATCGGTCACGACACGGTGGAAAAGCCGCCCTTCCTGATGATGCCGAACGGGCCGGCCGTACTTCATGTGAGCTATTTGCCAGCGACCGTCGAGGAGGTATTCTTCCCGCATGCCGAAGTGGTTGGTGATGTCGGACTGAGCCTGAGATTGCTCGCCGACCGTATCGAGGGCAAGCTGCCCAACGCTGATGCGCTTCTCGGGCTACGCGAGGGGATCCTGGCTAGGATCGCCGACAGTACGGAGGAAAGCCGTTACCCGCCCACACCCCAGCGGATCGTGCATGACGTGCGTCAGGTCATGCCCGAGGACGGCATCGTCTGTCTCGACAATGGCATGTACAAGATCTGGTTCGCCCGAAACTACCGCACCCACGTCGCCAACACGCTGCTGCTCGACAATGCCCTCGCCACAATGGGCGCTGGGCTACCCTCGGCGATTGTGGCTGCAATGCTCTATCCGGAGCGCCGCGTCCTTGCGGTATGCGGTGACGGCGGATTCATGATGAACTCGCAGGAACTCGAGACGGCGATCCGCCTTGGTCTCAACTTGGTCGTGCTCATCCTGCAGGACAATGCTTATGGGATGATCCGTTGTAAGCAGGCCTTGCACGGGTACAGCGATTTCGGCACGACCTTCGACAATCCCGACTTCGTTGCCTATGCGAACGCCTATGGTATCGAAGGTAGGCGGATCGAGGGCCCTGACAAGCTCGTAGCTACACTCGAAGCGGCGTTCGCCGGCGGCGGTGTGCATCTCATTACCACACCGGTCGACTATTCGGGGCTAACGGATGCTAGTGGTTTACCCCTGACATAAGAGTCCGGCTGGGGATTCCCTTTTGTGAGTGCGGATGCGAGTCTGGCGCATGCGCACAGGAATATTGCTCACCGTTTCTTCGATTGATCGTCAGCGTCTGGGCGCGCTGATCAGAGATCGCAATGCGCCGCAGAAGCACGTTTGGCGCGCCGAGATCATGCTGTTGAGCAGCGACGGCGTGGGCACCGTGGAGATCATGCGGCAAACTGGTAAGTCCAAGACCTGCGTGTGGCGCTGGCAGGAGCGCTTCGCCGCGGAAGGCTTCGAGGGACTGTTGCGCGACAAGACGCGCCCCTCGCGCATTGCCCCACTCGGACCTGAAGTCGCCGAGCGCGTGGTGGCACTGACGTTGCAGGACCCGCCTGGCGAGACGACGCACTGGACCGCCGACATGATGGCGGCCGCGGCCGGCATCAGCGCCAGCGCGGTGCGCCGCATCTGGAAGGCGCACGGGCTGCAGCCCAGCCGCTGGCGCCAGTTCAAGCTCTCCAACGATCCGCAGTTCGTCGACAAACTGCGCAACGTCGTCGGCCTCTATGTTGATCCGCCGGCTCACGCCATCGTGCTGTCGGTCGACGAGAAGAGCCAGATCCAGGCGCTCGACCGCATCCAGCCCGGCCTGCCCATGAAGAAGGGTAGGCTCGGCACCATGACCCACGACTACAAGCGCAGCGGCACGACCACCCTGTTTGCCGCCCTCAACGTGCTCGACGGCACCGTCATCGGCAGGAACATGCAGCGCCATCGTCATCAGGAATTCATCCGCTTCCTCAACGCTATCGATGCCGAGGTGCCGGCAGCGATGGTGACGGCGACCGAGACGATGCGGCCGCCGCGGCGCACCTTCAGGTAGGTGGCGTCGATCCACAGATATGGCCAGTCGCCCTCGATGGGTCTTTTCAAGGAACGCTTTGACCTTGCCGTCGATCTCTTCGCACAGCCGGCTGACTTGGCTCTTCGAAATGCCACTCATGCCCATCGCCTTGACCAGATCGTCGACCGAGCGGGTCGAGATACCCCTGGACGTAGGCCTCCTGGATGACGGCGGTCAGCGCCTTCTCGGCCATGCGGCGCGGTTCGAGGAAAACGGGGAAGTAGGAGCCCTTCCTGAGCTTGGGGATGCGCAACTCGACGGTGCCGGCCCGCGTCTCCCAGTCGCGCTCGCGATAGCCGTTGCGCTAGGCCGTGCGCAACGGGTTCTTCTCGCCATAGGCGCCGCCGGTGGCGGCCCCAACCTCCAGCTCTATCAGCCGCTCGGCGGCAAAGCCGATCATCTCGCGCAAGAGATCGGAATCCGGAGTCTTCTCCACGAGCGCGCGCAGGTTCATCATGTCGTCGGTCATCGATAGTTCCTTCGAATCAGGTTGGTGTCAGCAACCCGACCTTACCGGCGAACTGTCGATGACCACCGCAAAGCCGCTCGCTCGATACAGCGCTGTCGAGAGCGCGCTCGCGAGCGGCTTCGCTACCGCCGAGCTACACCACCTGTGGGGACGCGACCGCTCGCAAAACGCAGCTCGACGATTTCGATCTAAAAATCCTGCAGTTGGTGCAGTCCGACACTCTCATGCAGCAGAGCGAAATTGCTGACCGTGTTGGCCTGCCAGCAGCGGCGGTAGCTCGACGTCTTAAAAGGCTTCGTTCCGCAGGGATAATCAGAAAGGACGTCTTCACCTTAAACGAGAGAGCGGTTGGGCGTCCTCTGACGGTCATCGTCGAGGTGACGGCCGAAAGTAAAAAAGCGGATCTGCTCGATGAGATGAAAAAACGGTTCGTGAACTGTCCTCAGGTACAGCAATGCTACCACGTTATGGGAGAAGCTGACTTCATTCTCATCGTGAATATCAGAAACATGGGCGAGTATACGTCTCTTACGCGCCAATTATTTTTCAAGGAAGGAAACGTGAAGAGCTTCCGAACTTGCGTCACGATGGAAAAGGTCAAGGCCGCCGGCCCATTCCCGCTTTAGCAATCGTTATTCCGCGCCTCGGCTTCAGCTTCGTCCCTCCGTGCTCAGCTCCGTTGCGGACGGACTATTCGGCTTCGAAGCTTCGCCGGTTGGCACGGGCTTCGAAGGACGCGCGGCAGTGCAGCCGTTTGCTTTCGCTGGCGGCGGTGCCTGACGGCATGAGCCGTGCGGACGCGGCCAGGATCGGCGGGATGGACCTTGCGGGACTGGGCACCGGTTCAACGAAGCCGGGCCGGATGGGCTTCTGGATTCGTGGTCGAATGGCCTCACACCACGGCTTTCGCCCAAGCAACTGGCAGAGCTGGCCGAGATTGTCGAAACAGGCCCAGATCCTGCCGTTGACGGCGTGGTGCTGGCGCCGCGTCGATCTCCAGGCGCGCATGCCGTGCTGTTCATGGATCGCGCTGGATGGCACACAACGGCAAATCTCGACGTGCCGGAGAACATCACGCCGATCTTCCTGCCGTCGCGATCCCCCGAACTGAACCCGGTGGAAAACCTCTGGCAATACCTGCGCTCCAACTGGCTCTCAAACCGAGTCTTCGAAACCTACGACGCCACCATCGACGCGGCGTGCGAGGCCTGGCAGAAACTCCTCGCCAATCCAGAAACCATCACGTCAATCGGAATGAGGCGGTGGGCGCATGTCGTCGGTCATTCATCATTATAATTTGATTGCTTTTTGCTGTGGCTTGATATCGGTGCCCGTTTGGCCGCTGCCTCCCGATCGTCTTTCCAGGAATTCCACCAGCGGCCGTTCAGGACCACTCCCCGCGCAACAAGCCGTTGGCCTCCGCGGATGACCTCATTCATGCAATCGATATAGTCGAAGGAACCTTCCTCTAGGGTGAGGATTGTGGCGTCCCCTGTGGAGCCCGGCTTGAGCGATCCAAGCTCCGGCTGGCGGAGCGCTGATGCAGCGTTAAGGGTCGAGGCAGTGATAACCTCGTTCAGCGACATCCCCAGACACAGAAACTTCGACAGAGTCGTCGTCTGATCAAAGACTGGTCCGTCAATGCTGCCGGCATGAATATCCGACGAAATCGTATCGGGCTGGAATCCTTCGGTCAGCATGGCACGGGCCGTCTTGAAGGCGAACGAGCCCTGGCCGTGGCCGATATCGAAAAGAACGCCGCGTTCACGTGCTTCCCGCACGGCTGCTCTGATGACGCCCCGCGAATTGATAGGTGCATTCGGGAAGGGTCGAAAGGCATGGGTGAGGATATCGCCACGTCTTAGACGGGAGACGACCTCCTCATAAGAGGGTGGCGGGAAATCGATATGGGCCATCAATGGCAAGCAGGTTTCATCGGCAACCTCCAAGGCCATGTCGAGCGGGGCGAGACCGGAATTCCCTGAAGCGTACTTCCCGACCCGAACCTTTACTCCTGCGATCACATCCCGATTTGCTTCGATTACCTCGACGCTGCGCACCGCAGACAGCAACTTTATCTCTTCATTTTCCCCGACCTGAGATCCAAAACCATAAATCCCCGCAAAGGATACATTGAGCAACGCCAAGATACGGACTTGAGACTTCTCAATGATGTGTTGTCGAAAGCCGGCAAAGTTTCCTGGGCCGGCGCTCCCAGTATCGACAACGGTCGTGACCCCGCTGGCGCGACCGAAGGCTTCCGCATCGATGCCCAAGGACGTTCCGCCCCAGTACACATGCGTATGAAGATCGAGAAGGCCGGGGGTTACAATAAGGCCTGAGACGTCCTGCTCAACTGTTCCCGCCTCCGATTCGAGTCGCGAGCCGATAGCGGCCACTTTCCCGTCCAGAAAGGCCACGTCCATAGTCGCGTCAAGCGTTTGAGAGGGGTCAATGACGCGGCCGCTCCTGAGGATCAAATCATACACCATTTTTTTAAACCCGAATCTTAGCAAGTTTTTTTCGGCTTTACGCCGTCAGATTTGCGAATTCATCTCTAGGAATTGTTTGTAGCATCGTTCAGGGGGGTCCGGTCCCCGGTAGATTGAAATACCGGCAGAGCTTGCCAACTGCATAGATCTCTTCCTCGGCGCCCGTAAGCCAGCAATATCATACCTTGTACGCAGCCGTGAGCATTCGCGGATCAGCGCATCCAGATTGTCTGTATCGACCTGGATTACCTCGAAATTTTGATCCGCAAGATAGTCGTAGCGAGTTGGATTAGCCGACAAGGTAACTAGATCAAGACCAAGGTGTCGGGCCGCTTGAACGAACGGCAGACCAGAACCCCGATGCCCTTCAAGCATGATGAGTGCTCTCCTTGCCATTGGCTGTCTCCTCCGTTGCGTGCCCTGCGACCAGGAGCATAAATCGGCATCAGCCTGTTCGGCCGCTGCCTGACTTTCGAACTTGTGTGAAACGTAGCATCGTCAGCGATTTGCAGTTGCAAAGATTCAGTAAATTTGCGTGAAGAATCTGTAATGGCTGGACTATTCAACCACGCGGAGGATTGGCGAGTTACTGATGTGGCGGCGCAACTGGCGAACTGGTGCGGATAAGCCATTAGCGGCTGGCGGATGTAGAATTAGCGGCGGTTGATCCATCCATTTTGAGTCTTGGGGCTGCGCAGGATTCTTATGCGTCATTGGGAAAGATGCCGACGACATGGTTGCGTCGTACCGCTCGATGCAGCCGCAGCGGCTACTTCTCGTCCTAGCCGGCGTCAGTGGCGGCTCCTTACCTCCAGGTCCATGAGCCACTGCGCAGCACAGCCAATCCTCTCGCACAACAGAGCGGCGTCGAGGGCTTCTTCACAGCGTGCGCAGGTTGACAACGTCGTCGGTCATCGGAGCTCTCTTCGAATCAGGTTGGTCTCAGCGCGCGTCATTGCTTGGGAAGCTCGTTCGCTCCCGCGCTGCTTCGTCATCGTCTCTAATCACGCAACACAAGGCGCATTCATTTGCCGCGAATCGCCACTCGAAGCCCACAATGCCGGCAAGCCAAGTGTCAGATCGGAATGAATCGAAAACTGGAATCAACACATCATCAGTTTCGCAGGCGACTAGCTTGCCACTACGACCGCCGGTTTGTCTCGCCAATAATATGCTTCGAAGGGTGCCGGATTACTCGAAGCGACGACGGTATTCGGCATATTTCGTTGCCAGTTCCTCCGCACGGTCCTCGCATTCCTCAAGCGCTACCGCCTCGCAATCGTAGCCGAGCAGCTTGCGCACGATTTCTGCCGACTCTGCTGTGAAGCGCACGGTTCCGTCGCTTTCGACGGCTTCAATTCCGTCAAATTTCTGACATCCCTTGTTGATCTCAACCGCTTCGTCCAATGATAGCTCTTCAGGCAAATCGATCGAAATGCCTGCTGGAGCAATCCTAACGGGATAGCCCCCTACGAGACCCAATGGGCCGGGCGCATGTACGACGCGCTCCACGCGATCGGCGAGCGCACGTATAACGGCTGTCGCCGACGATGCCGTCACCAATTGTGCTGTAAGATCTCCCACCCGTCGAAATTGGCCGGCAACATTCGCGAAGATCTCATCGTGGTCCAATTCCTCGGGCCTGGTTCTCCGGCCCTCCCGATATATGGCCAGATAGTAGGGCGCTCCGTCCGTGGTTCCTGTGCTCGGCATGCGATAGCTGACATAGTGTTGGGCGAAGAACCGCACGTCTACGGCTTTCACGTCGCACCCCAGAAGATGCGCAGCCGCCAATCGGATACCCGGCACGGCATTCGCGACGTTTCCAATGCCGATCGCTGGCGCGAGACCCTCAGCCGCAAGGGCAGCGTGTGTTACATCAGCAAAGGATGCGTTCACGACCAGGCTCTCAAGTCCGACCTCTCGCACAGCTTTCATCAGGCGTCGCACGAGAACGAGGTCCATCGGGGTCCATACGCCGGCGCACGCTTTATCGATCTGCTGATAAGCGTCGGCCGGCAATTGCTTTATGATCCACCATGGCTGCAATGTCGTTGCATTGAAAATGATATCAGGACGGAGAGCCGCAAGCCGCTCTGCTGTAGCCTCAATATTCATTAGATCCATAGGCATCACTTCAATGGTCGGATGATGGCCGAGGTTTAGGGCCGTGTATCTCGACACATTGGCCCTTAGAGAGGCCTGCTGCACATTCCTTGCCCCAACATGCAGATCGTACGGTCTGCCGCTTTGGCTGAGAAGATCAAGAACGGCACCCCCAAGCACGCCATACCCAATTATTAGGATCTTTACCCGCTCCACCATCGTATATCTCCAAGATCTGAAAGACGAAGTTATAAAAGGAAAACCATGCTCTCTGAACGATTATGCTTAAAAGACGCGGAAATGGAAGGCGTCAATTATGAATTAATCTCCTGCATATTTTAAGACTTTATTGCAACACTGTCATAGAATATCCATATTTATTAGCACATGGGCGAGTTACTAGAAGGTTCAATCAGTGTCTATCTAAGTATGCAACGGGTATGGTCCTTTTTGCCTAAGAGCCTGACCCAAAACTCGAGATTGGGCGGTGGAGGCGGTTGAGTGGCCCCGTCCGTTGTGATTCGCTTGAGCTGTCTAGACTTGAGCAGGATCACGACATGGGTTGGACGGAGACCACCCGGCGGCAGTATTGCCGCGCGGGGCAGCGAGATGCAAATGCAATGACGGACCGGGAATGGGCGTTGATCGAGCCGTTCATGTCTGGAGCGAAGGCAACGGGACGACCGCGGACGACAGAACTTCGGGCGGTCGTGGACGCGCTTCTCTACATCCCCTGACCGGCTGCCAATGGCGGGCATTGCCGGATCGGTTCCCGCCGGTCTCGACGGTTCAACGCTATTTCTATGCCTGGCGGGACAACGGGCTGTGGAAGACCATCAACTTCCACTTGGTGGCTGCGGCACGCCTGGCGCTTGGTCGCGAGGCGAGCCCGAGCGCCGGTGTCATCGACAGCCAATCGGCAAAGACCACGGACGTTGCCGGTTTGCGTGGTTACGACGTCGGCAAGAAGGTCAAAGGCCGCAAGCGCCATATCATTACTGCCACCGAGGGACACTTGGTCGGGCTGACGGTGCACACGGCCGACATCCAGGAAGGCAGTCGGCGTCATCGCCTCCATTCGACGGCTTTCTCCCTGGTTGCGGCATCTGTTCGCCGACGGCGGCTATGCCGGAGAAAAACTGTCGCAGGCACTGGCCAATCTCGGCACATGGACCATCGAAATCATCAAGCGCTCCGACGCGGCCAAGGGCTTTGAGGTGCTGCCACGACGATGGGTCCTCGAGCGAACTTTCGCCTGGCTGGGACGTTGTCGCCGGCTCGCCAAAGACTTCGAGGCGACCATCGCCAGCGCCGAGGCATGGATATTCATCGCCTCCATCCGCCTCATGCTCCGCCGCCGCCCAACTCCACCTCGCAGTTAACCGGGTTTTGAGTCAGGCTCTGAGTTCGCAGGGCTTCTACACCTACTGTCGTGTTGTCGCATCCGCGACACAGTCTTTTGGCCTGGCAGTCCGCTGCACTCCGGGTCAAGTCACTGAACAAACCTCAGAAAAATATTCGTTAGGCTCCCCGGCGCAATTGGCATGACTTTTGAGAAGTCTTCTTCGTGAAACGCGACGCGAAGGCGGCACTGGTGTTCGCTTGGGAGATTTTAATGGTCAGTGATAGCCAGAGCTTCTCGTTGCCACGCAACGTCCAGTTACCGCGAGAGATATTCCGAAAACCAACGGAGAATCATGCCGCCAATGTGTGGGAACATCCCCGAAATGAACCCTCTGTGGAAGACAAGAACCTCATCGGGGGGCCGTTCATTGGGCGGCTGCGCGCCGGGGATGGCGACCGGTCCCCACCCTGCGGCAGGGTCGCCTTCTTCGCAGATTGGCGAAATCCCTGGGCCTTGGCCAAACGATTACTGCACTCGATCACAATTCATTGGCCGCACATGCCGCTCAAAGGCACCGTTCGGGCATTGGAAGACGCAGACCTTCATCGCCGGGTTGCGCTGTCATGGGCTCACGGCCCCTTTTGCTATCGACACGCCGATGAACCGGCGCATCTTCGAAACCTATGTCGAAACGCAGCTCGCTCCGACGCTGGCAAAGGGCGATGTCGTCATCCTCGACAATCTCGCTGCCCACAAGAGCCCGGCCGCCGAGGCAGCGATCCGGGCCAGAGGCGCATGGCTGCTCTTCCTGCCGCCCTACAGCCCAGATCTCAATCCCATCGAAATGGCATTCGCCAAGCTCAAGGCGCATCTGCGCGCAAAGGCCATCAGAACCATCGACGCCGAGACAGGGCTGAAATGGCAAAGGCACTCATGATGCTGCGTGAATATCGTGAGCCCGGTGCTTTGGCTGAACGCGAACGTCCACATCGTAGGGCCCATGCGGAAGACGGACACCTCATCGATGATGTGGATTCCGTCAGGGGGCCTGCACCCGCGGCCGAACTGAATATCATTGGTGATCCCGCAACAGCATCCTGGCGCGTCCTTTCTCGGCGGGCGGCTTTCGGCAGGACGAGGCCGACGCTTCGGCACGACGAGCTGCCATTCCAGAGGAACTCAGCCGACTGTTGGACGATCGACGCGCCCGCTCGCCGGCTCATCGCGAAGTGCCCGCAACCAGACCGCAATTCGCGGTATTGCGAGCCCCTGCTTTGCAGTGATTTCGCCGATGGCGTGCTCGCT
Source organism: Mesorhizobium sp. M0522 (assembly GCF_040321085.1). Taxonomy (NCBI): domain Bacteria; kingdom Pseudomonadati; phylum Pseudomonadota; class Alphaproteobacteria; order Hyphomicrobiales; family Phyllobacteriaceae; genus Mesorhizobium; species Mesorhizobium sp. M0522. Next base: position 13,229 of record NZ_JAMYQW010000060.1, read on the forward strand.
TAGCGTGGTTGGCTGGTTGTCGGCCTACCGACGCCGAGCGACCCATCGACGCTCCTGATAGCCATCGACCCCATCGCACGCTCTGAAGCCCTGCAGGCATTCCCGCCGGCCCGCCTACCCAACCTAAATAAGGAGGCAACGATGACTGACCAAAGTGCGCCGGATCGCGAGGAGGAATTTGCGATCTTCAACCATCTCGAGTCCGAGGTGCGGAGCTATGCTCGCAGCTTTCCCGTCGTTTTCGCGAGGGCACGGGGGGCTCAGCTGTTTGCGCGTGATGGGACGGCCTATCTCGACTTTCTCATGGGCTGCTCAAGCCTAAACTATGGGCACAATCCCCCCGAGCTGAAGTCCGCGCTCGCAGACTACATTGAGGGCGACGGCATCACCCATGGCCTCGATCTCTATAATGTAGCCAAGGAATCTTTTCTGCAGGAATTCCACGAGACGATCCTTAGGCCGCGGCAATTCGATTATGTTGTGCAGTTTCCCGGCCCGACCGGCGCCAACGCGGTCGAGGCTGCCCTCAAGCTAGCGCGCAAGATCACTGGTCGGTCAAACATCGTAGCCTTCACCAACGGCTTTCATGGCGTGAGTCTTGGCGCACTCTCTTGCACCGGCAACCGATACCACCGGGCTGCCGCCGGCCAGCTACTCGGCGGCGTCACGCGGCTACCCTATGACGGCTATCTTGGGTCCACTGTAGACAGCGCCAATTACCTTGATCGTCTGCTCTCGGATCCCTCCAGCGGCGTGGACGCTCCGGCGGCGGTGATTGTCGAAACAGTTCAGGGCGAAGGCGGCCTCAATGTCGCCGGCATCGAGTGGCTCCGCAATGTGGCGGCCATTGCGCGTAAACACGGGGCTCTGCTGATCGTCGATGACATTCAGGCGGGTGTTGGGCGCACCGGTGCATTCTTCTCCTTCGAAGCATCGGGACTCCGTCCAGACATCGTCACAATGGCCAAATCGATATCGGGGTATGGCCTGCCTATGGCTCTCGTTCTTATTGATCGAAAACTCGACAGGTGGGAGCCAGGAGAGCACAACGGCACATTCCGCGGCAACTGCCACGCGTTCGTGACCGCCCGAGCAGCCCTGGAGCACTTCTGGCGGACAGACAGCTTTGCGGCGTCCGTCGAGGAGAAAGGCAATCTGCTGAAAAGCCGGCTTGAGCAGATCGCGCAGAAATACGACCCAAGCCGCGTGTCAGCCAAGGGTCGTGGCATGATGCGGGGCATAGAACTGAAGTCCGGCGAGATTGCCGGTCAGGTCGTCAGGACCGCCTTCCAGAGGGGCCTCATCGTCGAGACTGCCGGCCCCAAAGGCGAGGTCGTGAAATGCCTGCCACCCCTCGTCATTGGGGAGGATCAGCTTAGCCAAGGCCTCGACATCCTCGCGCACGCCATCGAAAGCGTGATCGGCAGCCCAGTGAACACGCCAGCTTGAGAAGTGATCATGATCGTCGGGGATCTCGACGAAGAGGAAACTGATGGCCCGACGTGCCGAAGGCATCTCGATTGCAAGATGCCCAGTGGCAGTCAGTAGACCACGCGAGCGCGTACCTCGCGATGAGCAGTACAGAGTAGGAAAAGCGCGATGACCGGAGCAATCGATGATCGGCGAAATCCCGTATACGTCAGGAATGTTCCTCAAAAGGGACGCGGCGTATTTGCCAATATTCCATTCAAAGTCGGCGATTTAATTGAAAAAGCTCCGACATGGGGATTTAACAGCTCGGATGAAAAGCTATTGGAACGCACCGGATTGTTAGAGTACTACTTTGTTCGACCGATACATAAATCTATAGGAAATCAACGCTCAGGGTATGTTGTTTTCGGGTTAATTTCGATAGTAAATCATTCATCTAACCCGAATTCACAAATAGTATGGGTCGACGAAGGCACGGGCGCGTGGGCAAGCATCGTAGCACTAAAGGACATAACAGTTGGGGAAGAGATAACACACAGATATGCTAATATAAGCGATTATCCAAATACCATCACTTTCGTAGAATAAACCCAATTGTCTATATTACTTAGCTCCGCTGAGCGGAGGGATATCAGATATGAACGATAAACCTACAATACTGCAACTGTCAAAATGCATCTGGGCACTAGACGACCTGGCGCGCAAGTCCGGCCTTCGAATTGCGACCGGCGACAATTTTGACGAGTATGTCCGAATAACCAGCAGACTTCCCGGAAAGCCGCCGACCACTCCACACTTCCGACCGGACTGTTCTGCTCTCCCGCCTGGAAAGGCATTTTGGATCGTCGGTCGAGATCGGGAAGGAAGTATAGCGCATGTCCAAGCAATGCGTTTAGACGACATATCCCACACCAGCCTTGCTGAGCATCTTAGATCGCTCAAAGGCTGCTTCGACGACCCTGACCTCAAAGCCGGGCCCGCTTCCTCGTGCAGTTGCTCCGCGCCGACGGCTGACACCATAAAGGGGCTGGTAGCATATCATGGCGACGTGTGGTTGCGGGAGGACTTTCGGGGCCGCAACCTCACAAGCTTTGTTGGTCGCCTTGCATTGGGACTAGCATGGGCTAAATGGTCCCCAGATGTGATTTACGCGCTAGTTGCCGGCTGGAACATTGAAAAAGGTGTAGTGGGTCGCTACGGATATCAGCATCGAGAATACGGGTCCATCCTGCGCTTGCCTGCACTAGGGATAAGCCATGATGACTGGCTAGTTTGGCTAACTCGAGACGAACTGTTGAAGACATTTTCCGGTACTTTCGCATTGCGGACGCGCTGAGAACCTTCTCTGATGCTTTCGCAAACGCGAGTGCTGGCCGTGGTCACGCTGATCTGTCGTTCGTGACAATCTCGCGCTTCCGGCTGGCGGGCTGCGCCTTTACCAGGCAGGACATCAAGACGCAGCGTGTTGAGGGCGACATAACCGGCGTGACCCACGCCGAGATCGGCGCCGCCGGCCATCAAGGCATCATAGACACCCAATGTCTGCTCGGTCGGGATGTGAAGTTCCCAGCCCAACTCACCGACAAAGCTCATCCGGAATGCGAGCGCCAGGCTGTATCCGATCTCTATTTCGCGAGCCGTTGCGAAGGGAAATGCCACGTTTGAGAAATCTGCGGGACTGACGCGCTCCAGCAATTCGCGCGATCGCGGACCCATGACGGAGAGAGTGGTGTATCCGGATGAGACGTCGGCGACCGAGACGTGGCCGGCTCCCTTGGCGTGCAAGCGCAGCCACGCGAGATCGCGGGTGCGTTGCACGGCCGCGGTCACGACAAGAAATTCCTCGTCGGCGGTGCGCGCGATCGTGACGTCGGACTCCATACCGCCCCGCTCGTTCAACCACGGCATATACACGATCCGGCCGACCGCCACGTTCACGTCGTTGGTGGACAGGCGCTGTAGAAGGGCAAGGGCATCCGGCCCCTGAACCATTATGTGCGCGAAGGAGGACTGGTCAAACAGAGTGACGCCAGAGCGGGTGGCGGTATGCTCGGCGCCACTGCGCTCGAACCATTCGTCCCGGCCGAACGTCGCATGGTTTTCATTCGGCGATCCGGGCGCACCAAACCACTGAACGCGTTCCCAACCGGCACTTTCACCGAAATTCGCGCCGGCGGCGGCCAGGCGGTCGTGGAGCGGGGATAGGCGAACTGGTCATCGACAAAATCACGCGACCAGCGACAAAGGCGGAAAATGCGGTCGACCCTGACGGGTCAAATCGTCCGCTTGCCCAAGCAGTTCGTCATTGCTGCTTGACCTTGACCTGAAGCCCACCGATCCTCTTTGCATGCTGCTTTAGTGTCTGCCCCAAGTCTTTATGACTTTGCAGAATCGGTTCGTCGCCTGCCCGGAAAAGGCGGAACGCGAAGCTTCTCCGACCGCCGCCATTATCGATAGCCAAAGCGGCAAGAATCGGCATATTCTCGTCGACACCCAAGGCCCTTGATCTTCTTGCCCGCATCAAAGCCGTGCGGGTCCATGCAAGTCCCCCTTTTTCGGCGCTTTTGATGGTTTACCCCTATTTCGATTTGTGGACTTAGCCGCACGGTCCACTGTATCACCATGCGCTTTTCGCTCTTATGCACGCACTCGTTCATGCCGCCAATGTTCAAGACCGCGACGGCGCTGCGGTGGTCATAGTCACCCTGTTCGGGCTCTTCTCCTTCCTGTTGAAGCTCTACGCCGATGGAGGCTATCGGGGCCGGCGTTCCAGAAGGGGCCGAAAAAAAGGTCATTGCCCAGGTCTATGTGGAGATCGTCAAACGGTCAGATCAGGCCCAGGGGGTTCGTGCTCGTTCCCCGCCTTGGGTTGTCGGACGCACATTTTGCTTGGCTTGGCTGATGCCGCCGCCTTGTCAAAGACTGGGAGTGCCTCAACGCCAAAGGGCTCGCCTTCCTCAATCTCGCTTCCATCCGGCTTATGATCAGAAAATTTTGCAATCCTTCATGAAGTTTCGGGACAGACCCTTAGCCATTGCAACAAAACCTTCAAATATCTTACGGAATCTTTGCGGGCGCAAAGGCGCGGACAGGGCTACATTCAAAAGCCTGAGGCGGCACGACTGAAACAGGTTCCGGTTTACACTTAGACTGCCCCACAACCAGCAATGTCGGAGTTAAAAGCAATGGCGAGAAGAGCATTTATCTTGGTTGAAGGCGCAAGTAATATGCAGCGGTACGTTCAAGTGGCTCAGCATCATGGTTTTCATCCAATCATCCTGTCGGCTAATCCAACCCGGTACGAATATCTTGCGGCGAAAAGCATTGAGACAATCGCTGTCGATACAAACAATCTCGATGCGCTGATCCAGGAATGTTCCCGGCTGGGTGCAGCCTATGAGATTGCTGGCATTACGTCCGCCACGGAGTTTACCTATGCGACAGTTGGCAAGCTTTGTCGGCATTTCGAGCTACCAGGGCCGAATCCTACGTCCATCGAACGATGCTGCGATAAATTCCTGCAACGTCAGCTTCTCGCCAGGGCCGGCATTCCGATTCCGGCTTATCGGTTGGCAACGAATGCGACAGAGATAAAAGGCGCTGCCGCGGATATCGGCCTGCCGGTGGTTCTTAAGCCAGCCGTAGGCAGCGGCAGTATCGGTGTCCGACTGTGCCGCAACCTCGATGAGTTAGCCGAACATGCGACATATCTGTTGGGCGAGAAGCACATATGGCGGTCTTCGCCGAGGATACTGGTCGAAGAATTCGCACAAGGCCCTCTTTATTGGAGCGATGTAATGGGAGATGAGGTCATTGGAGTTGGCGCCGGTGACTTCGGCCCACCGCCGCATTTCGTCTATCATCAGTGGACCTTTCCGGCCCCGCTGGGTGATGCCGAGCACAAGCGTATCGCCGACGTCTCGCTGAGCTGTTTGCGAGCGCTTGGCCTCGGCTGGGGGCCAACGTGCATCGAATTCCGGTGGACGAAGCACGGCCCAATCGTCATTGAAGTCAATCCGCGTCTTAGCGGCGCGCCCGGACCTGAAATGGTTCAGGCGGCCTGCGGTGTCGATCTGCTCACAGAGCACATCAAGCTTGTCACCGGCGACGAATGGAATTTGTGTAGAAGCCATTCGCAGATTGCTGCCGCCCGATTCCTAGTTGCGGATAGCGATGGCACCCTCGATTGGATCGATGGCGTCAGTCGGGCAGCGGCGATTCCAGGTGTCATTGAAGTCAAATTGAATGTTGAACCAAAAGCACCCATCGTGAGGAAAGGAGATCATCGAGACTGTATGGGATACGTCATCGCCGCTTCACCCGACCATGCTCTGACCGAAGCGATACTCCAGCGGGCCGTCGACCTAATCAGTTGGTCGATCACATCATTTCCGGCCCGCGGCGCACATGAACAAATCTGTGCGCCTCCATCTCCCGCACCAACCCAGGCTGGCGAGAAGGGACGATCATAATCGGTATTTCTTCTGGATACCTCTATAAATAGTCGAAGAACTCTGACCTGCCACGGGTTAATTTTCTCCGTGTGAGATTAGAGCGGTTCTCGCCTTGCTCCGATACGGTTCTCTGGACCGCCGGAAGGTAGAGTTTCCCGGCTTTCTCACGATGGCGGGCTGGCGACGCCATCGGGATTGAGCAACGAGATAGGGGCCTTGTGCCCGATCGCCCCATGTGGGCGCACCTCGTTGTACAACACGACGAGAGAACGCCCACGGGACCGAGGAACGCAAGTTTCTTTATCCATGGCATCCCTGGGCCGGGCGTTGTGTTCACGTTCATGAGGTGATCGAGAAGGCTGACCGGGAGGTTTTCCGCTGCAGTCTCTCTGGCCACGCCTCCGATCGGTGGCTGGAGGTTCCGGCCTGGATGTTTGATCGCGCGGTCTGCACCGCGTGGCGCATTGCCGCTGCCCCACATGTCGATCCCAGAACGCTTGGCGTCTTGGTGACACTGCTGCAGGACGCGACGGCCAATTCCCACACCCCATCGCAATTGGAGGATTCGGGCGCAGCATCGGATCCTCACGACGCGAATCGGGGGAGAGGTCCATGCCGCGCCAGCCCACGACATATCAGTTCGATCTGTTCTCCAACCCGCACGATGCGGAGACCGCGCAGATGCCACCATGGCAGGCGCTGCCGGAAGAGACGCGCCTGACGCTGACAAAGCTGATGGTGCGCCTGATCCTCGACCACGTCGACGGCGAGCGCGCCGTTCCGCGCATCGAGACGGTCGATGACGATCTCGGCCGCTCTGCTGCTGGCGGTGTCGCGCGAGCGGGCTTCGATCGGATGGTCGCCGCAGTCTGTCTCGGCAAGGTTGGGGCGGTTGCGGCGCGGGAGGTATCGCGCTTCGCCCGCAACAGCCGCGACTGGCAGCAGCTCATCTAGATGTGCCGCGTCGTCGATACCGTGCTGATCGACCAGGAGACGGTCTACGCACCGCGCCAGGGCAATGACCGGCTGCTGCTGGGATTGAAGGGCAGTCTCAACGAGTATGAGCTCGATCTTCTGCGTCAGCGCTCCTTGTCGGCCCGCTATGAGAAGGCCCGGCGCGGTGAACTCGTCGTCGCTTCCCCGGTCGGCTTCGTGAAGGTCGGCGACCGGCTGGAGAAGGATCCCGACCGTCGCATGCAGGAGGCCATCACCCTTGTGTTTGACAAGGTGGCGGAACTCGGCAGTGCCCGCCAGGCCCTGCTCTGGTTCCTCGAACATGGGCTGGATTTGCCTGCCAAGCGCAACAATGGCGATGTGGTCTGGCGCAGGCCAAGCGGTGCACACGAAGGCTACGTCAGCTGGGAAAGGGCGGAAGCGATCCGCAAGATGGTGAGCGACAACGTGCCCACGAGCCGGCATCACGGGGCGCCCAAGCATGGCGACGCTCTGCTCGCCGGCCTTGTCCGCTGCCGGCGCTGCGGCCGCAAGCTGACGGTCCGCTACACGGGAACCAAGCACAACATTCCGCGCTATTCCTGCTGGCGTGGTCTGCTTGACAATGGCGAGCCGCGTTGCATCGCCTTCGGTGGACTACGCGTCGACGACGCCATCGAGGAAGCTCTTCTGCGGGTTGTCGAGCCGGGAGCGATAGCCGCGGCCGTCGAGGCCGAAGCGCAAGCGGCCAGTCGCCGCGATCAGGTCCGCGATGCTCTGATGCGCGATCGCGAGGCGGCACGCTACAACGCCGATCGGGCGTTCCGGCAATACGACGCCATCGATCCGCAGAACCGGCTGGTCGCGGCGGAACTGGAGTTGCGATGGAACCGGGCGCTTACGCGTGTCGGCGAGATCGAGAGCAGGATTACCGCGCATGATGCCTCGACATCGGAGCCATCACTTCTGTCGCCAATACACGTCACCGCGCTCGCCGCCGATCTCAAGGCTGTGTGGGCGGCGCCGACGACGGATGCAAGGCTCAAGAAGCGCATCGTTCGCACCGTCATCCGGGAGGTGGTCGCCGATATCGATGACGAAGCGTCAGAGATCGTTCTTCTGATCCATTGGGTTGGCGGCGTCCATACTGAACTGCGCCTGCCGAAGCGGCGCCGTGGACAGCGCAACAGCACGTCCGGCGATATCATCGCGGCCGTCCGCCAACTGGTGCTCATCGCCAATGATGATCTGATTGCTGGCATCCTCAACCGCAATGGACTGGTGACCGGCCACGGCAATCGATGGACACGCGAACGGGTCACCGCGCACAGGTCGCATCATAAGATCCCTGTCTTCCGGCCAGCGGCGGACGGCAAAGAGCCATGGCTTAACCTGAACAAGGCGGCGCGCCTTCTCGGCGTTGCACCGAAGACCCTCAGGCTCGCCGCCGAGGCGGGCGAGATCGAAGGCGTTCATCCTCTGCCGGATGGTCCATGGGTCTTCAGCCGATCAACGCTTGGCGAACCGGCGGCACAGCGCATCGTTCATCGCGCGCGGCAAAACCCAAAATACCCCACGGGATCGCATCCAGATCAGCAAAACCTATTCACTTCAACGACATAGACAGATGGGTGTTATGAAACAGGATTTTAGTATCTGCGCCAATCCTCCAACTTTTCGGCGGCGTCGGCAAGGGTCAGGAACGTTGAAGGCTTCGATGTAGGCGTTGTCGGTGGACTTTCCCGGCCTGCTGAAGTCGAGCGTCACGCCTTTCGCGTAGGCCCATAGGTCGAGGTCGCGGGAGACGAACTCGGAGCCTTGGTCGACGCGAATCGTCGTCGGATAGCCGATCTCCGGACAGACCTGTTCCAGTGCCCTGACCACATCCTCCGCCCGATAGCTGAAGCGCGGGTCGAGCACAGGCACATAGCGGGAGAACGTGTCGACGACCGTCAGCACACCGGATCTTCTTGCCCGTCGCGAGCTGATCGTGGACGAAGTCCATCGCCCAGACGTCGTTCGGGCCGACGGCTTCCTCCCGGCCGCCTTCCCGCAGCTTCGCCTTCACACGCCGCTTCGGCGTCTTGTTCCTGAGCTGCAGGCCCAACACATCTGAAAGACGTCGACGCCAGGTTGATAGCTTAACATCGGGCCAAGGAGCGCAGACAGCGCCTGGCACCATTCTCGGTGTAGGCCCCGATACGATGCGTCGCTATCAGTGATGAAGACTCCGGCATCTGAGACTTTCGATCGGCCCGAAACTTTGCCGCCTGGCTCGGCCTAACGTCGAAGGATAATTCAACTGCCGGCAGGTCAGGCTCGGCGTGATCACGCGTGCCGCGATGAAGCCCTGCGCAGCGTGCTGGTTGGCGCCCGCGCGCCTGGAGATCGCCGCACTCACGAGTATTTCGCAGCATAGCCTGCATGCCTGTCGACGCCATTGAGACCGATGTCCAGCCACGAGTGCTGGCCCGGCATTCCATCAACAACGGCGAAGCCATCCTGCTCCAAATTGCGTCTAAGCACTTCCATTCCAGGCGCCAGCGGAGACCTGCGTATAGGGGATCATCTCACCATCGGTCGAGACTGCCTCGTGGCGCGTCACCACCAGCCCGGATGCCGAAATTCTCCGGGTTGCCCTTCAGGATTACTGGAGCGCCGAGAAGCGTCGCGGCATTGAGGTGAAATAGGAGAAGCTTCCGCGGCGTGATCGGGCCCTGAGCC
>NZ_JAMYQW010000061.1:0-21208 GCF_040321085.1 Mesorhizobium sp. M0522
ATACGAGATCTTGGCGGCAACGTAGTTCAGGCCCCACGAAAAGGTCAGCCCGACCATGATGGCGGCGGCCGCCAGATCGACCGCGTCACGGCGGTCGAGCGTATCTGTGGCGACGCCCACCGCCGCTAGTCCTCCGCGCTCGCGTCGTCGAAACCGAGCAGGTTCCAGCTCTGGCGCATATGCGGCGGCATCGGTGCGGTGACGTCGACAAAGCCCTTGTCGGGATGCGGGATGACGATGCGGCGCGCGTGCAGATGCAGCCGGTTCTGCATGCCGCCTGGAAAATCCCAATTGGTGTCGGCCTCGAAATATTTGGGGTCGCCGATGATCGGGCAACCGATATGGGCGGCATGGACGCGAAGCTGGTGGGTGCGCCCGGTATAGGGTTCCATTTCCAGCCAGGACAGGGTCTGCGCCGCCTGCTCGACGATGCGGTAATAGGACACGGCGTGATCGGCGCCCTTTTCGCCATGCTTGGCGATGCGCACACGATCGCCGTCGGGCGTCGGTTCCTTGATCAGCCAGGTCGAGATCTTGTCCTCGCGCTTCGGCGGCACGCCCTTGACCAGCGCCCAGTAGGTTTTCTTCGTCTCACGCGCCCGGAACGCTTCGGCGAGCTTCATGGCGGCGAGCCTTGTACGGGCGACAACCAGCACACCCGACGTGTCGCGGTCGAGCCGGTGCACCAGACGCGGCTTCTCGCCCTTCTGGTTGCGCCAGGCTTCCAGCATGTCGTCGACATTGCGGGTGACGCCAGAGCCGCCCTGGACCGCCAGGCCGGCCGGCTTGTTGAAGACGAAGACCTTCGGGTCCTCATGGATCAGCATCTTTGCCAAAACGTCGGCGTCGCCCTGGTTGCGGATCGAATGACCGGTGAGCGGGCTTTCACCTTTCTTGTCGACTTCGAGCGGCGGCACTCGGACCGTCTGGCCGGCTTCGACGCGGGTATCGGCCTTCACCCTGCCGCCGTCGACGCGGATCTGGCCGGAACGCAGCAGCTTCTGCAGATGACCGAAACCGAGACCGGGGAAATGGCTCTTGAACCAGCGGTCGAGCCGCATGCCCGCCTCGCCGGCGTCCACTGTGATCTGTTCAACGCCTGCCATGATTCCAATCGCCGTTTTGCAGGCATCAACGGCATTCGCCGGTACCCGCAATCTCACTCGGTTATTCGTTGTCGGTTCCATATTGCAGAACCTGAACTTTCTCCAGCGTAATCAAACCACTTGTCATGATTGTTTCAAGCACGGGCAGGAAAGCGGCCAATTTTTCCTCGTCATCGACGATCTCGATGACGAGTGGCAGATCCTCCGATAGGCGGAGGATCTTCGTGGTGTGAAGCCGGCTGGAATGGCCGAACCCCATCGCGCCGCGCAGGACGGTCGCGCCGGCGATCTGCATTTCGCGGGCCCTCAGCACGATAACCTCATACAGCGGACGGCCATCTGCCTTGTCGTTTTCGCCGATAAATATGCGCAGCAATTGCGCCTGTGTTGGTATCTTCATTGCCTGGACCCTCTCAGCCGGTTGAGCCGAACTGCAAAGATGTGGCCAAGCCAGACGGCGGCAAGCCAGGCCACCACGGAGATCGCGATATTGAATCCCGCCGCCACAAGCCTCCCGCCTTGCGCGAGGGTGAGTGTTTCAAGGCTGAAAGCGGAGAAGGTCGTCAGGCCGCCGCAGAAGCCGGCCATGAAGAATTGACGTTGCAGCGGACCGGCGAAGACGCGACCATCCGGTCCCGTCAATGTCGCGTAGAAGCCGATGAGGAACGAGCCAACAATGTTGACGAGGAGCGTGCCGAAGGGAAATCCAGCGCCCCACAGGGCAGTGCTCGTCGATGAGGCAAGCGCCCGCAACACACCGCCGATCATGCTGCCTGCGGCTACGGTCGCATAGAGCCGAACCGTTTCGTTGGTTCTGCGACGGCCAATGAGGCGCGCCGCATGCCCTGCCGCGGCAGTGTCCGTCCCGTCGTGGCGGAGCTTCCGCGGGCCGCTCACGGCGCCCCGCCGCCAATCAGAAGACTTCCCGCAGCAAAGCCCAGCGTCACGCCGCCGAGGCTCAGAAAAACCGAAAGCAGCACATTTCCGCCGGCGCGCCGCCATTCGCCCTCGCGCGCCAGCGCCAGCGTCTGCAGGCTGAAGGAAGAGACCGTGGTGTAGCAGCCGAGGCCGCCGGTAACGGTAAAGACCCAGATGGCGGGCATGCCGTCGCGCGCCACCGCATGCGCAACGACACCGATTGCAAACGCTCCCGAGACGTTGACGGCCATAGTGCCCCAGGGAAAGGTCTCGCCGACCCGGCGGGCGACGAAGCCGGACAGGAAGAAGCGGGCCATTGCACCGATCGCGCCACCAAGGCAGACAAGCAACAGATGATACATCGTGCTCCCTCGCGCCGGTCACACCACGGTGTCAGGCGGCTCCGGCCTTCTTCGGCTTGCTGGAGCCGATCATCTTCCAGTTCTTGTAGAACATGGCATTGATGCGCTCGACGCTGACCGAAACGATGGCGAGAAGAGCGGCGATCAGGCCGGGGAATGGCGATGGCCGGATGATGTCCATGAACACGCAGTAGCGGCGCCCATCATATTCGTTGACCGAGCGGTGCAGCAGCGTGTCGTCGAAAATATAGAGCGGATTGTCGTGCCAGTAGTTCCTGGCGTTGTTGCACTCGACGAAAACCTCGGCCTTCGCCGGGAGAAGATTGTAGAGAATGCGCAGGCTGAGCCGCAGCGGTCCGAAATGCCAGGAGGTCGATTCCTTGCCCCTGAACACCGACACGGCGATGGTCTTGATATATTTGAAATCCTTGTTGAATTCGGCGACGTTGTCGATCTTGTGCTTGCCGTACCACTGGTAGACATACATGCCGCGCCGGCCGCTGCCGAAATTGGCGTCGATATCGGCGATGATCTCGTCCTTGCGCGCCTTGAAGACGTCCAGAACCTCGTTGACCTCACGCTGATAGTCCGGAGGAAACTGGTCCAGTTTCCAGACACCGCGGTTTCTGTAGCACAGAAGATCGACCAGCAGATTGAAGGGCGAAAGCAGCCAGGTGAAGATGCCGTTGCCGAGGAAATAACCACTGAACAGCGCCCAGTTCTTGTTGTCATTGCGCAACACGTCGACCAGGCCGAGGACAATGAAAATTGTCGTTAGGATGGGAATGAAATAGAAGCCGAGCGCCAGCAGCGGGATCGCTATGGCGAACTTCCGAAGGGTCTTGCGAGATTTTTTTGTCATTTTTCCACGCGCCAGGCGCGATTCCGTTCTGAATATCGTCGGTACGTTTCTGGCCTGTCCGCCAGCCGAAGGCGCATCTTGATAGGGTTTTTTATCCCGCCAGACAACGGCGATCACACCACTGTGCGGTCGGCAGCTACTTTTCCCGCTCGCTGCGCAGCTTCGCCCAATAATCCAGCCGCTTCCTGATATCGCGCTCGAAGCCGCGCTCTGGCGGGTCGTAGAATGTCTGCCTTCCCATCTTCTCCGGAAAATAGTCCTGGCCGGAAAAAGCGTCGGGCTCGTCGTGGTCGTAGCGATAGCCGGCGCCGTAATCTTCCTGTTTCATCAGCTTGGTCGGCGCATTGAGAATATGCTTGGGCGGCAGCAGCGAACCGAATTCCTTCGCCGCCTGTGTGGCGGCCTTGAACGCGGTATAAACTGCATTGGATTTCGGCGCGGTGGCGAGATAGACGGTCGCCTCGGCGAAGGCCAGTTCGCCCTCGGGCGAGCCCAGATAGTCATAGGCGTCCTTGGCGGCGTTAGCGACGACGAGCGCCTGCGGGTCGGCCAGCCCAATATCCTCCATCGCCATGCGCACCAACCGGCGCCCGAGATAAAGTGGATCTTCGCCGGCGTCGAACATGCGGGCGAGATAGTAGAGTGCCGCGTCGGGGTCGGAGCCGCGCACCGATTTGTGCAAGGCGGAGATCAAATTGTAGTGGCCGTCCTGTCCCTTGTCGTAGATCGGCGCGCGGCGCTGGACGATGCGCTGCAGGGCTTCGGCGCCGAACACCTCCTTTGATTTCGCTGCGCGCCAGACTTCTTCGGCGAGCGTCAATGCCGCGCGGCCGTCGCCGTCGCTCATGCGGATGAGCATCGCCCGCGCGTCTTCATCGAGCGGCAGCGCCCTGCCCTCTGCCTCCTCGGCCCGCGCCAGCAGCTTGGCGATACTGTCCTCGCCGAGTGAGTGAAAGACCAGCACACGCGCGCGCGACAACAGCGCGGCGTTAAGCTCGAAGGACGGATTCTCCGTGGTGGCGCCGACCAGCACGACGGTGCCGTCTTCCATCACGGGCAGAAAACTGTCCTGCTGGGCGCGGTTGAAGCGATGGATCTCGTCGACGAACAGCAGTGTCTGGCGGCCGTTGGAGCGGCGCAGCTTCGCTGCCTCGAACACTTTCTTCAGGTCGGCAACGCCGGAAAACACCGCCGAGATCTGTTCGAAGGCGAGGCTTGTCTCGCCGGCAAGCAGCCGTGCGACCGTGGTCTTGCCGGTGCCGGGCGGGCCCCAGAAGATCATCGAGCCGAGCGAGCCGGAGCCGATCAGCCGCGTCAGCGCGCCATCGGATCCGGTCAGATGCTCCTGGCCGACGACCTCGCCGAGGTTCTTCGGGCGCAGACGGTCCGCCAGCGGCCTGCCGGGCGGCGTCTTTTCCGGTTCATCGACACTGAACAGATCGGCCATGCAACTTCTTCTGCCTGGAGCCCGATCATGCTGACGTTCGGGCTCAGTAACGCAACACTTGGCGCAGTATCTGCCCGCCGCGCTCGACGGTAAAGCGCCACCAGCGCGTATCCTGCTGGGCTACCTGTTCCAAGGTCGCCGCCTTGTCGATCGTCAGGCCATTGACCTCACGCACGATGTCGCCTGGCTGGAAGCCAAAATCGGCAGCAGGCGAATCGCGGTTGATGTCGACCACGGTGACGCCTTTGACATCGGTGCGCAGACCGAGCCGTTGGGCAAGCCGTGGCGACAGTTCAGCAACCTTGGCACCGGAAAACGGGCTGCGGCCGCGCAATGTGAGTTCCGCAGCTTTGGCGCCCTCAGGCGGCCGTTCCAGCGCGATGTCCATCGTCGCCTGCTGACCCTTGCTCAGAACGCCGAAGCTGGCATTCGTACCAATCGACAGCGTCGCCATCCGGTAGTCCAGCGCCCCGACGCTCTCGACCGGCTTGCCGTTGAGCGACAGCACTACGTCGCCCGGCTTGAGCCCTGCCTTGGCGGCGGGTCCCGCCTCTTCGACCGAAGAAACCAGCGCACCGGTCGGTTTGTCGATGCCGAGCGATTCGGCAATCTGCGGCGTCACCGCCTCGAACTCGGCACCGGCATACGGCCGCTCGAAGAAGTCGAGCCCGGCCTTGGCCGCGTCGGCGAAGGCGCGAACCATGTTCGAAGGGATGGCAAAGCCGATGCCGATCGAGCCGCCGCTACGGCTATAGATCGCCGTGTTGATGCCGATCAGCTGCCCTCCCATGTTGACCAGCGCGCCACCGGAATTGCCGGGGTTGATGGCGGCGTCGGTCTGGATGAAGAAGCTGGAATCGGAGACGCCGATATGGCTGCGCGCCACCGCCGAAATAATGCCGCTGGTGGTGGTCTGGCCGACACCGAACGGATTGCCGATCGCCAGCACCAGGTCGCCGACCTCGAGCGCGTCGGAATCGCCGATGGCGATCACCGGAAACGGCTTGTCGGAAGAAATCTTGAGCACGGCGAGATCGAGCGTCTCGTCCTTAAGCAGTACCTTGCTGTCGAATTCGCGCCCATCGGCAGTCGCGACCTTGACCTGGTCGGCGTCCTTGACGACGTGGAAATTGGTGACCACGACGCCGGTCGGATCGACCAGCACCCCCGAACCGAGCGAGGACTGCGCGCGCGGCTGCGAGCGGCCGAAGAACTCCTCGAAGAACGGATCGCCGTCGAAGGGCGACGTCACCTTGGCGGTCTGCGAGGCGTAGACATTGACCACGGCCGGCGCCGTCTGCTTGACCAGCGGCGCGAAGGACAGCTGCACCTCCTCGCGGCCGAACGGCACGCGCTTGTCGGGGCCTGAAGTGGCGTTTTCGCCTTCGACGCCATGCAGCAGATCGGTCAGCACGTCGGACAGACCGGGATCTGGCTTGGCCTCCTCCGCCAGCGCGTGCCTGGCCGCCGGCACGACGGCCAACGCCATCAAGGCGCAGATCAGAACAATGGACAGCCGTTTAACGCGCATTCCGAATCCTCCAAGTCGGGCGCCATTGTCCTGACGATTGTGCAAAATGAAAGGCTAAGCCGCTGAAATCCGATTATTTTGGGTAGTCGCCGCAAAAACCGGTGACAAAACCTCTACCAGCCCGCCCGGTACCTTCGGAAACAGAAAAAGGGGCCCGGAGGCCCCTTTTGAACTTCTCAGGAAAACCGAGCCTTATGCGGCTGCGGCTTCCTCTTCGGTGCCTTCGGCCTCGATGCGGGCACGGTCGCCGGCGCCCTTGGCCGAGGTGTCGCGGTCGACGAATTCGATGACGGCCATTGCGGCATTGTCACCGTGGCGGAAGCCCGCCTTCATGATGCGCAGATAGCCGCCGTTGCGGGTGGCGTAGCGCGGCGCGATGGTATCGAACAGGCGCTTGACGACGCCTTCATTGCCGATCTGGGCAATCACCTGGCGGCGAGCGTGTAGGTCGCCGCGCTTGCCGAGCGTCACCAGCTTCTCAACGATCGGACGCAAATCCTTCGCCTTCGGCAGCGTGGTGAGGATCTGCTCGTGCTCGATAAGCGACACGGCAAGGTTGGCAAACATCGACTTGCGATGGCTTATGCTGCGGGCGAACCGGCGGCCTTTAAATCCGTGGCGCATGGCTCTTCTCCTTCATTGCGGGTTCAAGAGGCTCTCTCAAGCCTCAATATTGGTCTTCGTAACGCTTGGCGAGGTCTTCGATGTTTTCCGGCGGCCAGTCCGGCACTTCCATGCCGAGATGCAGGCCCATCGCCGCCAGGACTTCCTTGATCTCGTTCAGCGACTTGCGGCCGAAGTTCGGGGTGCGCAGCATCTCGGCTTCGGTCTTCTGGATCAGGTCGCCGATATAGACGATGTTGTCGTTCTTCAGGCAGTTGGCCGAACGCACCGAAAGCTCGAGCTCGTCGACCTTCTTGAGCAGCGCCGGGTTGAAGGCAAGCTCGGTAACCTGTTCGGCGGCGACTTCCTTCTGCGGCTCGTCGAAATTGACGAACAGGCCGAGCTGGTCCTGCAGGATGCGAGCGGCGAAGGCCACCGCGTCCTCGCCCGAAATCGAACCGTCGGTCTCGATGGTCATGGTCAGCTTGTCATAGTCGAGAACCTGGCCCTCGCGGGTGTTCTCGACCTTGTAGGAGACCTTCTTGACCGGCGAATACAGGCTGTCGACGGGGATCAGCCCGATCGGCGCGTCCTCGGCGCGGTTACGGTCGGCCGGGACATAGCCCTTGCCGGTATCGACGGTGAATTCCATGCGGATTTCAGCGCCTTCGTCCAGCGTGCAGATGACGTGGTCGGGATTGAGGATCTCGACGTCGCCGACCGTCTGGATGTCGCCGGCGAGAACCGCGCCCGGTCCCTGCTTGCGGACGACCATGCGCTTGGGGCCGTCGCCTTCCATGCGGATGGCGATTTCCTTGATGTTCAAAACGATGTCGGTCACGTCCTCGCGGACGCCGGCGATGGACGAGAATTCATGCAGAACGCCGTCGATCTGCACGGCGGTTACAGCCGCGCCACGCAGCGAAGACAGAAGCACGCGGCGCAGCGCGTTGCCGAGGGTGAGGCCGAAGCCGCGCTCGAGCGGCTCGGCGACCAGCGTGGTCAGCGTCTTCTTCTTCGACGAGAACTCGATCTTGTTCGGCTTGATCAGTTCTTGCCAATTTTTCTGGATCATAGTGCTTTCCTTCCGTTGTCCCGCCACCATCCAATCGTGGCGGGCGACCTGGAATGCCGTGGAGGAGCGCCCTTGAGGCGCTCGCGCGGCCTTCGGTAAATTCTTTAGACGCGGCGCTTCTTGCGCGGGCGGCAGCCATTGTGCGGGATCGGCGTCACATCACGGATCGAGGTAATGGTGAAGCCGGCAGCCTGCAGCGCGCGCAGCGCCGATTCACGACCGGAGCCGGGTCCACAGACCTCGACCTCGAGCATGCGCATGCCGTGTTCCTGGGCCTTCTTGGCCACATCTTCTGCGGCCATCTGGGCAGCGAACGGGGTCGATTTGCGCGATCCCTTGAAGCCCTGGGCTCCGGCCGACGACCAGGCAATCGAGTTACCCTGCGCGTCGGTGATGGTGATCATCGTGTTGTTGAAGGTCGAATTGACGTGGGCAACGCCCGACGAGATGTTCTTGCGTTCGCGACGGCGAACACGAGCGGCTTCCTTGGCCATGATGGTCCTTTCAGTTGATCTCTACACCGCCGTAATGCCAGCGGCTCCACCAGGGAGAAGGCAGTAGGGGAATATGGCAGTAGGGCAGTATGTCTGCCGTTCCTATTGCCTTACTGCCCTACTCCCTTACTGCCCTAAATTACTTCTTCTTTCCGGCAATCGACTTAGCCGGGCCCTTGCGGGTGCGCGCATTGGTATGCGTGCGCTGACCACGAACCGGCAGCGAGCGGCGGTGACGCAGGCCGCGGTAGCAGCCGAGGTCCATGAGTCGCTTGATGTTCATCGACACTTCGCGGCGCAGATCGCCCTCGACCTGATAGTCGCGGTCGATGGTCTCGCGGATCTGCAGCACTTCCGCGTCGGTCAGCTGGTTGACGCGACGCTCGGCCGGGATGCCGACCTTGTCGACGATCTCCTGGGCGAACTTCTTGCCAATGCCGTGAATGTATTGAAGCGCGATGACGACGCGCTTGTTGGTCGGAATATTGACGCCGGCTATACGAGCCATGTTCTTCTCTTCTCCATATAGGCCGGACGAGCCGGCGCTTGAAGTTGCCCCGCGTCCGGTGGAGGCCGGCCCTTGCGGGAGTTTCCAGTTCAAAGCGGCCTGCCTTGCCCTTGCGGACAAGCAAGCCTCATGCCTGATAGGAAGACGGGCCGCCATACCCCAGCGGACCGCTCCAGTCAAGCGCAATCGTTCGATTCTCTAGCCGGCCGCCTGGCCAACTTTCCGGGTCGTCGCCCTGAGCACCGCCTCGATCTGCTGCGTCACCGCATCGATGTCGGCCATGCCATCGACGCCCCTGAGCTTGCCCTTGGCGTAGTAGTAGCCGATCAGCGGCGAGGTTTTCTTGTAATATTCCCTCAAGCGTTCCTCGAACACCGCTGGGCTGTCGTCCTTGCGCACCGGCAGGCCTGCGGCCTTGGCGTCTTCGGCGCGCTTGACGATTCGGCCAACCAGCGCCTTGTCATCGACGACAAATTCGATGACAGCATCGAGCTCCAGTCCGCGATCCGACAGCATTTCCTCAACGGCGTCCGCTTGCACCAGGGTTCGCGGGTACCCGTCAAGGATGAAGCCGTTTGCGCAATCAGCTTGATCGATGCGCTCGGCCACGATGGCGTTGACGATAGCGTCGGACACCAGTTCGCCAGCGTCCATCACCGCCTTGGCGCGCTTGCCGACTTCGGTGCCAGCCTGGACAGCAGCACGCAGCATGTCCCCCGTGGAAAGCTGTGGGATGCCGTGTCGATCTACCAGTCTTAGTGCTTGTGTCCCCTTGCCCGCCCCCGGCGGTCCAAGCAATATCAACCTCATCTGGCCTTTTTCCCCCCGCGCAGCTTCGACTTCTTGATCAGGCCCTCATACTGGTGCGCGATCAGGTGACCCTGAATCTGCGCCACCGTATCGAGCGTTACACTGACCACGATCAGGAGCGAAGTGCCACCAAGGTAGAACGGTACGCCAGTCGCTGAAATCAGGAACTCGGGCAGCAGACACACCAGCACCAGATAAATGGCGCCGACGACGGTGATGCGGGTGAGCACATAGTCAATATAGTCCGCAGTGCGCTCGCCCGGACGATAGCCCGGGATGAAGCCCGAATGCTTCTTGAGCTGGTCGGCGGTGTCCTTCGGATTGAAGACGATCGCCGTATAGAAGAAGGCGAAGAACACGATCATCGCCGCGTAGAAGGCCATATAGAGCGGCTGGCCGTGGCCGAGCGCCGCCAGGATGGTGCTGGCCCATGCAGGCATATTGGTGGTCTGCGAGAAGCCGGCAACCGTTGCCGGAAGCAGCAGCAGCGACGAGGCGAAGATCGGCGGAATGACGCCGGAGGTGTTAAGCTTCAGCGGCAGATGCGAGGTATCGCCCTGGAACATGCGATTGCCGACCTGGCGCTTGGGATACTGGATCAGCAGGCGGCGCTGGGCGCGCTCGAAGAAGACGATCAGCGCGATGACGATGATGGCCAGCACGATGATCGCCAGGATCAGGCCGGTCGACAAGGCGCCGGTGCGGCCAAGCTCCAGCGTGCCGGAGATGGCGCGCGGCAGGCCGGCGACGATGCCGGAGAAGATGATCAGCGAAATGCCGTTGCCGATGCCGCGAGCAGTGATCTGCTCGCCAAGCCACATCAGGAACATGGTGCCGCCGACCAGCGTGACGACGGTAGAGATGCGGAAGAACATGCCGGGATCGTTGACGATGCCGTTGCCGCCCTCAAGCCCGACCGAAATGCCGTACGCCTGAACCAGCGCCAGAAGCACGGTGCCGTAGCGCGTGTACTGGTTGATGATCTTGCGGCCCTGCTCGCCTTCCTTCTTCAGCGCTTCCAGCGACGGAATGACCGAGGTCATCAGCTGCATGATGATGGAGGCCGAGATATAGGGCATGATGCCGAGGGCAAAGATCGCCATGCGCTGCACGGCGCCGCCGGCGAACATGTTGAACATGCCGAGCACGCCCTTGCTCTGCGACGAGAAGGCCTGGGCGAAAGCGTCGGGATTGATGCCGGGCAGCGGGATATAGGTGCCAAGGCGGTAGACGAGCAGCGCGCCGATGGTGAACCAGATGCGCTTCTTCAGATCCTCGGCTTTGGCGAAGGCCGAAAAATTCAGATTCGAGGCTAGTTGTTCAGCAGCCGAAGCCATGCCTGATTCTCCGCTTGGTCACGCTCGATGCCCGCAGCTCAGGCGGCGCGTGTCACCGAAGCTCACGAGATAAGCTCCGGACTGCAAACATGCAAGCGGCCGCGTTGATGCGGCCGCCACATCTGTCAGATCAAAGCACGACCGCAGGCAAAACCGAATTCCACCTTTGCCGGCCGTGCTTCAAATTGCCGTTACTCGGCGGCTGCCTTCTCAGGCAGCTTCACCGAGCCGCCGGCCTTTTCGATCTTCTCGATCGCGGCCTTGGAGGCTCCGGCCACTTCGAAGGCAAGCTTGGCCTTGATGTCGCCGTCTGAAAGGATGCGCACGCCGTCCTTGACGCGACGGATGACACCTGCCGCAACCAGCGCCTCGGCTGTTACAACTGTCTTAGCGTCGAGCTTCTTGGCATCGAGCGCCGCCTGGATGCGGGCCAGCGACACGACGGTGAAGCTCTTGGCGAAGATATTGTTGAAGCCGCGCTTCGGCAGGCGGCGGTAGAGCGGCATCTGGCCACCCTCGAAGCCGTTGACGGCGACGCCGGAGCGCGCCTTCTGGCCCTTGACGCCGCGACCGGCGGTCTTGCCCGAACCGGAACCGATGCCACGGCCGAGACGCTTCTTGGAGTGCGTCGCGCCGTCCTTGTCACGCAGATCATTGAGTTTCATCTGGGTTCTCCTGCGCTCTGGCTCAGCCCTCGTCCACGACGCGGACGAGATGCTGGACGGCAGCGATCATGCCGCGCACCGAGGGCGTATCCTCCAGCGTGCGCTGCTTGTGCATCTTGTTGAGGCCGAGGCCGACCAGCGTTGCGCGCTGCTCCTTCGGCCGGCGGATCGGCGAACCGATCTGCTCGACGGTGATGGTCTTGGTTGCTTTCTTGGCCATGGTCAGATCCCTGGTCAGCGTCGACTATTCTTCAGCCGCAACGGCGGTGCCGCGGCGGGCCTGAAGGGTCGAATACTTGATGCCGCGCGCGGCAGCCACATCCTTCGGATGCATCTGGCTCTTCAGCGCGTCGAAAGTGGCGCGCACCATGTTGTAGGGGTTCGAAGAACCCATCGACTTGGCGACCACGTCATGCATGCCGAGCGTCTCGAAAACGGCGCGCATCGGGCCGCCGGCGATGATGCCGGTACCTTGCTTGGCGGCGCGCAGCAGAACGCGTCCCGCGCCCCAGCGTCCCTCGACGTCGTGGTGCAGCGTGCGGCCTGAGCGCAGCGGCACGAAGATCATGTCGCGCTTGGCCGATTCGGTCGCCTTGCGGATCGCCTCCGGCACTTCGCGCGCCTTGCCGTGGCCGAAGCCGACGCGGCCCTTCTGGTCGCCGACGACGACAAGTGCCGCAAAGCCGAAGCGCCGGCCGCCCTTGACGACTTTGGCGACACGGTTGATGTGGACGAGCTTGTCGACCATGCCGTCGTCGCGCTCTTCGCGATCACGGCCGCGGCCGCCATCCCTACGTTCCTGTGCCATATCCTGTTCCTTGTTTTTTTCCGGAAGCACGGTTGATGATGATATCCGGCACCTCTGCGGGTCGCCGGGGGCGAAAACTCTTTTTTCCTTCGCATGATCTTATCCGAAAAGTCTGCAACTTTTTGCTGCGCTGACCTTCGGTTCGGGATCATGCTCTAGAAGCTCAGACCACCTTCACGGGCAGCCTCGGCCAGCGCCTTGACGCGGCCGTGGTAGATATAGGCGCCGCGGTCGAAGACGACTTCCTTGACGCCGGCCTTCGAGGCGCGTTCGGCGATCAGCTTTCCGATGGCAGCTGCAGCCGCGGTGTCGGCGCCGGTCTTGAGCGAGCCCTTGAGCTCCTTCTCGAGCGTCGAAGCAGCCGCGATGGTGTGGCCCTTGGCGTCGTCGATCACCTGGACATAGATGTTCTTCGACGTGCGATGGACCGACAGACGCGGACGATCGCCGGCAACCTTCTTGATCTGGCGGCGGACGCGCTGGGCGCGGCGTTGGGTGGATTCTTTCGAGCCCATGATATCAGTTCCTTGCCTTCAAAAACGGGGGCAACCATATGCGGTAGGACGAGCCTCCCGCGACCGCTCCCCGCGGCGTTAAAATTACTTCTTCTTGCCTTCCTTGCGGACGATCTTCTCGCCAGCATAGCGAACGCCCTTGCCCTTGTAGGGCTCGGGGCTGCGATACTCGCGGATCTCGGCGGCGACCTGGCCGACCTGCTGCTTGTCGATGCCGGTCACCGTGATTTCCGTCGGCTTCGGCACCGAAATCGTCACGCCCTGCGGCGTCTCGTAGACGACGTCATGGCTGAAGCCGAGCGCCAGCTGCAGGTTCTTGCCTTGCATGGCGGCACGATAGCCGACGCCGGTGATCTCGAGCTTCTTTTCGAAGCCGTCCTTGACGCCCTGCAGGATGTTGACGATCTGCGTGCGTGACATGCCCCACTTGGAACGGGCAGTCTTGGTCTGGTCGCGCGGCTGGACAGCGATCTCGCTGCCTTCCATCTTGACCAGCACTTCGTCGTTCACCACGAAC
Organism: Mesorhizobium sp. M0522; assembly: GCF_040321085.1. Lineage (NCBI taxonomy): Bacteria > Pseudomonadati > Pseudomonadota > Alphaproteobacteria > Hyphomicrobiales > Phyllobacteriaceae > Mesorhizobium > Mesorhizobium sp. M0522. The sequence goes on from NZ_JAMYQW010000061.1 coordinate 13,559, forward strand.
TTCAGCTCGCCCTTCGGACCCTTCGCCGTCACGGTCTGGCCGTTGACGGTCGCGGTCACGCCCTGCGGCAGCGAAACGGGTTTCTTTCCAATACGAGACATTTTGTTGTCCTCGTCACTTCTCTTGTTTCAGGTCTCGGCTTTCGGGACTAGATCCCGAAAACCTGTTTCCAACCGGGTCACATACCAGATCAGAAGATCTGGCAGAGGATTTCCCCGCCGACATTCTGTTCACGCGCTTCGTGGTCGGCCATCACGCCCTTCGGCGTCGAAAGGATGGCGATGCCGAGGCCGTTGGCGACGTGCGGTATCGACTTGGCCGAAACGTAGACGCGGCGGCCGGGCTTCGAGACCCGAGCGATTTCGCGCACCACCGGCGCACCATCGAAATACTTCAGCTCGATCTCGATTTCGGACTTGCCGTTGTCGAAGTCGGTCTGGCTGTAGTCGCGGATATAGCCTTCCGCCTTCAGCACGTCGAGGACGCGGGTACGCAGGCGCGAGGCCGGCGTCGAAACGCTCGACTTCTTGCGGCCATACGCGTTGCGGATGCGGGTCAGCATATCGCCGAGAGGATCGCTCAATGACATGTTATGTCCTCCTTACCAGCTCGACTTGACCAGGCCCGGGATCTGGCCGTTATTGCCGAGATCACGAAGCGCGATACGCGATACTTTGAGCTTGCGATAATAGGCACGCGGACGTCCGGTGACTTCGCAGCGGTTGCGGATGCGGGTCTTGGCCGAGTTGCGCGGCAGCGCCGAAAGCTTCAGCTGGGCGCGGAAGCGCTCTTCCATCGGCTTGGACTGATCCATGATGATCGCCTTGAGCACCTTGCGCTTGGCAGCGAACTGGTCCGCAAGCTTGCGGCGCCTGTTGTTCTTCTCGACTGAGCTGGTCTTTGCCATTTCAGATTTTTCCTTTTCTCGCTGCCGTTACTGGCGGAAGGGGAAGTTGAAGGCCTTGAGCAATGCCCTGGCTTCGTCGTCCGTCTTCGCAGTCGTACAAACGATGACGTCCATGCCCCAGATCTGATCAACCTTGTCGTAGTTGATCTCCGGAAACACGATGTGTTCCTTGATGCCCATGGCATAGTTGCCACGGCCATCGAAGCTCTTCGGATTAAGTCCGCGAAAGTCGCGGACGCGCGGCAGTGCGATGTTCACGAGGCGGTCGAGGAACTCGTACATGCGTTCCTTGCGCAGCGTGACCTTGGCGCCGATCGGCATCTTCTCGCGGACCTTGAAGCCGGCGATCGAGTTGCGGGCGCGCGTGACGACGGCCTTCTGGCCGGCGATCATCGCAAGGTCTTCCGCCGCGATCGAAGGCTTCTTCGAATCGCCAGTCGCCTCGCCGACGCCCATGTTCAGCACGATCTTGTCGATGCGCGGAACCTGCATCTCGTTCTCGTAGCCGAACTGCTCCTGCAGCGCCTTGCGGATGGTCTCGTTGTAGACCTGCTTGAGGCGCGGCGTGTTCTGGGCAGTTGCCTGCTTGGTTTGAGCCTTAGCCATTGATGACTTCTCCCGAGCGCTTGGCGACGCGCACCTTCTTGCCGTCCTTCTGGAAGATGAAGCCGACGCGGGTCGGCTTGCCATCCTTGGGGTCGGCCAGCGCGATGTTCGACAGCTGGATCGGCGCTTCCTTGGTGATGATCCCGCCCTCTTGGGACTGGGACTGCTTCTGGTGACGACGGATCAGGTTGACGCCGCGCACCAGCGCGGTGTCGTCCTTCGGCTGTACCGAGAGGACTTCGCCCGAACGGCCCTTGTCCTTGCCGGCCAGCACGACGACCTTGTCGCCTTTTCTAATCTTCTGCATTGGTCCGGCTCCTTACAGCACTTCAGGCGCGAGCGAGATGATCTTCATGTGGTTCTTGGCGCGGAGTTCGCGCGGAACCGGTCCGAAGATACGCGTGCCGATCGGCTCTTTCTTGTTGTCGACGAGAACGGCTGCGTTCTTGTCGAAACGGATCACGCTGCCGTCCGGGCGGCGGATGTCCTTGGCCGTGCGTACCACGACCGCCTTCATCACATCGCCCTTCTTGACGCGGCCGCGCGGGATGGCTTCCTTGATCGACACCACGATGATGTCGCCCACGGAAGCGTATTTCCGCTTCGAGCCGCCCAGCACCTTGATGCACATGACACGACGGGCGCCGGAATTATCCGCGACGTCGAGGTTTGTTTGCATCTGAATCATGACTGGCCGCCTTCTTCTTTTCTAACGGGACGGGTCTCTCACCCCTCCCCGGTCTGTCCAAAATTCGTTTCGTTGGCCCTGATCAGGCCTGGTCCGAAGACACCACGACCCAGCGCTTGTCCTTGGAAATCGGCTTCGATTCCTGGATGAACACCTGATCGCCGACCTTGTGGGCGTTGTTCTCGTCGTGCGCCTTGTACTTCTTGGTCATGCGCACGGTCTTCTTCATCACGGGATGCGTGAAGCGCCGTTCGACCTTGACGACAACCGTCTTCTCGTTCTTGTCGCTGACGACGGTGCCCTGCAGAATGCGCTTTGGCATGGTTTTCGTCCTTAAGCCTTCTTGGCCGCGGACTTTTCCGCAGCGATGGTCTTGATACGCGCAATGTCCTTGCGGACCTGCCTCACGCGCGCGGTCTTCTCAAGCTGGCCGGTGGCCTTCTGGAAGCGCAGGTTGAACTGCTCCTTCTTCAGGCTGGCCAGGTCGTCGGTCAGCTGGTCCTGGGTCTTGGTCCGGATGTCTTCGGCTTTCATGATCAGCCCGTCCTTATTCTGCGATGCGCTGTACGAAGCGCGTCCTGACCGAGAGCTTGGCCGCGCCGAGACGCAGCGCCTCACGGGCGGTTTCCTCGTTGACGCCGTCGATCTCGAACATGATGCGGCCCGGCTTGACGCGTGCCGCCCAGTAGTCGACCGCGCCTTTGCCCTTACCCATACGGACTTCGGTCGGCTTCGACGTCACCGGCACGTCCGGGAAGATACGGATCCACACGCGGCCGGCACGCTTCATCTCGCGGGTGATCGCGCGGCGGGCCGCCTCGATCTCACGCGCGGTGACGCGGTTCGGCTCAAGCGCCTTCAGCCCGAAACCACCGAAATCCAGGTTGGTGCCGCCCTTGGCGGTACCGTGGATGCGGCCCTTGAACTGCTTGCGGAACTTTGTGCGCTTTGGCTGCAGCATCGTTCTAACTCCAAATTCCTAAATGTCTTACGCGTTTTCGCGACGGCGACCGCGTTCGCGCTCACCACCACCGCCATGCGCATGATCGCCCTCAGTGGCGCGGCGCTCCGAAGCCATCGGGTCGTGCTCGAGGATCTCGCCCTTGAACACCCAGACCTTGACGCCGCAGATGCCGTAGGCCGTATTCGCCTCGGCCGTGCCGTAGTCGACGTCGGCACGCAGCGTATGCAGCGGCACGCGGCCTTCACGATACCATTCCATGCGCGCGATCTCGGCGCCGCCGAGACGGCCGGCGCAGTTGATGCGGATGCCTTCGGCACCGAGGCGCATCGCCGACTGCACGGCACGCTTCATGGCGCGGCGGAACGCGATGCGGCGCTCGAGCTGCTGGGCGATCGACTGGGCGACCAAGGTCGCGTCGATCTCCGGCTTGCGCACTTCGACGATGTTCAGATGCGTCTCGGACTTGGTCATCTCCATCAGCTTCTTGCGAAGCTTCTCGATGTCGGCGCCCTTCTTGCCGATGATCAGGCCCGGACGCGCCGCATGGATGGTGACGCGGCACTTCTTGTGCGGACGCTCGATCACGACCTTCGAGATCGCAGCCTGCTTGAGTTCCTTCTCAAGATATTTGCGGATCTTGATGTCCTCGTGCAGCAGTTTGCCGTACTCGCCGGTGTTCGCGAACCAGCGCGAATCCCAGGTGCGGTTGATGCCGAGACGCAGACCGATCGGATTGACTTTCTGGCCCATTATGCGGCCTCCCCTTTTTCTTCGACTTCACGAACGACGATCGTGAGGTGCGAGAACGGCTTCTCGATACGGCTGGCGCGACCACGGCCACGGGCATGGAACCGCTTCATGACGATCGACTTGCCGACATAGGCTTCCGCCACGATCAGCGCATCGACGTCGAGGTCGTGGTTGTTTTCCGCGTTGGCGATCGCCGATTCCAGCGTCTTCTTGACCGTGCCGGAAATCCGCTTGGCCGAGAATTCGAGGTCGGAAAGCGCTGTCGCGACCTTCTTGCCGCGGATCAACGCGGCAACCAGGTTCAGCTTCTGCGGGCTGATACGGATCGTGCGCAACACGGCGCGCGCTTCGTTGTCAGCAAGCCTGCGCGGAGCTTTGGCCTTGCCCATGATTATTTCCTCTTCGCCTTCTTATCCGCGCCGTGACCGTAATAGGTCCGGGTCGGAGCGAATTCACCGAACTTGTGACCGACCATGTCCTCGTTCACCGAGACGGGAACGTGCTTCTGGCCGTTGTAGACACCGAAGGTGAAGCCGACGAACTGCGGCAGGATGGTGGAGCGACGGCTCCACATCTTGATCACCTCATTGCGACCACCTTCACGAACCTTGTCCACCTTCTTCAGAAGGTAGCCGTCGATGAAGGGGCCTTTCCAAATCGAACGAGTCACTTGGCGTTACCTCTTCTTAGCTCTTGCGCTGATGGCGCGAGCGCAGGATGAACTTGTCGGTCGCCTTGTTGGACCGCGTCTTCTTGCCCTTGGTCGGCTTGCCCCAGGGCGAAACCGGATGGCGGCCACCCGAGGTGCGGCCTTCGCCGCCGCCATGTGGATGGTCGACCGGGTTCATGGTCACGCCGCGATTGTGCGGACGTTTGCCGCGCCACACGGTGCGGCCTGCCTTGCCGTCATTGATGTTGCCATGGTCCGGGTTGGACACGGCGCCGACAGTGGCCATGCAGGAGCCGTGGACGACACGCTGCTCGCCCGAATTGAGGCGCAGGATCGCCATGCCCTGGTCGCGGCCGACGAGCTGGCCATAACCGCCGGCCGAACGGGCGACCTGAGCGCCCTTGCCGGGCTTCAGCTCGATATTGTGGACGATCGTACCGACCGGCATCGAGGCCAGCGGCATCGCATTGCCCGGCTTCACGTCGACCGATTCACCGGCCACGATCTTGTCGCCGGGAGCCAGACGCTGCGGGGCGATGATGTAGGACAGCTCGCCATCGTCATACTTGATCAGCGCGATGAAGGCGGTGCGGTTCGGATCGTATTCGATACGCTCGACCGTGCCGACGATGTCGAACTTGCGGCGCTTGAAGTCGATGATACGGTAGGTGCGCTTGTGACCGCCGCCGATGAAGCGGGCCGTGATGCGGCCGTAATTGTTGCGGCCGCCCGACTTGGTCAGGCCTTCAGTCAGGCCCTTGACGGGCTTGCCCTTGTAGAGGCCCGAGCGGTCGACGATGACCAGCTGACGGGTGCTCGGCGTTACCGGGTTGAATTTTTTCAGTGCCATTGTTCTGTCCTCGCGACCTTGCTCAGAGACCCGTCGCGACGTCGATCGACTGGCCTTCGGCCAGCGTCACAACCGCCTTCTTGACGTCGCTCTGGCGGCCGATCGTGCCGCGGAAGCGCTTGATCTTGCCCTTGCGGACAAGCGTGTTCACGGCCATCACCTTGACGCCGAACAGCGCTTCGACGGCGGCCTTGATTTCCGGCTTCGACGCCTTCTTGGCGACATTGAAGACGACCTGGTTCTGCTCGGAAGCCATGGTCGACTTTTCGGTGATCGCCGGCGAGACGATCACGTCGTAATGACGAAGGTCGGTCATTTGAAGCGCTCCTCGAGAGCCTCGACGGCGGCCTTGGAAAGGACCAGCGTGCCGCGGCGCAGAATGTCGTAGACGTTGATGCCCTGGATGGGCAGCACGTCGATGTTCGGGATGTTGGTCGCCGCCAGCTTGAAATTCTTGTCAAGCTCGGCGCCGCCGATCACCAGGGCGTTGCTCAGGCCCAGCGTCGCGAAATTCGCGATCAGTGCCTTGGTCTTGGCCTCGGTCAGCTTCAGCTCGTCGATGATGATGATCGACGCGCTCTTGGCCTTGGCCGACAGGGCATGCTTGAGGCCGAGTGCACGCACCTTCTTCGGCAGATCGTGCTCGTGGCTGCGAACGACCGGGCCATGGGCCTTGCCGCCGCCGCGGAACTGCGGAGCGCGAGCCGAATGGTGACGGGCGCGGCCGGTACCCTTCTGCTTGTACATCTTGGCGCCGGTGCGGGCGATTTCCGCGCGACCCTTGGCCTTGTGGGTGCCCTGCTGCTTCTTGGCAAGCTGCCAGCGCACGACGCGCTGCAGGATGTCCTCGCGCGGATCAAGGCCAAAAATCTCTTCGGAGAGCTTCAGCTTGCCGGCGTCCTTGCCGCCAAGCGTTGTAATCTTGAGGTCCATTATTCCGCTCCCTCTGTGGCCCGGGCCTCGTTCGTGGCGGCACCGTCAGTCGCAACGGCGCGGATCGCGGCGGGCTTCGGCGCATTGGCCGGAAGCGCCACCTTGGCCGCGTCGCGGACCAGGATCCATGCACCCTTCGAACCCGGGACCGCACCGCGGATCAGGATCAGGCCGCGATCGGCGTCGGTCGAGACGACCTCGACATTCTGCGTGGTGACGCGGGTGTCGCCCATGTGGCCGGCCATATGCTTGCCCTTGAACACCTTGCCCGGATCCTGGCGCTGGCCGGTCGAGCCGTGTGTACGGTGCGACACCGAGTTGCCGTGCGTCGCGCGGCCGCCACCCATGTGGTGCCGCTTGATGACGCCCTGGAAGCCCTTGCCGATCGTGGTCCCCGTCACATCGACCTTCTGGCCGACGACGAAGTGCTCGACGGTGATCTCGGCGCCAACATCGATCATGTTGTCGGCGGAGACGCGGAACTCGGCAACCTTGGCCTTGGGCTCGACGGAAGCGGTCGCGAAATGGCCGCGCATCGCCTTCGACGTGTTCTTCACCTTGGCAAGGCCAACGCCGAGCTGGACGGCGGTATAGCCGTTCTTCTCCTGCGTGCGCTGCGCCACGACCTGGCAGTTCTCCATCTGGAGAACAGTGACGGGAACATGTTCCCCGGCATCGTTGTAGATGCGGGTCATTCCCACCTTCTTTGCAATCACACCTGAACGCATCGGTTCAATTCCTTTAGAGTTCCCTGTCGGGGCTGTCGCCCCTCCACGCCTCTTGTTCCTTCAGAGTTCCGGGTCGCCCCGCTGACCTCTGGTTCCTTAGAGCTTGATCTCGACGTCGACACCGGCGGCCAGGTCGAGCTTCATCAAAGCATCGACCGTCTGCGGGGTCGGGTCGACGATGTCGAGCAGACGCTTGTGCGTGCGCATCTCGAACTGCTCGCGGCTCTTCTTGTCGACGTGAGGCGACCGGTTGACCGTGAACTTTTCGATCCGCGTCGGCAGCGGAATGGGGCCGCGGACGTTGGCGCCGGTGCGCTTGGCGGTCGACACGATTTCCCGTGTCGAGGCGTCGAGCACCCGGTGATCAAACGCCTTCAGGCGGATGCGGATATTCTGTCCGTTCATGCGTCACTTCCTTGTTCTGGCGCGGCGCGGGCAGCGCCCGCGACAGATCGGTTTAAGTCCAAATTACTCTTTGATGGTGACGACGATGCCGGCACCGACGGTGCGGCCGCCTTCACGGATGGCGAAGCGCAGCTTCTCTTCCATGGCGA
>NZ_JAMYQW010000062.1:0-20991 GCF_040321085.1 Mesorhizobium sp. M0522
TACACTTACAAGCGCGTCGGCGGCGGCCTAAGCAACAGCGAGGCGATCAAGCTGCTGAAAGTATCGGCCTCCTGATAGGGATGCCAAGTGGCGGGCCTTGAAATTGGCCCGCCTTTTACCACCACCAGAAGGACCCGCCGGACATGGAAATTCCTGAACTTCACGACCGCGCTCTCGCGGCCGATCCACACGCTGAATACGACCGTTTAGCGCGCGCTATGGCAACACCGAAGCAACTCGACGACATCGAGGAGATGCCGAACCGCGTGACCTACCTCAGTCTCGACGATCTGATGACCGTTGCACTCGATGCCCGGCGCACATGCGACGAGGTGAAGGCGATCGCTATCGATGCAATCCAAGATGAGATTGAGACCGAGACGCAAGCGTTGCTGGTGCGCCGGTCAATGTTGGCGGAATATCTATGGCGCCGCACATGTCTGATCCTCGCCGACGAGTTCCAGCGCCGCCGCACGGGCGTGGCTCCCCGGGCGAAAAGATTGAACTAATGCGCAAACTGCCGTTCCGACTTCAAACACCGCTAGAGGAAGCTCTCTCCGAGGCCATGCATCCCAAGGCGCCGCCGGCCAACTCCGGCCTGATCGACGCGCCATGGATCGAGGAGATGCGCCCGAAACATGTCAGGAGCACATTCGCATGACCACTCGTATCCTTCATCTGAACAAGGACGCCGCCGCCCCGGCAGGTTTGCCGACAAACGAACGCTTTAGGCTCATACCCGCGGGCGGCATTCGGTTGGATGCCGACCATGTGACTATAGCCTCCGGCAGGGTCAACGAGTTCGTGAACGTGATCAACGGTCAGCTATACGGCGCGAACAGCAATCAGGACTACGCGGTTGTCGACAACGTTAATGGCGTCAACGTTGCCACGTTCGACAAGACCCTTGTTGTTGCGCCCACCGGCTACACCATGGGAACGGCCTTCGGCTTTGGTGGCCTTAACACAGGTCAATACACCTTCGCGGCCCTATGGAAGGTGACGGACGGTTTTCTTCCGGCAAAGCAACGCGAGTATATTGCGCAAGCCAGCCTTGGGACCACGTCCAATCGGGCTGCATTACGGGAAGACGCAAGCGGAGCCATGCAGGCCCGTGCTCTACGCGCCACAGGTGGCACGGTTACGATTGTGTCTATATTCTCGCCCGTTCGCATAGACGGATGGTGTGCTGCTGCCGGCGTCTTTGACTGGACCAACAATCTACTCACGATCCATGATCTGCTCGGCACGGAGTCTGTGTCGGCCGCGATATTGGGAACATCCGGGGCTGCGCCGGGTGACATCAGCGCCTATCGCCTCGGATACTTCGTGAACACCGAGGACAGTTGGTTCAATGGACATCTGGCCGACTATTTCCACCTGCCCTACGCGCCGACCAGGGGCGAGCTTCTGCCACTCAAGATGCACATGCAGGCGCGCGCTGCTGATCTGGCGGGCTAATTTCTCCACCCATGCGGGTTGCCGACCGCTTTGCCGACACCGGCTATCGTCCGTAGATCCCACTGGCGAGGCGGTCTGGCACCGTCCTTGCGGTGGATGCAGACACCGACAGTGCCGAAATCCATATTGTGAGAGAAGTACCGATCGCGGACCAATTCATTCCAGCCGTCACGCATGTCCTGAGACCAGGAGATGTCGTCGAACACTACGATTGCGCCATCGCTAAGTTTAGGCCGGATGCGCTGCCAGTAATGAATGGTTGCGATCTTCTCGTGGTGGCCATCAATAAAAAGGAAGTCGATCGGCTCGATGGTGGGGAGGATATCGTCCAGGGCGTCATCGAAAAGCGCATTGATCACAGTCGGGTTGCTGACGGTTAATGGCAGCACCGAGCGAGCGAGTTCAGCGAGGGCCGGAGAACCTTCAATTGTCCTAAGATGCCGGCAATGTGGTGAGGAACCGATATACGATCCGGAGATGCCGGCACACGTGCCCAATTCGAGAATGTTGGCAGACCGATGCTCGCGGGCAAGGAGATGCATGAACAGACCCCAACGCCTCGTCTTTCCGGTCCTCGCAACCTGCTCCATGCTGAACTGCATGATATCGCCGTGAGACGGGCGAAGGTCGACAGTGACTGTCGAGCCGGCCGACCCGGGTTTTGGTGAATATAGGATGTCCACCTTCTGGCTTCCGAATGAGGATATCCGGTTCCTCTCTGCCTCGATGCGATCTGCGATTTCTTCCGCCTTATCGTCGGCCCTACCGGAAACCAAGTAAGTGGCTGCTGGAAGAGCGTTTTGCGGGAATCCTTCGCCGGGCAGTTTTCGCAGTTGCGATCTGGCGGCGATCTTTCGGGCAGCGCGTACAAATGGCCGAACAGCACTCTTCAACATGAAAACCAGCCCCTCCTCCTCAGGCGTCGGGTGCCAGTCAAATATCAGGGCAATGTCAATAAGGCCAGTGCTCTATTTTGTGTTCGGCTTTTGCTGATTTGACCACTAAATGCGGTGTAAACCCAAGCCCAACTCCCAGACAATCAAAACCACCTCGCCAATATCAAGCGGCAGGCATGGCTTTTGGCGGTAGAAATCCGCGATGCGCAGCAGGATGACAGTTCAGTGGCAGGTCAGCTCCGCGCGCCGCGCGGGCTGTCTTCAAATGGGGAGCTATGGGGGGTTGAGTGTGAGGCAAGTTGAATTCTTAAGGAACCAAGGTTTTCGGGTCACGATCGATCACAAATCGATCGTAATTGTTGAGCTTGCCACAGGCTCGCGCCTGACCGTGAAGCAGCAGCGAAGCCATGCTGAGGCGTCTCTGCGTTACCTTTGGAGCATTCAAGGAATCGACGGCCTATCTTTCAAAGGATCCGACATCCTACGCGCGTCAGCGGTGTTGTCTGACAGCGCTGACGAGGCCTTCAAATATGTGCCAGACGACGCAATCGAATATTTGCGCAGTGGTTCGATTTTAGTGTCTTCATTGGAACGATACCGGCGGATAGAAAATCCTGAAGCTCGCGATCCGTATGAGGGCTTAGGGTTCGTGGCATTCAACGACAAGACCTCTTCGACGACGCTTGGCTTAGAAGGCGGCTACTCAAACTATGTGCTCTGTCTCGGAAGCAGAGCGCCTAAAAGCGAGCGGCGCCTAATGGGTAGTCGGTTTGGGCCCAATCTTGTGAAAATCAGCGGATTAGGTGAGTTCAGCCGGAAGCTGTCAGATTTGCTTGGCGCTGAGGATTTCCGTATCGCGGACGTCCACTATTCGGATCACAAGATGCTCTGCCTGGAACACACAGCCGCGAGTGAGATCCGGGCGGTGCTAAAAGAAAATTCATACGGGACTCTAAACGACGAGGTGCTATTGAAGGTCGCCGAACAATTCTTTCCCCTCCTTCGCGAGACCGCTGACGCCGTGACGACTTTCTGCAAGCCTAGGCGTTTTGGTCTTGAACACGAAAGGCGGGTTTGCTTTGCAATGCCGCGCGACGTGACCGAGCCCATCGCAATCGTCAAGAGCAAGGATCTGCTCTCCCACCTCAGCTTCGAGGTCTAGAAAACTCCGACAGAGCTGCCGCTGCAGGCCTGAAACCGCATTATGGCGTTGCTCAGCCGGCACAAGACCCTCGCCATTGACGAGCGATGGGAGCTGGGCGTGCGTCATCTATCGTTGCAAAGGCTTCACCATTCCTTGTCCAGTTGATTGCGGGCGCTGGTTAGCGGCGACGCGGACGGCGCTTGCTCAACGGCTTCGAACGCGCGCGCTGCTCGCCCGGCGCCTGCGGGGCGGCTGGTCGAAGCAGCTTCACGATATCGATACAGAGCCGAATGATGGCAATCGCTGTCCCAACGTCGAGCCAGCCCGAAATGCTGCGAAGCATCGGGGCAGTTCTCCAACAAATGGGGTGCATGAAAAAGGGGGCGCAAGCCCCCTTGTCGAACGTCAAACGAAGCATCGCCTCTTGGGGGCCGCGATTCGCCGACTCTGCATTTCTTGCATATTAACGCTGGACGGGCAACTTTTGGAATGTGGGCGCGCGCAAAGCTTCGCCTCCGTGTGTGGCGGAAAGAACTGGGGGTTTAGTCGTGCAGCCTCGCCGAGGCGCTCTTTCGGAGGCGCACGCCTGGCCCTTCGCCATTTTCGGCGACGAAGATAACGCCGGCCGCCTCGAGGGCGGCGGGCGCGGCCTCATTTCGCTCGTCGCTTCGCGGTAGGCTTCGCAGTCAACGCTTGCTCGAGAATCCGCCGAATGGCTTCCGGCCGGCCGGGCAGGTCCGCCTGGTCCCGCCGCCAATCATCAAGCCGCGCGATCATGTCGCTGCGAAGCCGAAGCGTCACGGCCAAACTATCAACGGCAGGTCGCCCGATTTTTGACTTTTTAACGTTAATTATTGACGCCATGCCTTTATGATGTCAGAAAGTAGCGAGCCGGGCAAGCGCGCGAACGCATGCCCGGCTCTAACCGAAACCGATCGTAAGGAGATCGATCATGGCTGTTTCCAGCAATAGCACCGCTTTGCCTAATGGCAAGAACCTATCCCGACGCTCAATCCTAGGCGGCCTTGCCATCGCAAGCGTCGGGGGTGTGGCGGCCGTCTCGGCGCAGCGCGATATGACCGCTCACGAGCGCTATGAGCACCATCTTGCCGAATTGAAGAAGGCCGCCGAAGAGATCGACCCTCGGATCGCACATTGGCACGGCTTCAGCTTTTTGGGGGACGAAAGCAGCGACGGTTGTGGCATGATGATCTCCGCATATTTCCGGACAGGGCGCTACGAGGGCGACGGCATCTATGAGACCGAACACAGCGGCCTCGTTAAGGTCACGCTTTTGGCTGATCGGCGGGACGGAAAGCGGATGTTCGCCTACAGCTGGCCGTCTGGCCGGGAGGAAATTCCCGAGGACCGGCTCGAGGCCTTCATTGTGCGGAAGGTTGTCTGACAACCTGAAAGACAGGCTCAAAAGTCTCATTTTTCGCCACCTGAGCAACTGCGGAATTTCCGCAAAAGTACCGTTCTTGCCGAGAAAACGGTACTTTTTGCGTTTCGAGGGTGCGCAAATTTTGCTGACCCTGAGGCCGTGCAGATTGCACCGTCCTGCACCGGCACGGGATATCCTACAGAGCAATACGCAGTGGTGTGTTGACGAATCTTGATTAATGCGCGATACACAGTGGGGACGGAAAATAGGTGTCTTTCGCGCATGTCTGCAAATTTGGCTGAACTCACAGACTGCATTGCATCGGCGCTCCATTTTCCGCTTCCAACCGCGAGGCTGATTTCTCGACTTGGCAGGGAACGGGAAATCCTAACGCACGGCGGGCGCGGTCGCAGCGTGCCAAAGGCCACGTCGGTGGATGCTGCAAACCTGCTGATTGCCTTTATGGTCTGCCCGACGCCGGCGCGAGCCACGGAATTCATGAAAGACTTCGGCGACCTTCGGTTGTCACCGTCATTCATGCATTTCGGCGATGACGCTGGGCCTACACTTAAGCGGACTTTTCAGCCGGGCCAGACGTTCAGGGATTCAATCGCCGCAGCCATCGATCTGCTTGGGTCATCAGAGTTCGCCGCCGAGTTTGACCTCAAGGCACATGTTGGTGACGAACGTCCCGGCGACGATCCAGACGTTACCCCTGTGATCGATATCAGCATCATCGATACCTACGTGCAGGGTGAATTGAACATCAACGGCAGCAATTTTCATTTCCTGCACCCAGCGCTGAACAGGACGCAGGCACAAGATCCGGCCGACGATGTTGGAGAAGCTCGGTCGGGGATCGCAGAGGCTGCGCTTGCCATAGATCATTACCGCAGTCCCATAAGGTCGGAGCGAACACTAGAGGTCGCTTCGTTACTGCCGATCGCAGAGCTGCTGCACGGCCGCAGCTTCGTTTCGCTTCTCAACGAACGCTTCGATCGCGAGCAGGCGGCTACGGTCAAGTCGGCGGAGCGAAGCCATGCGCCGGGCTGAAGCAACGCACTCAGGAACTGGTCTGGCTTCTCCATCGTGCAGCAGAATCCGTTTCCGGGTCGAGCCGCGCCTTGTGCCTGCGGAAAAGGCCGCTCGGCGCCTCCATTTGACCGCCAAGGAATTTGCCGAGCTGTTGCCGGCGCTAGTGCACGACGGTTTCCCGCAGGCGTGTCCGATCACCGGCAATTTCGACCTGATGGCAATCGACGCCTGGCAGGATCGTCGCTCCGGGCTTGCCGGCCCCGCCGCGCCGCCAGCGGCTGTGAGCGCCGACATCGTTAGGGCGAGGCTCGCCACCCTTGGCTAGGATCAAACTCAAGCACTACGTCATCCGCAAGGGCAAATATGGCTACTGGCTGCCGACCCCGAAGATGGTTGCGGCCGGCTTCCAGTGTGTTCCTTGCGGCGAAGACGGTCCGCGCGCCTGGGCGGTAGCCCAGCAATGGGAAGCTCGCTGGCAGGCCTTCCGGAAGGGCAGGGAAGCAACACCTAGGATCGGCAACTGGCCGAAAAATTCGATCGGGGACGCATTCGCGCGCTACCGCCGCACCGAGGCGTGGAAACGACTGGCGCCACGTACGCGCGAAGATTGGGAGCGGGGCTGGACCTACATCGAGCCATATTTTGCCGATCTGCCGCCGGCCGACATTTCCCTCGAGCTGCTGGATGAATGGTACGCGCGTCTGCTGCGCGCCAAGGGCGTCGACATCGCCTACCGAGCCATGAAGACCTGGCGGGCCCTGTACAACGTCATGGCCGGCATGAAGCTTTGCCAGCCGAAGGCGGATCCGTCGCTGGCAATCCGCCGGAAGACGCCAGTGCCGCGCCGCCAGACATGGACCGAGGGCGAAACGGTGCGTTTGGTTAAGGGCGCCTGGCGTGCCGGATACCGCGGGCTCGCCTGCATAATCGCGGTGGCGTGGGACACCAGCTTCTCGCCGGTCGATGCGCGCACGCTGACACCAGCGCAGGCGGTGCAGACGGCTAAGGAATGGGGCTTCCTGATCGAGCGTACGAAGAGCGGCGAACCGGCTTTCGGAACGCTCTCCGCGCGGACGCAGCGCCTGGTCCTGTCCTATATCGAATCGCTCGGCGTCACTCTACTCGACGATGCGCCGATCTTCCGCTCGCGCGGCTTCACGCCTGGCGTCAAGGGCGGCCGGCCTCGAGCCGGTGTGCCCTACACCAAGGATACACTGGTCGACGATTTCGCAGATGCGCGTCTGCTCGTCTTCGGGAAGGGCGAGAAGCGCAAGCTTATGGATATGCGCAGATCCGGTGCTGTTGAGGCCAACGCCGGAGGCGCTTCGGTCGAGACGATCGCGGCCAAGATGGGCAACTCGATTGACGAGAACAAGACCCTGCAGCGGACCTACATGCCAGTCAATCTCGCAGCCGTACGATCGGCCGACGAGCACCGCCGCCAAGGCCGCAAACTACTCGGCCAGGAACGCAACGAATACAAAAAGTTGAAACTCGGCGGAGACAAAAGTTGAAACCGCAAACCAAAAAAGAGGCCAAGCCTTTGAAAAGACTTGGCGCGAGTGACGGGGCTCGAACCCGCGACCTCCGGCGTGACAGGCCGGCACTCTAACCAACTGAGCTACACCCGCGCATGGACGAGCACGTGTCAGCCGTGTTCGTCATTGGGGCGGTGGATAAGGGGTAAGCCACCGGGTGTCAAGCGGACCCGGACAGCATAACGGCAAACAGCAGAAGGTTTTTTGACAAGCCGAACTTTGTTGCCGAAACCGGCTCCCGGCCAAGCCGCTCGCCGCTCATTTGGCCTTGCGAAGCCGGTCCTAACTGCTTAAAGGTCCGGCCCGGAGCGGGCGATTAGCTCAGTTGGTAGAGCGCTTCGTTTACACCGAAGATGTCGGCGGTTCGAGCCCGTCATCGCCCACCATTTTCCTCGATGTGTTCAGTTTGGGCTACACCGCTCAAGCTGATCGCCCAGGTGAGACGCATCCGATCACTGTGCTACTCGGACTTTGGTCTGATTCGAACTGTCTTTCCGCAGGGACTTAAGTCTGATCTGCTTGCCTCTCATGAGGGAAACGATTGCCGAAAGCTACAACTTGCAGTATCTCAATTGCGTATGGGCATGGGCGGGCGCGAAAATATTCCTGGATGGCTTACGAGTCATCTTCCGGACGATCCCGTGATCGCAGGAGATCTCGCGGATAAGATATCGAAGGAAGCTGAAAAAAACCGGCTTCCAGGCGAACGGGTTGTGAAGACAACCCGTAACGAAGAAGACACCTTCAAGAAAGAACAAGTCGAAGCTTATCCCGACGCCGCGGTTGCAGGAGTCTTTGCCAGCGGTTCATTCCTCGCCCTGTTGGTATTAGCCATTTATCTGCTTTATGTGCTCTCGATTGTGGCCGGGGGAACGGTCGCGGATGTTCCCCTGCCGCCCATACTGAACTAGTAGACGCTCCGCCAACACTTGAATTAGCCCCGCACCGTGTTGATGCTGGTGACTTTCGTGTCTGCGGTGGAGCACGCGACGAAGGTTTCGTTCCCGCGGCAAAGGTGTTCACGCGGGCAACTGGCTGCTGCAGAACGGCAGCATTGTACTTCCATAGACCTCCCGGTTCTTTGCAACTTGGGCGATTGGCTTGTCGCAGATCAGCCTGCAATCGCCGGAGCGTGAGCAATCCGTTTCGCCACATAAACACAACGCTTCGATGAATCAGCGTCCTGCACCACCTCAAATCCAATCGCCTTGTAGAACCTTAGCGCACCATCGTTCTCCGGCATGACTTCGAGGTGGATGCCGGTAGAGCCGCTCGCGGCAAGCCCCTGCTCGAGGAAGGCCATCGCGCGCCTGCCGATGCCTTTCCCGCGCGCTTGCGGCAACAGGTCGATATGGCCATGCGACGGATAGGCGGTCAGCGCAGGCGGAACAGCGAAATCGGGATGATGGACCCGATGCCGCGCCCAGTCGCTGCCGCGCCAGCGAGAGCTGTCGGGTCCCGGGTCTGCCACGCGCCGCTGAAGGTCGGGATACCAGTCTGATGCCAGGCTGGCATTGAAAGCGCCCGTATCGGCCGCGCCAAGCAGGTAGCCCGCCGCACCTGCGGGACTATCGATAATGAAGGCCAGCTCGGGTTCGAGCACCTGGTAGGGAATAGTGTAGAGGAGGCCGAGCAGTTCCGGGTCGTCCTCGCGGCCGCTGGCGTCCTTGCCGGCATCGCCGGTCTTGAGACAGATCATCGCAAGCGCTGCATGATCGGCGGTGGTCGCCCGGCGCAGGAAGAAACCGCCGCCGAAATCGAGGATCATGGCGGCAGCAGCCGGAAATCCTTGCCCTCGGGCAAAAGCTGCCCGCCGTCGACGATGATGGTCGTGCCCGTGATGTAGCTGGCATCGTCAGAGGCCAGGAACAGGAAGGCATTGGCCACATCGCGAGGGCTGCCGAGACGGCCGAGCGGGATGGCGTCTTCCATGTTCTTGATGAAGGCCGCACCGCGATGCTGCTCTATGCCTTCAGTGAGAATGTTGCCGGGCTCGACGCCGTTGACTGTAATGCCGTAGCCCGAGAATTCGAGCGCAGCCGAACGGATCAGTCCATTGATGCCGGCCTTGGTCGCTGAATAATGGCCGTGGCCGGGGCTGGTGACATGCGGGCCGGTGATCGAGGAGGTGAACAGCATGCGGCCAAAATGCTGTGCCTTCATTGGCACCAGTGCGGCGCGAGCAGCGATGAAGCTGCCGCGCAAGTTTACCGCCATGACCCGGTCCCAATCGTCGGGACTGGTGTTTTCCAGCAATTGCCAGGGATAGATTCCGGCATTCTGCACCATGATGTCGAGCCGGCCGTGACGGTCGAGCGCCAGTGCAACAGCAGCCTCGGCATCAGCCATCTGCGAGATGTCGGTGCGGATGAAGGCGGCGCCGAGCTCGTCCGCAGTCGCTTGCCCGGCCTCAGCCTCGGTATCGGCCAGGACAAGCGTCGCGCCCTCTTCGGCAAAGCGTTGTGCGATGCCCTTGCCGATCCCGCGCGCACTTCCAACGATCAGCGCGACCTTATCTTCCAGACGGCCGGTCATGCGAGCCTCTGGCGGATGGTTTGCTTGAACGCATCGAGCAGCACGGCGGCGAGCACCAGCAGGCCGTGGATCACCTGGGTGAAGTTGGCCGGCAGGCCCATCAAATTGATCGCCGTGTTGATGGCCGAGAGCAGCAGCACGCCGGCATAGACGCCGGGCAAGGTGCCGACGCCGCCCTTCAGGCTGACGCCGCCGATGACGACCGCGGCGAAGGCATTGAACAACAGGCCGACCCCGAGATTAGCTGTCGCGCCGGAGGTGCGGATCGCCAGCAGCCAGCCGGCAAGGCCGGCAATGGCGCCGGCGAGAACGAAGGCTATGACCAGGTTGCGGTTCACGCGGATGCCGGCGCGAAAGGTCGCCGTCTCGTTGCCGCCGATCATGATCAGGTGCCGGCCGAAGGGCGTCTTGGCCATGATCAGCGAGAACACCACGAAGCACGCAATGGCGATCCAGGCAGTCAGCGGCAGGCCACCCAGGCGCTGAATGGCGAACCAGCGGATTGCCGGCGTAAGGTCCTGCGCCGAGCGGCCGCCGGAGATAACCAGCACCAGGCCGCGCACCCAGATGTAAGATGCCAGGGTGATGATGAAAGCGCTCATCTTGACCCTGACCACCAGGTAGCCATTGAAGGCGCCGATGAGGCCGCCGACGGCAAGCGCGATGAGCAGCGAAACCGGAACCATCAGCCATTGCGGCTGCAACTGGATGCCAAGGCCGATGCCCGACGAGCAGAACAGGATGCCGACCGCCATGGCGCTGAGCGCCGCCACCGATTCGACCGACAGGTCCATATGGCCGGCGATGATGACCAGCGCCAAGCCGATCGACATGACGCCGAGCACGCTCGACGCCTCGATGATGTTGGCAAAAATGCCGAGCTGAAAATAGTTCGGGATGAGGATGGAAAAGACCACCAGCACGAAGACCAGCATGAACCAGACAAGATTGTCGAGGATGAACTCGAGGGTTTGGCGCGTGCGGGGGTTCATCTCAGGATCCGGTTGGCGCCGACCCCGAAAAACCACTCGGTTTTCGGACTATCAGGCGCGGTTGAAAATTGCTGCAGCATACCCGTGCGCGTCCGTTTGAACGCACCGGGGCTGCAGGGCTGGGCTCCGGGCCGGCAATGGCCCGGAGCTTCTGGCGAGTTTGCTATTCGACCGGCTTTATGGTTTCGGTCGGCGGCTTCATGTTGCCCCAGAAGGCAGGGTTATCGACATTTTCCTTGGTGATCGCAGCGCCGGGGATCTTGATGTTCGGCCCCCACGCTTCTTTGGTCAGGGTCGAGTTCAGGCCAAGCACATCATATTCGCCGGGCTTGATCTCCTGCTTGTTGACCACCTTGTCCATGAACATCGCGACCGCCGCGGCCTGGGCGTAGAGCGGCTGCTCGACTTCCACGTTGAGCCAGCCCTTGCGGATCAGGTCGAGGCCGACCGGAGCGCCGTTCGAGCTCATCAGCATGACGTCGCCCGGTTTCTTGCCGGCGGCCTCGAGCGAGGCGACGGCAGCGACCGAAAGATGCGCGGCGTGGCTGAAGATCAGGTCGATGTCGGGGTTGGCGAGCAGCTGGTCGTTCACGATGGTCCCGGCCGCATCCGCCGCCCATTGCATGGCCGGCAGCGAGATGATTTTGACGTCCGGGAACGCCTTCATCTTCTCCTCGAAACCCTTCTGGATGTCGAGCGTGTAGGGATCGCCCGGATCGCCGAGCACCTGCAGGATCTTGCCCTTCACCGAGCCGTTTTTCGCGGTCAGGAGCTTTTGCGCCTGATCGGCGGCGACGTAGCCGATCTCGACGGTTCCGGCCACCGAGGTGAAGTCGGACGGGGTCGAGGTGATCTGGCGGTCGAACTCGACCACCGGGATGCCGGCGGCACGGGCGGCCTCGATCGACGGTTTCAGCGCATTGAAATCGACGGCGGCAAGAATGATCGCCGCCGGCTTCAGCGCGATGACGTCGTTCATCTGCGATTGCTGAGCGTCGGTCTTGTTGTCGGCGTTCAACGTCTTCATCTCGTAGCCGACCTGCTTCAGGAACAATTCCAGCGCGCTCACCGAGCCGGTCTGGAACTCATCGAGCAATGTCGGCACCATGTAGTAGACGGTGCCCTTGGACTGGGCGAATGCCGGCGTGAGCGTGGCAAAGGCCAGTGCCAGGATACCGAAGACGGAAAGAAGTATTTTCTTCATGTCGTTCGCTCCTCTTGCGCCGGACCCCTCATTTGTCCCTCAGCTCGCCGGTCCGGCACCGGCGAGCGTCTCTCCGGTGATCATGTTGATCACCGCGTCGGGACTTGTTTTGTTGCGTGCGACGTCGCCCGCCACGACGCCTTGCCGGATCACCACGATCCGGTCGGCGACCTGGAAGGCCTGTTGCATGATATGGGTGATGATGACGACACCGATCCCCTGGCTCGCCACCTGGCGGATCATGTCGAGGCCGCGCCGCGTCTGTTGGACGCCAAGCGCTGCGAACGGCTCGTCGAGAAGCACCAGCTTGCCGCCAAAATGCACGAATCGGTTGAGCTCGATGGCCTGCCGCTGACCGCCGGAGAGGTGCTCGACATTGGTGCGAAGCGAGGGAATGCGGGTGCCGGCGCTGGCCAGCGCCTTTTGCACCACCTGCTCCATAGCGCGCTCGTCGAGCACCGGAATGCCGAGAACCTTCCTGGTGATCTCGCGGCCCATGAAGAAATTGGCGACCACGTCGACATTGGTGCAGAGCGACAGGTCCTGGTAGACCGTCTCGATCCCCGCGGCCTTGGCCTCGGCGGGGGACTTGGCGAGGAATTCCTTGCCTTCGAACAGCATGCGGCCGGAGGTCGGCTCCAGGCCGCCGGCAATGATCTTGACCAGCGTCGATTTGCCGGCGCCGTTGTCGCCCAGAAGCGCCACCACTTCGCCCTTGTCGATCGAAAAGCTGATGCCTTTCAGCGCTTCGATGGCGCCGTAATTCTTGGCTACGTTGTCGAGCACCAGCAGCGGTTCGCTCATGCTGCGATCCCCTTGTTATGCAAGAGATCTCGTCCGCGTTCGCGCTCGGCGGTGAAGATCTGGCCGAAGCGTGGCGAAAGCACTCCTGAGACGGCAAGCGCGGCGGCGCCGCGCAACACCGCATGCTGGCCGCCGCGCGCGACGCGGACGCGGGGGGTCGCGCGGTCGCTTCGCGCCGAGACCGAATTGGGCAGGTGCGCGGCCGCGCCGGCAAGCCTTTCGAGCAGGTCGGTGGAGGCAAGCCCGCCGAGGATGATGGTTTCGGGATCGAACAAGTTTTCGATGATGGTGACGGCGTTGCGGAAGATCGGCGCAATCTCGCTCACCCACTCGGCGTCGGCGATGTTGCGGCGCCGCAGCGCCTCGAGCGAGAGATACCGTTCGAGGCAGCCGCGATTGCCGCACGGGCAGGGCTCGCCGCCCGGCACCGCGGGAATGTGGCCGATTTCACCGGCGTTTCCCCAGGCGCCGCGCAATGCCGCCCCGTCATGCACCATGACGCCGCCGAGACCGACGCCGAAATAAAGATAGTAATACTCGGAATATGCCGTTCCGAGGCCGTAGAGGCGCTCGCCGATAGCAGCCGCCGCCATATCGGTTTCGAAAAAGGCCGGCAGTCCGGTCGAGGCGGCCAGCCGCTCGCGCAGCGCCACATCCTTCCAGCCGGTCATGGTGGTCGGCCCGACAAAGCTCATGGACTCCACGCCGAACGGTCCGGGCAGCGCCATGCCAATGCCGAGAACGCGGCCACCGGGCCGCAATGCCGTCAATTCGAGCACCATGGCGCCGATCAGCTCGAAAGCGTGGTCGGGCGTTGCATTTGGGGCTTCGCGGTAGGTGCTCTCGATAACATCGCCGCTTAGGTTGATCAGGGCGGCATTGATGCCCAGCGGGGTGACGTGGATGCCGACGGCATAGCCGCCTTCCGGATTGATGCGCAGCGTTGCCGGTGGCAGGCCGCGCCCCTTGGGCTCTTCGCGCAGCGACAACACGTAACCGTGCTCTTCCAGCTCGCGAACGATGGTAGACACCGTCTGCACGGTGAGCCCGACCCGCCTGGCAATGTCGCCGCGGGCGATCGGTCCGTGAAGGCGGATGGATTCGAGCACGATGCGCCGGTTATACGGCCGCCCGAACTCCTGATTGGTTCCCCGCAGTGCCATGCCTTGTGCCCTCGAGAGAGAGCAGAGGTTCGCACCGAATATTTATTCAGTCAAATGGAATTCAAAAATAATTCGCCTGTGGCCAAGGTCCTTCTAACGCCGGCGAATTCGCGCCCGCTGGCGGATGGGCCAACTCTGGCAATTTTCCAGTATGAAGCGCCACCGGCTGGACGGGAGCCAGGCATGACCTTGGCCGGCAATCCGATCAGCGCCCTGAAGCCCATTCGGAACCCGGCTGTGAGCCGGCCAGGGATCGGAGTTCGTTGCGCCTTTCCGTTGCAGGGAGCATACTTCCTCTCGCCGGTCTGCGGGAGGAGATGCGATGCCGAAGCTGACCCTCGACGGGATTGATCTCGGCTATGAGGTGCGGGGCGACGGGCCGCCGGTTCTGTTCGTCCACGGCAGCGTCACGAACGGCATGATGACATGGTCCGCCCAGCAACCGCTTGCGGAGCGCTGGAAGCTGGTTGTGATCGACCGGCCCGGATACGGATCAAGTTCCCCTGCCGAACGCGAGGATTTCGTCGTCGACGCCGGACTGGTCGCCGGATTCCTCGATCGGACGCATGACCTCTGGGACGAAAGCCGCGTCCATCTGGTCGGGCATTCCTATGGCGGCGTCATCTCTCTTCTTGCAGCAGCGATGCGCCCGCGAGCGATCCGTTCGCTCACGGTGATCGAGCCGCCGGCCTTTGACCTTGCGCGCGGGGATGTTGCCGTGAATGAACTCGTGACGCGCCTGAAGACCCACTGGCAAAGCGGACCCCGCGACGATCCCGCGCTTTTCTTGCGCCAGTTCCTCCATCTGGTCGGCTCGGCGATACAATTGCCAGACCCGCTGCCGCTCCCGCTCGCGCAAGGCGCGGCCATGCTCGTCGTCGAACGCGGGCCATGGGAGGCCGAAATTCCGCTTCGGCAACTTGCCGATGCGCCGTTCCCGAAACTGGTGGTATCCGGCGGGCACAGCGCAGCATTCGACGCCGTCTGCGACGTGCTCGAAAACGTGCTTGGTGCCGATCGTGCCGTGATCGCCGGCGCGGGGCACAGCGTTCAGCAGACCGGTGAGCCGTTCAACCGGCGGCTCGGCGCGTTCATGGCTGCTGCTGAGGGCTGAAAGCGATCTATCTTTGATATTGCGTGGCGGGCGGTTGGCCGCGCGCTAGGCTTCACGCCGAATGAATCGCCGGCTCTACAGATACCGCTCGACCTTCTTGCCGACGGTCAAAAACCGCAGCGGATCGATTGCCTCGCCGTTGTGGCGGACCTCGTAATGCAGATGCGGGCCGGTTGAGCGGCCGCTGTTGCCGGTCTTGCCGATGATGTCTCCGGCATCGAGCTTCTGTCCGACGGCGACGTCGATTTCGCTGAGATGCCCGTAACGCGTTACAAAACCGTTGCCGTGGTCGACCTCGATCATGCGGCCGTAGCCGCCGTTCCAGCCGGCCTTGACGACAACGCCGGCTGCCGTGACCTTGGCTGGCATACCGACCGGCGCCCTGAAATCCATGCCGGAATGCAAGGCGGCCGTGCCGAGGATGGGGTCGGTGCGCACGCCGAATGGGCTGGTAACGCTGCGGCCGGGGGCGGGGTTGGCGAGCGGCAGCCGGCGCGCTTCCTTTTTAAGATGATCCAGCGCGTCAAGAGCCTCGTCCAACTCCTTGACCTTGCTGTCGAAGACCAACGAGCTGTCGAGTGGTATCAGCGGGCCGCCAACGTCGCTCTTTTCGAATTCGCTATCGACGGGCAGGCCGGCGGCCTCGAGCGCCTGCGAGATCGCGTCGGCGCTTTTGTAGGCATTGTCGGCAAGTGTAGCGATGCGGGTGAGCTGCTGGCTCTCGATGGCCTTCAGCGAGTTGTTGATCGAAACGAAGAGCTTGTCTGCCCGGTCGGCCGCGCTTTCGCTCGGCAGCGGATCGGCGCGGGTCGACCACAGCGAGAACGGCCTGGTGTCGTCAACGCCCACAGGAGCGGCAAGGCTGGCGACAGTATACGCCGTCGGCTGGATACTCCCGGTCGCGTCGGCATGTTCGTCCGGCTTTGCCGCCGGCACGGGCGGCGTTGCGACCTCGTTTTCGGCTCGTTCGAGGATCGGGCCGAGGCGGCCGTGACGCAGGCTGAGCTGGCTCTGCCGTTCCAGCAGCTCGCTGACCTTGGTTTCCATCAGTTGCTGATCGAGTAGCTGGCGGCTGGTGATGCGGTCGACCTGGCTGCGCAGTGCCGAGATGCGGTCTTCGTAGGCCTGCTGCATGCGCGCCTGCCGCGCCGTCGTGGCACCGATCAGATCGTCGCGCAGCACCAGATAGGAGGTCGCCAGCAGGTAGCCAATGACGATCGCCGCCAGCGCCGAGCCGCAAAATGCCGCAAGCCACGGGCGTATGGTGAAATGCCTTATCTGGTCGCCCCGGGCGATGATGACCGTGTGGGGCTCTTTGCGTCTGCCGAAGACCGCTGACTGACTGGCTACGTTCACGGGACCAAGCTTTCGTTACGACACCAACGACGAGCCTGATTACACATTATTAGGGTTAACAAAGTTTTGCCGGATCGAACGACAGGCAAAGGTCTTCGGGCAAAACGGGTATCGAATTGCAGCGGCCTGGCGCAGCTCTCAAAGGGCGTGAACCGCCTCCAGCACTTCTTCGGCGTGCCCCTTGACGCGGACGTTGCGCCAGATCCTGGCGATGCGTCCGTCCCGGCCAATTAGGAACGTCGCCCGCTCGACGCCCATATAGGTGCGGCCGTAGAGCTTCTTTTCTACCCACAAATGGTAAGCCTCGATCACTTTGCGCTCTTCGTCGGCGACAAGGTCGACGCTCAGATCGTATTTCGCCTTGAATTTGTCGTGTTTCTTGACGCTGTCCGGCGAGAGCCCGATGACGACAGCGCCGGCCTTTTCGAACTCCGGCTTCAACTGCGAAAAGCCGATCGCCTCGTTGGTGCAGCCTGTGGTGTCGTCCTGTGGGTAGAAATAGAGTACGATGGGTTTTCCCAGCAATGCGGCGAGGCTGAGTGAACCGCCGCCGTCGCGCGGAAGATCGAACTGCGGCGCAACATCGCCCACGTCGAGGTCAGCCATATCGATGCCCTTGTTTGAGGTTACGCGCCAGGCTGCATCGATATAATGTCGAGCGGGGATTCGTCCACGATCGAATTCGTTTCAACGGAAGATTGCGTGGATCAGGAGCTACCGCAGCACGAGAAGATCAGGTTCAGGCGTGACGAGATCACCGACCTGGGAACCTTTCCGTCCGCGTGCCGCGTCCCGCCGCTCGGCCAGGCGTCGATCGGTCGCGGCGTCCGTATGATGGCGCGGCTGTTTGCCGGCCTTGTCGCCCTTGTGTTGCTGGCTGCCGCCGGCGTCTATGCGATCGGCGTGTCCGGCTTCGGCTCGGAGCGGCTTCGCGCGGAAGCCGAAACGGCAATCGAGAAATTGGCCGGCTTCGATGTCGACGTTGCCGTCGGGCCGGCACGGCTGACGCTTGACGGGTCGAGCTTCATTGCGCTGCAGGTCAGCGACGTCAGCCTCAAGACCGCCGACGGAAAACCAATGGCCGATGCAGGCCGGGTCCGCTTCGGCATCCGGCTGATCCCGTTGCTTTCGGGCGAGGTACGGCTGACCAGCGCCCGGATTTCCGACGCGCACATCGTCATGGCGGCAATGCCGTCCGGCGGCGACTGGACGGCCGAGCTGCGCAACCAGGACGGCCTCATCGATCCGGAAAAACTTTCCGCCGCCGTCTTCGCCAACCTCAACCGCGCGCTCGACGCGGTGCGCGAGGATTCGATGCGCCAGATCGATCTGCGCAACGTCGAACTGGCACTGCCCGAGACCGGATCCGTCAAGTCGGTCACCATCGCCGAGGCCTCCGTCTCGCAGTCGGGACCGGGAAGCATGGAGTTTTCATCCGACGCGGATGTCGACGGCAGGGCGCTTACCATCGCCGCTTCCGCCACCCGCGATCCGGCGACGCGACGCATCACCACGCTGGACGCCAGCATCCAGGCAGCGGATGCCGACACTGCGGCAGGTGGCAAATTGGGTGCGATCGCCTTGAAGCTGGCGGGGTCGGAAGGGACCGGCGACAACGGTTCGCGGCTGACCGCTGCCCTGTCACTGACCGGATCGGTGCTCGATCTCGGTTCGCGCGGCCTGCTTCCGGCCGACATCGATCTCGATGCAACACTCGTCGCCGGGTCGAACAAAATCCAGGTCGACAGTTTGCTGGTGAAAACCGGCCGCTCGACCTTCGATTTCGCCGGTTCGATCGGGCCGAAGCCGGCTACCGGCGCAGCGGGCGAGGAGCCATCCTATCGTTACGACCTGACCAGCGACGGTTCGACCCTGGCGCCTTCCGATTCGCCGGAGCCGGCACTCAGCTTCATTGCCCGTATCGCCGGCGTCTACCAGCCGACGAGCCAAAAGCTGGTCGCCGAGCAGATCGGCGTCCGGTCCGGACCGGGCAGCGAAGTGCTGGGCACGGCTTCGGTTTCATTCGTCGCCAACCAGGCGCCGGGCATATCGGTGGCGCTCAATGTCCACGACATGCCGGTCTCGCACGTCAAGCAATTATGGCCATGGTTTTCGGCGCGCAATGCCAGGCTGTGGGTGCTTAAGAACCTGTTCGGCGGCCGCGTCGTCGATGGCAGCCTGCAGTTCCAGGTCGTGCCCGGACGGCTCGGCAACGGCGTGCCGCTTTCCGCCGATGAAGTGTTCGGCCGATTCCAGGTCGAAGGATCGCGCTTCGACACGGCCGGCCGCATTCCGCCGATCCGCGATGCCGTTGGCGTCGTCGGCTTCCACGGCAATGACGTCGACGTCGCGCTGTCGTCGGGCAGCGTCTATATGCCGAGCGGCCGCACGGTGGCGGCGAGCAACGGCACGCTCACCGTCAAGGCGGCGAACCATCCGCCGGTGATCGGCGCGCTCGACATCGATGTCGCCGGCGAGGCGCCGGCAATCGCCGAGCTGGCATCCTTTGACCCGATCAACGCCATGCGCCATGTTGGCCTGCTGCCGGACGACCTGTCCGGCACGGTGACCGGCCACGTCAAGGCCGATATTCCCCTGCAGTCCGGTGTCGACTCTTCCAAACTCGATTGGCTGGTGGCGCTCGACTACAAGGACCTGTCGCTGGGCAAGCCGTTCGAGGGCCAGACGGTCAGCCATGCCGATGGCTCGATCACCGTCGCGCCCGACCGGGCGGTGATCTCGGCGAAGGCGCTGCTCAACGGCATTCCGGCCGAGCTCGACCTGATCGAGCCGCTCAGGGATGGCGGCCCGCCGCGCAGTCGTAAAGTGGCGCTGGTGCTCGACGACAAGACGCGCGCCACCGCCATGCCTGGCCTGTCGACGCTGCTTTCCGGAACCATCAAGGTGGCGATCGACAAGAGTGGCACCGGCAACCAGAACGTGTCGGCCGACCTGACCAATGCCAGGCTGGGCATTCCCTGGGCCGGCTGGAGCAAGGGCCCCGGCATTCCCGCCAAGGTCGTCTTCGCCATGGCGAAGACCGGCGACACCACGACGTTGTCCAATTTCGAACTCGACGGCAAGAGCTTCTCCATCGACGGCAGCGCCGTGCTGGTCAACGGCGCCTTGTCCTCGGCCCGGTTCAGCAAGGTCACGTTGAACAGGGGCGACGACGTCGCCGTCTCGGTGAAGCGGTCGGGCAAGGCCTATGCGGTCGAGGTCAGCGGCAGCGCGCTGGACGCACGCTCGCTGATCAAGCAATTCACGTCCGACGTCGACACCGCCACCAAGACCACTGGCGTCGATGCGATCTCGGTCAGCGCCGACGTCAGTTCCCTGACCGGCTTCCACGACGAGGTGCTGTCGAATTTGAAGCTCGACTACAGCGCCGCCGGCTCCCGGGTGAACGGGCTCAAGGTGAGCGCCACGGCAAGTTCGGGAGCCGCCATCACCATCAGCAACACGACCGGCGGCGGCCTGCGCACGCTCAACATGAAGTCGGCCGACGCCGGCGCCATACTGCGCTTCCTCAATATCTACGAGCATATGGAAGGCGGCTCGATAACGCTGGCGCTGACCGGGGCCGGCGACGGGCCGATGAAAGGCCAGGTCGACGCCAAGAACTTCTTTATCGTCAATGAGCCGAAGCTCGCCTCGATCGTGTCGACGACGCCGGCCGGCGACAACCGCAGCCTCAACGAAGCGGTCAAAGGCAATCTCGACACGTCGAGGGTGAAGTTCGAGCGCGGTTTCAGCGAAATCGACAAGGGCAGCGGCTATCTGAAGCTGCGCAACGGCGTGCTGCGCGGCTCGCGCATCGGCACCACCTTCCAGGGCACGCTCTACGACCAGAACAACAATATGGACATGACCGGCACGTTCATGCCGGCCTACGGCGTAAACCGCATCTTCGGCGAACTGCCGCTGATCGGCGCACTGCTCGGCAACGGCCGCGACCGCGGCCTGATCGGCGTCACCTACAGGCTCAAGGGCAACGCCAACAAGCCGAACCTGGAGGTCAATCCGCTATCGGTGATAGCGCCCGGGATTTTCCGGTCGATCTTCGAGTATCGCTGAGGTCAAAACCCAATTACCTCGAGCGACCGAGTTTTGATCTTAAGCGGCCGCTCGTCCGCCCCGCGAATTCACGCCCATGATCCAAAGGCGACTGACGTCCGCCCGGGCCTAAATGGCCGCTTTGCGCCTAATGTCGGCCGTTAAAGTTAGTTGTGCCACCGCCTTACAGCGGACATCACCGGCGACCGCGCTTGAGGGCGTAGTTGCGCCAGGGAACGAACCCGCTCGCGGGAGGGGCGCGGGGTTTGAGGCGTGAGCTTCGTTGGCAGCGTCGGTGAGGCTTTAATC
>NZ_JAMYQW010000063.1:0-20573 GCF_040321085.1 Mesorhizobium sp. M0522
ACTACGCTCGAAAGGACGACCTTAAGAGCGCAGCTTCGCTACCGGGCCATGCTCCCGCAAGGCGGCCCTCGCCGGAGGCGTACTGAAGTGGGGGCTATCAACCTCGCTCAGCCGGACGGACTACCAAGCCCTCGTGCGGGGGAGCTTCCGCCTCTTCGACATCACGCACGGCCACGTGTTCATGACGGCGCTGCCTCCGTTTCGCCGGCAGTAAGGCTCACCCGAAGTCGCCTTAAGGGACAGGGGCGGGGGGAGGAAGTCTGAAGGGGTTCGGCCCCTTTCTCCCGTCTCACTTATCGGAAGCTCTGTGCTGCCGTCTTGCACGGCCTCGCGGGGACCACTGCGGCACGGCTCGGACTGCCTTTGGGGCCGTGATGCTGCGCATCGCATCGGCCAGCGCCTTGAGCCCGAAGCCGCCCCCGCAGCCTCGGCCAATCCCGCCCCCGCCGACGTGGCCCGTAAGAGCGTCATGTGTCTCTTCAAGGCCCCCCGCGTCCCGCGCCCCGGGTCCTGCCTGAGGTCCTTAATGCGAAGCTGAGCGATCTCGTTAAGCCGAGCCCCCGAGAGGAGGGCGATCAGGGGAAACCAGAAAGCAGCATCACCGCCGCCACCGGCAGGCCTCTCGGGCCTTCTCCTTCGTGGTGTCCCCGAGCCTCAGGTCGCCATGCCATTGGGTGAAGTAGCGCACGGCCCTCTCCGCCTCGCGCAGCGTGTGGGGGGAGGATTGCTTTCCGCCCAGAGCAGGGCTGCCCTTTTGCCATAGGGCATAGGCTTCTGAGAGGAGCGGCCCCTTGCCGGCGCTAGGCGTACGGCAACCAGTTGCCCGAGCAGATCGAGCGGCTGATCGTCGAGACCAAGCGCGAGAAGCCGCATTGGGGCGCTCGCAAGATCAGGGAGTTGCTGGTCAGGAAGCTCGCCGGTGATGTACGTATCCGGCCAAAAGCACCGTGCATGCCGTGCTCGACCGTCACGGCCTTGTGAGCCAGGCCCGCAAAAGGAACCCGGCGAACAAGGCCGTGGGCACGCCGCTGTCGCAAGCCGCCGCCCCTAACGATCTGTGGTGCACCGACTTCAAGGGGGAGTTCAGGCTCGGCAACGGTAGCTACTGTTACCCCCTGACGGTCACCGACCAGACCTCGCGCTATGTGCTCGCCTGCGAAGCGCTCGAATCGACAAAGGAGACGCCGGTCATCGAGGCCTTCGTGCGGCTGTTCAGGGAGCGCGGCCTGCCCGCCGCCATCCGCTCCGACAACGGGCTCCCCTTCGCTTCGCCTAACGGCCTCTACAATCTCTCGCGCCTGTCGGTGTTCTGGCTCAGGCTCGGCATCGTCATCGAGCGCATCCAGCCGGGCAACCCGCAACAGAACGGCCGCCACGAGCGCATGCATCTGACCTTAAAGAAAGAGACGACCAGGCCGCCCGGCATGAACATTCTCCAGCAGCAGGCGAGGTTCGACGCTTTCATCAGCGAATTCAACGAGGAAAGGCCACACGAGGCGCTCGCCATGCGCACCCCGGCCGAGCTCTACACGCCGTCCTTAAGAGCCTATGAGGGCCTGCCGGAACTGGAATACCCCTTCCACGACCGCGACATCCTGGTTACCGCTTGCGGCCGCATCTGCATGCACAGGAAGAAGATCAACGTCTCGACCGTGCTCGCCGGTCAGAGGCTGGGAATCAAGGAGATCGACGACGGCATTTGGCTCGTCAGCTTCATGCATTACGATCTCGGTTATATCGACTTGGAACAGAGGACCTTGCAGACCATCGACAACCCGTTCGGCACGAGGTTGTCACCCATGTCTTAAGTACAATCTGTTACCTATGTCTCCGGGTTGGACAGGGAGAAACTGGCGCACCCGACAGGATTCGAACCTGTGACCTCTGCCTTCGGAGGGCAGCGCTCTATCCAGCTGAGCTACGGGTGCCTTCAGGATCGGTGATCCCAAAAACGAACCAGCCGGTAAACCGGCCAGCCACGGCTTCTTAGCGGAAGCAGGCGCCGGCTTCAACGGGCAATCGCCAGCGGGCTCAAGTTGCGGTAGCAGCCCGGGGGAGACAGACACCGTCCCGTCCGGCGCCACCGCCTGCTCATTCTGTCACGGTAAGCACTGCCTTGCCGCTGATGCTGCGCTGCCGCAGCGCGTCGAGGGCTTGGCCGACGTCCCGCCACGGCACGGTGAGGACTACGCGCGTTTCGAGCCGGCCGGCTGCGATCGGCGCGAGCAGCGAGGCGATGTCGGCGCCAACCTCCGGACCGGAAGCGTAGTAGGCGAAGGTCTGCAGCCGCGCACCTTCGTGCCCCGGAACGAACTGGCGGAAGCCGATGGGCGTGAGTTCGCCGCTGCTCGAGCCGAACATGACGACGGTGCCGCCGGGCGCGATCCGTTCGATCGCGTGGGCGAGGCTATCGCCGCCCACCGATTCGGTAATCAGCGAGAACAGTCCTTCGGCCAGCTCGATCGTTTCGACGACCCGCTCGGCTCCGAGGCCGCGGAGATCGTCGGCATGCCGTTCAGCGGCGACCGCCACCACCGACGCGCCCTGCTGGCGGGCGATCTGGATCTGGAAACGGCCGACCGCGCCGCTTGCGCCGGTAATCAGGACCCGCTGGCCGGCCAGGTCGCCGCCGAGGCGCAGGGTCCGCAGCGCGGTCGTGCCCGCGACCGGAACAGTGGCGGCGGAGACGAAGCTGACGTCGTCCGGCAGGACGGCGAGGTGGTCGGTCGGAACGGCGACCCGTTCGGCCCACCCGGCCTCGTCGACCAGAGCCGCAACCCGGGCGCCGACGGCCGGCCCGGAGCCGTCGGCCGCGGTGCGCTCGACAATTCCGGCGACGTCCTGGCCAGGCACCCAGCCGTTCGGACGGATGTTGAGCAGGCGCAGTTCGCCGCGGTTCAGCGAGACTGCCCGGACCGAGACCAGCGCCTCATGCGGGGCGGGCTCGGGCTCACCAAGCTCGGCGAGCCGCAACCCGGTGGCGCTGTCGGAAGATGTGACCAAGGCGAGCATTGGTATCGTCCCTTCTTGCTGCGTGGCGGACGCCAGCCTGTTTCGTGCGCCGGGCTTGTTGGTCCGACGTTCAGAACGCAAGCAGGGCATGACTAAATGGAAGCCCGCCTGTCGGCTTCTGAGGTACTCATCCCTAAACTATCGACTTTCCTGTTTGAGTAATTTAGATGTCTTGGCAGTCGATCGCTAAAATCAGTCAATATGAGACAGCCTCTCCGCTACCCCTGGCCGTTCGATCCGGATGATGTCCTCGCCCCGGCAATCGCCGTGCGCGTTGACGTTACCGAAACCGGGGCGGAGGTGCCGGACCATCGCCACCGCAAGGGGCAACTCGTCTTCGCGCTGGGCGGCGGCGTCACATGTCGCGTCCCCAGCGGCCTGTGGATGGTGCCGCCGCATTGCGCGGTGTGGATTCCCGGCGACATGGAGCACAGCAATATCGCGACCGCCAACGCCCGGATTTTCTTCGTCTATATCGAACCGGGAGCTACCGACCTGCCGGACCGGTGCTGCACGCTTTCGATCACGCCGTTGCTGCGCGAGCTCATCATAGAGCTGACGGATCGCGTTGAGGACGATGACGCGAGGGGCGAGCTCCTGACCAGCGTACTGCTATCCGAATTGCCGCGCATGCCTGTCCAGCAGCTGCATTTGCCGATCTCGTCCGAGCCGCGCTTGAGGCGCATCGCGGCGGCGTTGGCGCAAGATCCTGCCGATCGCAGCACCCTGGCGGAATGGGCCAGTCGCGTCGCGCTCAGCGAGAGCAGTCTCGCACGTCTCGTGGTGAAAGAGACAGGGCTGACCTTCGGGCGCTGGCGCCAGCAACTGCACCTGATCGTCGCGATGCGCGAGCTGGCCTCCGGCGCCAGCGTGCAGCAGGTTTCGGCCGATCTCGGTTACGAATCGGTCACCGCCTTCATCACCATGTTCAAGAAAGCGCTTGGCAAGCCGCCGGCAAAGTATCTCAGCAGTGTCGCGCAAAACGGCGGCTCTGCGTTTGTCGCCTGAACCCGCACGCGGTCAACACTCGGACTTCAACTGTCACTGCTCCTCGGCATACAGCAGTCGCGTCTTTGCCTCGGAGGTCGGCAACAGGCTGCGCTGGATCAGCGCCTCGACGTGGTCGTTGCGCTGGCGCGCGCTGTCGGCGCCCATCACCACGATGATCAGCCTGTGCCCGTCCGCATCATAGGAGGTGACGATGTTGAAGCCCGAAGCCCTGATGTAGCCGGTCTTGATGCCGTCGACCCCGCGCACCCGGCCAAGCATGTCGTTGTGGCCGCGCACCAGCCTGCCGCGGAACATGAAGTCGCTTTCAGAGAAATAGTGGAAATGCTGCGGGAAGCGGGCGTGCAGCGCCATGCCGAGCACCGCCATGTCGCGCGCGCTGGTGTGCTGGTCGCCGTCCGGCAGGCCCGAGGCGTTGCGGAAAACGGTGCTGCTCATGCCGATCTGACGCGCCTTGGCGGTCATCATGCCGGCGAACGCCTCTTCGCTGCCGCCGAGATATTCGGCAACGGCGACCGCCACGTCATTGGCCGATTTGACGACGACGGCGCGGATCGCCGAATCGACGTCGATGGTCTCGCCGCGCCTGAACCGCAGCTTGGTCGGCGGCTGCCGGGCGGCGTTGTCCGACACCGGGATTTGCGTCTCCTTGCTGATGCGGCCCTGGTCCAGCGCCTCGAACAGGAGGTAGAGCGTCATCATCTTGGTCAGTGACGCCGGATAACGCGGCGCCGTCGAATTGACCTCAAACAGCGTCTTGCCGGTGCCGGCATCGATGACCATGGCGGCATATTTCTGCGGCGGCGCCGGTACCGCCAGCACGCTGTCGGGCGGCGTGACAGTCGTGCAGCCGGCAGCAAACAACAGCAGCGCCAGCACAGCGACGCATTTGTGGATGGACGAAAAGAACCGGAAGGCGGACAAGTCAGTTCCGAAGGCAGGCAGTTTCTGAGACGAGGCGAAGCTATCTTAACGCAAAGGCACAGTCCATTTGGTTAATATCGGTCTGGCCCTCGAACGGTGCCCTGTCCACAGGCCGACGTGGCGCCGCCTGATGTGAATTGCCGGCCACCGCGCTTGCGCAACCGGCGGCGAGTGGGCTTTGCTGGCGCCGGCAGAATCGGTAGGTGCACATGGATGCGGTCACGATCACGGCAAAGGGCATTTCGGTATCGGTCGATCTTGCCGTCGGCCATCTCGCCGACATGGCGGTCGATATCGATGGCCATCGGCTGAAGCCGCTGCATCGCGCACCCTGGGTCGGCGAGCCGCGCGAGATGCTGCCGAAAGACCTGCCTGAAGGGACGGTCCACCTGTCCGGCGATTTCCTCTGCGCGCCGTTCTCGATCAGCGACGTCGAAGCGGCACCTTTGCATGGCTGGCCGGCAAATAGTCGCTGGGACGTCGTCGACAGCGCGGCAACGGCCGACGGCTGGCGCGCCGTCTTCCGCCTGCAGCGCCCGGTCATGGGCGCAACCGTCGACAAGATCCTGACCTTGCGCGACGATCATCCCTTTCTCTATCAGGAGCACGTCTTTTCCGGCGGCGCCGGCGCCATTCCCGTCGCCCACCATCCGATGACGGTAATGACGGCCGGCGGCAGGCTGGCCTTCTCGCCGAAGCGCTTTGCCGCGACGCCCAACGAGGCGCCGGAGCCCAATCCCGCCCGCGGCCGCTCTTTGCTCGCCTACCCGGCACGGAGCGCCGACCTGACGCGCTTTCCCGCCGCCGACGGCGGCACGATTGACCTGACCACCTATCGCATGGACCAGCTGCGTGAGGACTTCGTGACGCTGGTCGAGGCCGATCATGGCGGGCCGGGCTGGACCGCGCTGGCGCGCCAGGCGGAAGCCGATCTCGTGCTGGTGCTGAAGAACCCGGCCGAACTGCCGGTCACCATGCTGTGGGTCAGCAATGGCGGGCGCGATTATGCGCCATGGAGCGGCCGCCACCGCGGCGTGCTCGGCATCGAGGACGGCCGCACGGCCGTCGGCCACGCCGCATCGCTCGGCGACAATTGGCTGAAGCATGAAGGCGTGGCGACCGCCTTTGCCCTTTCCGAAGGACGCCGCTTTTCGTTCCGCCATGTCATCGGCGCACTGCCATGGCCATCCGGCGAGCCGCCGCACGACGTCACGACCTCGCCGGGCCGCATGCGCATCCTGGCGGCTGACGGTGCCGTGCGCGACATCGCCTTCGACAGCGATTTCCTGCGGACCGGTCAATCCAGGCCCGATTGAAGGCTTGGCACAATCCGGCGTTTGAAATTTTCGAAAACTGCCGCCAAAATGCGCCAGAACCACCGTAAGGGGGCCAATGTCAGAAATCGCCCATATCGCTGCTGCCATTTTCAAGCGCGCCAAGGCGCCGCGCTTCATCGTTGCCATTGCCGGTCCGCCCGGCGCCGGCAAGTCGACATTGTCGGCAGGCTTGCACGACCTGCTGCCGGAAGGCACGGCGGAAGTCGTGCCGATGGATGGCTTCCATTACGATGACGCCGTTCTCGATCGACGCGGCCTTCGCGCGCGAAAAGGTGCTCCGGAAACCTTTGATTTTGCCGGCTTCGAAGCGCTGCTGAAGCGCATCCGCGCCGGCGAGCCGGATATCGCCATCCCGGTCTTCGACCGCAGCATGGAGCTGTCGCGCGCCGCCGCTGCGATTGTCGCCGCCGACACCAAATTCATTCTGGTCGAAGGCAATTATCTGCTGCTCGACGAGGAACCCTGGACGCGGCTGGCGCCGCTGTTCGACTTCTCGATCTTCGTCGATGTGCCGCGCGCCGAGCTCGAGCGCCGACTGCTGGCGCGATGGCACGAGCACGGCCGGTCCGACGAGGATGCGCGCGCCTGGATCGCCTCTAACGATATGCCGAACATCGACCGCGTGCTTGCCCGTCGGCGGCCCGCCGACCTGGTGGTCGGCGACCTGGCCTGACTTGCAAGGAACCGCCCGGCCGGAACCTTGACAGTTTCAGGCCGTTATCCCGGATACGGCAATTGTGCCCATGAGGGAACCGTTCGATGGAAACCATGGCAAGAAAGCCTGCGCCCGCCAAGGGCAGGGCAACACGATCAAAAGCCACTCGAGCAAAAACCAGCGCCGGCCCGGCAGCGGCGGCCCGCTCCAAGGATGCGGCAAAGCCCAGCTTTGGCAAGGCGGCGCCGAAAAAGGTGATGCCTGCCGCGACCAAAGCCGCTGCACCCAAGCCCAAAAGATCGGCAAGCAGCAGAGGATCGATCGCAGGCAGCGCAATGCGCACTGTTAAAGCAACGGCCAATGTCGCCGCCGGTGCCGTGCTTGCCACCGCCAAAGGTGCGGCGTCGCTTGCTGCTTCCGTAGTCGGCAAGGGCGGCTCAAAACCCCGGACCAAGGCAAAATAGCCGAGCGGAATCGATGTAAGATCAGCTTCTGGCCGGAATGGTGAGGCCCCTCTGCACCGCCGGCCGGGCGAGGCCACGCTCCAGCCATGCGCCCACGCTGGGGAAATCGTCGAAACCGACGAGTTCCCGCGCCTCGTAGAAGCCGATCAGATTGCGCACCCACCCAAGCATCGAAATATCGGCGATGGTGTAATCGTCGCCCATGATCCAGCTGCGGCCCTTGAGCCTCGTTTCGAGGACGCCGATCAGCCGTCGCGACTCGTCGCGATAACGTTCCAGCGGGCGCTTGTCGGCGATTTCGCGCCCAGCGAATTTGTGGAAGAATCCGACCTGGCCGAACATCGGCCCGATCGAAGCCATCTGGAAGAACACCCACTGGATCGTCTCATAACGCAGCGTCGCGTCTGCCGGCACCAGCTTGCCGGTCTTGTCGCTGAGGTAAAGCAGGATGGCGCCGGATTCGAACAAGCCGATCGGCTTGCCGCTCGGGCCGTCCGGATCGATCATCGCCGGTATCTTGCCGTTCGGGTTCAAAGACAGGAATTCCGGGGTCCAGCTCTCGTTCTTGCCGAGATCGACGGCATGCGGCTCGTAAGGCAGGCCAAGTTCCTCCAGCGCGATCGATATCTTCACCCCGTTCGGCGTCGGAAACGAATAAAGCTGGATGCGGTCGGGGTGGCTCGCCGGCCAGCGCCTGGCAATCGGAAACGCGGACAGATCGGTCATCGAAACTCCTGGTAGGGGACCGCGCCGAGCGGCACGGTCATGGCAGGTCGCAGAGAATTAGGCGCGACGCCTGGCGCGATCAATATGCGCATGGAAAGTTTCGCCGGCCCCGGTGAAGGACCCGCAAGGGGTGCGGTCACACGGCCTTGACCGCCAGCACCGCATTGGTGCCGCCGAAGGCGAAGCTGTTGCTGATCGCGGTGCGCACGGTGCGTTCGCGCGCCACGTTCGGCGTGATGTCGAGATCGCAGTCGGCGTCGGCTTCCCGATAATTGGCGGTCGGCGGCACGATGCCTTCGCGGATCGCCATCACGCAGGCGATCATTTCCAGCGCGCCGGAGGCGCCGAGGCAGTGGGCGTGCATCGATTTGGTCGAGGACACCGAAAGCTTGTAGGCATGGCCGCCGAACACGCGTTTGATCGCCGCCGTCTCGATCTGATCGTTGGCCTTGGTGCCGGTGCCATGCGCGTTGAGATAGTCGACGTCCTCGGGATTGAGCCCGGCATCGACGAGGCAGAAGCGCATCGCCGCCTCAGGCCCTTCGATGGTTGGCGCGACGATATCG
This sequence comes from Mesorhizobium sp. M0522, assembly GCF_040321085.1. NCBI lineage: Bacteria > Pseudomonadati > Pseudomonadota > Alphaproteobacteria > Hyphomicrobiales > Phyllobacteriaceae > Mesorhizobium > Mesorhizobium sp. M0522. Next base: position 8,693 of record NZ_JAMYQW010000063.1, read on the forward strand.
GAGGCGTCGGCGGAAAGGCCGACGCCGGCGATTTCGGCAAGGATGGCGGCGCCGCGCGCCATGGCATGCTCATATGTTTCCAGCACCACCATGCCGGCGCCTTCGCCGAGCACGAGCCCCTGGCGGTCGGCCGAAAACGGCCGGCAGGTGTCCGGCGACAGTACCCGCAGGGCCTCCCAGCCCTTGAGGATGCCCCAGACCAGCGGCGCATCGGTGCCGCCGGCGACCATGACGTCGGCCCGGCCGAGCCTGATCTGATCGACCGCCGAGGCAATGGCGTGGTTGGATGACGAGCAGGCAGAGGTGATGCCGAACACCGGCCCGCGCAGACCAAGATTCATGCTGACATGGCCGGCTGCAGCGCCCGGCATTACTTTCGGGACGGTGAAGATGCCGGCGCGGTTCTTGCCTTCGAGCAGGATGGCGCGATAGTTCTCTTCGATTGCCTCCCAGCCGCAGACGCCGACGCCGACGATGGTGCCCATCCGGTAGGTGTTGGCCGCGTGCGGGTTCAATCTCGCCTGCTGTGCCGCCTCCCGCGCGGCGATCGTCGCCAGAAGGCTGAAGCGGTCCATCGACACGACCTGCTTGCGGTCGATGCCGTGCTCGGGAAGCGCCTTGATTTCGCAGCCGACCTTGACCTTCAGATCATGCAGCAGCGGATTGTCGATCGCGCCGATTGCCGAACGGCCGGCGCGCATTTCATTCCAGATTGCCGGTGCATTGGTGCCGAGCCCGCATAATCCGCCGATGCCCGTGATGACGACGCGCTTGTGCATTCAGTCAGGCTTTTTTCGCGATCAGCGCGCGAACCGCCTCGACCATGTCGCCGACATTCTTCAGATTGCTCCAGGCATCGACAGTGTTCATCTCGATTTCGATGCCATACTCTTCCTCGAGATCGAAGATGATCTCCGTCAGTTCCAGCGAATGGATGCCAAGGGCGGTCAGTTCGGTACTGGTGGTGATTTCCTCGCCGCCCGGCTCGGCATGAGCCTTGATCTTGGCGATGATATCGTTTGCCAGCTGGTCAGCCATTCGGTTTCTTCCCCAACTCTGTCGTTTCCCGACGCCAACTGATCAGCGCCCCTTTTGTCCTCGATTACGTCGTCATCGTCGCCTTTTACCCCCGCCAGGCGCCGGTGACCGTACCAAGGTGGCTCCCTCTATAGAAACCGAAACGCTGTCAAGCAACAAGCTATATATCGACAAAGCCGCCGCAGTGCTTAACGTTGGTGTCGTGGATACGATCGCATATAGCTTGACTTCAGTGCCGCCGGCCCAGCGTGTTGCCGGCGTCGCGCGGCTTGGCTGCGACTGGAACGGAGGCCGCACGCGTCTTCGGCGTCTGTACCAGGACGGTTCGGCCAAGATCCGCATGCCGGCGGTCTCGGCCGATCCGCTCGAAGCCGTCCTGATCAACACCGCCGGTGGGCTGACCGGTGGCGACCGTCTCGCCTGGGAGGTCGATGTCGGTGCCGGCGCCTCCGCAACCATAACAACGCAGGCCTGCGAGAAAATCTATCGCGCCGCATCCGACCGCGCCGAAGTGCGGGTGCAGCTGACTGTCGGAGAAGACGGCCACATTGCCTGGCTGCCACAGGAAACCATCGTCTTCGACCGCTCGGCCTTTGCCCGCAGCCTTGACGTGGAGCTTGCCACCGGAGCCGAGGCGCTGATCCTGGAGGCTACCGTCTTCGGCCGCCTGGCCATGGGTGAACGGGCTTCGCAAGGCCATTTCCACGACCGCTGGCGCGTCCGCCAGGACGGGGCGCTGGTCCATGCAGAGGAGTTCCGCATCGGGCCGGACGTTGCGGCCACCTTGAGCCGTCCCGCAGCGGCCGGCGGTGCCGTCGCCGTGGCGACGCTGCTGATGGTGTCGCCACGGGCAGAGGCTTTGCTCGAGCCGGCCCGGGGCATAGTCGGCGGCCAGGGCGGCGTCAGTTTCTGGAGCGTGCGGAAATCTGGCAAGCTTCTTGCGAGGCTGTTCGCCGAGGACGGCTACCAGCTCCGCAAGCGGCTGGTGCCGCTTGTCGAATTGCTCAACGGACGGGCGGGCCTGCCCAAATTATGGTCACTCTGATTTCGATTTTGCCACCGCAGGAAAAAGCATGAATCTGACGCCGAGGGAGAAAGACAAGCTGCTGATCGCCATGGCGGCGATCGTGGCCCGCAAGCGGCTCGAACGCGGCGTCAAGCTCAATCATCCGGAAGCGATCGCGCTGATCACCGATTTCGTCGTCGAGGGTGCCCGCGACGGCCGCGCGGTCGCCGAGCTGATGGAGGCCGGCGCCCATGTCGTCACCCGGGCCCAGGTGATGGAAGGCATTGCAGAAATGATCCACGATGTGCAGGTCGAGGCGACGTTTCCAGACGGCACCAAGCTGGTGACTGTGCACGAGCCGATCAGATAACACCGCCAAGGAGAGGAAAATGCTTGAGCTGCGTCCCAACTGCGAGTGCTGCGACAAGGATCTGCCGCCCGATGCGACGGACGCGGTGATCTGCACCTTCGAATGCACCTTTTGCGCCGACTGCGCACAAAACGTGCTCGGCGGCGCCTGTCCGAATTGCGGCGGCAACTTCTCGGCCCGCCCGATCCGTCCGGCAGCGCTGCTGAAGAAATATCCGGCCTCCACCAAGCGCGTCCTCAAGGCAGAGGGCTGCGCTCCGGCCCGCAAGGCGGCGTGAGAGGTACTCGAAGATGGAAGCTACGCCGATGATCACCGCTACGATGAAACGCTCAACGCTGTCGGCGGTCCTGCTGCTGGCGGCAGCAATGCCAGCCTATGCCCATGTCGGCGTCGGCACGGTTTGGTCCTTCACCGCCGGCTTCTCCCACCCGCTCTCCGGCCTCGATCACATGACGGCGATGATTGCCGTCGGGCTATGGGCCGCGCTCAAGGGCGACAAAGCGATCTGGGCATGGCCGCTGGCCTTCGTAAGCGTCATGCTGGCCGGCGGCGCGCTCGGCATGCTGCATGTGCCGATGGTCTTCGTCGAGCCTGCTATATTGGCGTCCGTCGTGGTGCTCGGGCTGCTGGTTGCGCTCGCCGTCGATCTTCCCGTCTCGGCCGGCGTTGCCGTCATCGGTCTGTTCGCGCTGTTCCACGGCTATGCCCATGGCACCGAGGTGCCTGAGAATGTCGGCGGACTCGGCTATATGGCGGGCTTTGCCGTTGCCACGGCACTGCTCCACGCCGTCGGCATCGCGGCCGGTCTCGGCCTCGGCTGGCGCTTCCGCGGGCTTGCCCGCGCCGCTGGCGCCGCTTGTGCCGCGATTGGCGCCGGCCTCGCTTTCGGCGTCGTGTGAGGCCGCGATGATCCCCGGCGAAATCATCACGGCAAGCGGCGAGATCGAACTGAACAAGGGTCTGGCGACGGTCACCTTGAAGGTAGCCAACAGCGGCGACCGGCCGATCCAGGTAGGCAGCCATTATCATTTCTTCGAGACCAATGAGGGACTGAGATTCGATCGCGACAAGTCCCGCGGCATGCGCCTCGACATCGCTGCCGGCACCGCCATGCGCTTCGAGCCCGGCCAAGAGCGCGACGTTACCCTGGTGCCGTTCGGCGGCAAGCGCGAGGTCTACGGATTTCAGCAGAAGATCATGGGCGCGCTGTGAGATCGAAGGCGTCGAGCAGTTTCGGCTCAGCCGGGCGGCTTGGCCGCCGCATAGATGACGACCTTTCCCGGATCGTCGAATTCCACCGCCAGAACGTCCTCGGTTTGCACTCGCCGCGAATCGATGGCGTTGAACAGCAATGCGTTCGCCTCGATCTCCTTGCGCAGCTCGGCGATGTCGTCCCGATGTTGCCTGACCTTGTTTTCGATCGCCGGCGGCGGGCCGCCTTCGGTGCGCGCGGCATCGGTAAGAAACACGATATCGACCTTGTCGAGCTTGGATGTCTTGCGCACGGCGGCGATGTTTTCACGCGTGCGGTCGATCGCCGAACTGACCTTGCCGGCTTCCGCATTTGTCTGGGTCTCTTCCTGGCCGACCTCCGAGCCGACGATCCGGTTGACGGTCTCGGCGCTGTCGAGGCTCTGCGCGTTCAGCGCGGCGTGCGGAATGCTGGCTGCCAGAAACGCGGTCGCGGCAATCCCATGCAGCCATCTGGTGTCGGAGAAGGTGGTGATCGCCATCGCTCGTTCTCAGGGTCCTTTTCGAGGCTCGTGTCAGGGCGACAGGACCGAAACGTAACGTCCCCCGTGAAGGTTCCCTTTGCGATGCGGCGGGCTGGCCGGGCGCCGGCCCGCCGCCTCGTCTCGTCAGCTCGCTTTCTTGGTGATCAGCGTCAGCGCGCCATTGGTGCTCATGCTGGCGGCGATCACCTGCGCCGAGGTGAGCCCCTTGGCTTCGAGCGCGGATTTGACCTGCGGTGTCGCGTCGATCGAGCCGCGCAGTTTCTGCAGGTCGGCATCGCTGCGCTTGGCGATCACCTCGTTGACCTTGGCTTGAGTGTCCGCGGGCAGATCCTTGATATCGACGACGTTGATCGCCTGGATGGTGGGCGCCTGCGGCTGCGCCCCGGGCGCGGCAGGAGCAGGCGCAGCCGGCGCCGGACTGGGCTGCTGCGCAGGCTGTTGCTGGGCGCTGGCGGCGGTTGCGAGCACCAGCGTGGCGGCGGCTGCCAGAAGGGTCGTTTTGCGCATGGATGTTCCTTTCCATCGATTGGCAAATGGTCGTTTTGGGGTGGCCCGGCCACCTCAAACGCTAAATGGGATCGGAAAGTGTCGCTCAGCGGGTCATTGCGTGACCATAGGATGGCGGCAATGTGGGGCCCGGCTTCGACAAGCGGTATTTCCGGGCTGTATTTCGGGAGCAATTGCTGATGGCTAAAATCACCCGCGCCGCCTACGCGCAGATGTACGGCCCGACCGTCGGCGACAAGGTCCGGCTCGCCGACACCGAGCTGTTCATCGAGGTCGAAAGGGATCTCACTCTTCACGGCGAGGAGGTGAAGTTCGGCGGCGGCAAGGTCATCCGCGACGGCATGGGCCAGAGCCAGGTGTCGCGCGCGCAAGGCGCGGTCGACACCGTCATCACCAATGCGTTGGTCGTCGATGCCACCGCCGGTATCGTCAAGGCAGATATCGGCCTCAGGGACGGCCGTATCGCCGCGATCGGCAAGGCCGGCAATCCGGATACCCAAGGCGGCGTCACCATCATCATCGGTCCCGGCACCGAGATCATCGCCGGCGAGGGGAAGATCCTGACCGCCGGCGGCTTCGACGCGCATATCCATTTCATCTGCCCGCAGCAGATCGAGGAAGCGCTGATGTCGGGCATCACCACCATGCTCGGCGGCGGCACCGGCCCGGCGCACGGCACGCTGGCCACCACCTGCACGCCTGGGCCGTGGCATCTGGCGCGCATGATCCAGTCTTTCGACGCCTTCCCGATGAATATCGGCCTGTCGGGCAAGGGCAACGCGTCGCTGCCTGCCGCGCTCGAGGAGATGGTGCTCGCCGGCGCCTGCTCGCTGAAGCTGCACGAGGACTGGGGCACGACGCCGGCTGCAATCGACTGCTGCCTGTCGGTCGCCGACGATTACGACGTGCAGGTGATGATCCACACCGACACGCTGAACGAGTCCGGCTTCGTCGAAAACACGGTCGCGGCGATCAAGGGCCGCACCATCCATGCCTTCCACACCGAAGGCGCCGGCGGCGGCCACGCGCCTGATATCATCAAGGTCTGCGGCCTGCCTAACGTCATTCCGTCCTCGACCAACCCGACACGCCCCTACACGATCAACACGCTGGCCGAACACCTCGACATGCTGATGGTCTGTCACCATCTGTCGCCGTCGATCCCCGAAGATATCGCCTTTGCCGAAAGCCGCATCCGCAAGGAAACCATCGCCGCCGAAGACATTCTGCACGACATCGGCGCCTTCTCGATCATCTCGTCGGACAGCCAGGCCATGGGCCGTGTCGGCGAAGTGGCGATCCGCTGCTGGCAGACCGCCGACAAGATGAAGCGCCAGCGCGGTTCGCTGCCGCAGGAGACCGGCGACAACGACAATTTCCGCGTCCGCCGCTACATCGCCAAATACACCATCAATCCGGCCATCGCGCATGGCCTGTCGAAGGACATCGGCTCGGTGGCGGTGGGAAAACGCGCCGACCTCGTGCTGTGGAATCCGGCCTTTTTCGGCGTCAAGCCGGACATGGTGCTGATCGGCGGCATGATCGCCGCCGCCCCGATGGGCGATCCCAACGCCTCGATCCCGACGCCGCAGCCGATGCATTACCGGCCGATGTTCGGGGCCTACGGCAAGGCGATGACCAATTCGTCGGTGACCTTCGTTTCGAAGGCCGCGCTCGACGCAGGCCTGCGCGGCAGGCTCGGCGTCGACAAGCAGATGGTCGCGGTCGAAAACACCCGCGGCGGCATCGGCAAGCATTCGATGGTGCTCAATGACGCCACGCCGCATGTCGAGGTCGACCCCGAAACCTATGAGGTCCGCGCCGACGGCGAACTCCTGACCTGCGAGCCGGCTTCCGTGCTGCCGATGGCGCAACGCTACTTCCTGTTCTGAACCATAGGCGTTAGAACGACCGATGTAGAACATGCCGCGCCAGGCTTATGGACCCGCAACTCCCCTACGCCCACGACATTTTCCCGCATATCCGCATCGTCCTGGGCATGGTGATCGGCCTCGGCGTCACCCGCCTGCTGTCGGGGGTCGCCCGCATCGTCCAGCATCCCGGCCAATACCGGCTCTATCCCGTGCACCTCGCCTGGGTTGCGTCGGTGCTTTTAATGCTGGTGCATTTCTGGTGGTGGGAGTTCGGCCTGTTCCAGATCGAGAATTGGACCTTCGGCAAATACCTGTTCATCATCTTCTACGCCGTCACGCTGTTCCTGCTCTGCGCACTGCTGTTTCCGGATTCGATGCTGGACTACACCAGCTATGAGGATTTCTTTTATTCGCGCCGTGCCTGGTTCTTCGGCCTGCTGGCGGCGACCTATCTGCTCGACGTGATCGATACGCTGCTGAAAGGGCCGGAGCATTTCGCCCATTTTGGCGTCGAATATCTGATCCGCACGCCGGTTTTCGTCGCGCTTTGCGTCATTGCGATCCTGCTGCGCGACCGCCGCTTTCACATCGCCTTTGTCGCCGGCGCGCTCGTCTATCAGATATCGTTCATCCTGCGGCTCTTCGACACGATCGTCTGAGCCCCATTGGGGCGGCGGACGCGATAGGCTAGGCTTTTTGGGAGAGGCAGTTTTTACATGAAGCTCGATATTCGCACCGACTTCACCAAATTCCCGCGCGCCGTCTCCGTCCTGGCCGCGGGCGAAGCCGGAACCACCACGCCATACGACAGTGCGGTGCTTGCCCATGACGAGCGGCATCTGCGCCGTCGCGCCATCGAAACGGCCCGTAGCGACAAGGTGCTGGTCGACCTGCCCGAACCGGTGACCTTGAACCATAGTGACCGGCTGGTGCTGGAGGATGGCCGCCACATCGAGATCATCGCGGCCGAGGAGGCGCTCTACGACGTCCGGGCCAGCGACCCTGTCCATCTGGCAGAGCTTGCCTGGCACATCGGCAACCGCCATCTCGCAGCCGCCATCGAAGCTGGGCGCATCCTCATTCTGCGCGACCATGTCATCAAGGCGATGCTGGAGGGATTGGGCGCCACCGTTAGCGACGTCTCCGAGCCGTTCAAGCCGGTGCGCGGCGCCTATTCCGGGCATGGCGGCCACGGCCACGCTCATGCCGAGGCGCATGCGCACAGCCACGCCGAAGCGCATTCCCATACCCATAGCGAATCGCATTCCCACAGCCATTCGCATGACCATGACCATGACTGACCAGCCTTCCAACGTTGCCCAGCCTTCCAATATTGCTTTGTTGCGGCTGATGGCGTGGCTGTCGCCTTCCTTCCCGGTCGGCGGCTTTTCCTACAGCCATGGTCTCGAGCAAGCCGTGCATGCCGGGCTGGTTGCCGACAGCAAAGAGCTCGCCGCGTGGCTGGAAACGCTGGTCGAGATGGGTTCGGGCTGGAATGATGCGGTGCTGTTTGCCGAAAGCTGGCGCAGGGGGCGCGAAACCGGCGATCTCGATGAAATCGTCGCCCTTGCCGAAGCTCTGGCAGGCTCGCGCGAGCGCCATGCCGAGACCATGCTGCAGGGCGCTGCTTTCCTGAAGGCGGCCTTCGCCTGGCCGTGCCAGGTGCTGGATCGCCTGCCGGCCGAATGTGCCTATTGCGTTGCCGTCGGCGCCGTTGCCGGCGATCACGGCATTGCGCTGCGGGACGCCCTGGCGGCCTTTCTGCAGGCCTTCTTCTCCAATCTCGTCCAGGCCGCGATCCGGCTCGGCATCGTTGGCCAGAGTGCCGCGATGACGCTACTGGCCGCCTTCGAACCGCTTGCCCTGGCCACGGCCGACCGCGCTGCCGGCTCGACCCTCGATGATCTCGGCGGCTGCGCTTTCATCTCCGACGTCACGGCGATGAAGCACGAAGCCCAGTATTCGCGGCTGTTCCGCTCATGATCGTCCTCGCTTTCGCGCTCTCGCTGGTCCTGCTGTTGATCACAGCACTGCATGTCTATTGGGGCATTGGCGGCATCTGGCCGGGCAGGGACGCCGCCTCCTGCGCTCGCGCGGTCATCGGCTTTCGCGGCGTCGACGAGATGCCGGCACCCTTCGCCAGCTTCGCCGTTGCCGCCTGCCTCGGCCTGGCGACGCTGTGGCCGATGGCGCTCGAAGGCGTGTTCGCCACGCCCTTTCCCAAGGCCGGGCTGGCCGCCACGGCGCTGCTCATCGCGCTGGTCTTCCTGGCGCGCGGCATTGCCGGCTTCACGCCGTGGTGGCGCCGGCTGGCGCCCGAACAGCCTTTCGCGCGGCTTGATGTCAGCTACTATTCGCCGCTCTGTCTGTTGATCGGGCTCGGCTTCGCCATTCTTGCCATCACGGAGTTCCCTAGATGACACAAGCCAACGGTCCTCTTCGCATCGGCATCGGCGGCCCGGTCGGCTCCGGCAAGACGACGCTCACCGAAAAGCTCTGCAAGGCGCTGCGTGACGAGTTCTCGATCGCCGTCGTCACCAACGACATCTACACCAAGGAAGATGCCATGATGCTGGCCCGGCTTCAGGCGCTGCCCGAGGATCGCATCATCGGCGTCGAGACCGGCGGCTGCCCGCACACCGCCATTCGCGAGGACGCCTCGATCAATCTGCAGGCGATCGCCGAGATGACCAAAAAATTCCCGGATCTCGACATCGTCTTCATCGAATCGGGCGGCGACAACCTCGCCGCCACCTTCTCGCCGGACCTTGCCGACCTGACGCTCTATGTCATCTCGGTTTGCCAGGGCGAGGAGATTCCGCGCAAGGGCGGACCGGCGATCACCCGGTCCGATTTCCTGGTCATCAACAAGAGCGACCTTGCGCCCTATGTGAACGTCAATCTCGACATCATGGAACGCGACGCTGCCCGCATGCGCGGCAAACGGCCGTTTGGCTTCACCGACCTGTCGCGCGGCAAGGGCCTGCAGGAGGTGATCGATTTCATCGTCGAGCATGGCGGGCTTCGGGTCGGCGCGGCCACCAGCACGGCGGCATAACGGCGCTCGCCTGTACCAAACGAAACCGGTTGCGCGTGTTCCAGCCGCGCGGCATCCTTGCTTCTTTCACGGAGGTTACGATGAGCATCACGCGCCTGCAGAAGGAAGTGCTGACCAACCTGCCGTTCTATGAGGAGCGCGTCGATCTGGCTTGCGCCTTCCGCTGGACGGCGCGGCTTAACATGCATGAGGCGGTGGCCAATCATTTTTCGCTGGCGGTCAACGACGATGGCTCGCAATTCCTGATGAACCCTAACCAGGTGCATTTCTCGCGTATCAAGGCGAGCGATCTGCTTCTGATCGACGCCAATGATCCCGACACGCTGGTCGGCCCGAATGCGCCCGACCCGACGGCGTGGGGCCTGCATGGTGCCATCCATCGCAACGTGCGTCATGCACGCTGCGTCATGCATGTCCACTCGATCCACGCCACCGTGCTTGCCTCGCTCGCTGACTCGACGTTGCCGCCGATCGACCAGAACTCGGCGATCTTCTTCAACCGCCATGTCGTCGACGCTCATTATGGCGGGCTGGCCTTCGAGGAAGAGGGCGAGCGCTGCTCGCAGCTTCTTGTCGACCCGAAGGTCAAGGTGATGGTGATGGGCAACCATGGCGTGCTGGTCATCGGCGACAGCGTCGCCGACACCTTCAACCGCATGTTCTATTTCGAGCGCGCCGCCGAAACCTATATCAAGGCGCTGTGGACCGGCCGGCCGCTGCGGGTACTGTCGGATGAGATCGCGGAGAAAGCGGCAAGGGAACAGGAAGACTATCCCGGCCAGGCCGAGCGCCACCTTTCCGAACTGAAGGCGATCCTCGACGAGCAGGAGCCTGCCTACCGGAGTTGAGCGCGGTCCCGCCGGGCCTGGCTTAAAGCCCGAGTTCGGCCCGCAATTCGCCGGCGCTGTTGATGACAATCGCCCCCGGCGGCCCCTCCATGGGCACCTCTGGCCAGAAAATCGTCTTCATTCCAGCTGCCAGCCCCGCCGTGGCGCCGGTCACGCTGTCGTCGACCGCCACGGCCTCGGCGGGATCGACGTCGGCCAACCAGGCGGCGCGCAGGAAAGGTTCGGCATGCGGCTTGCCTTCACGCACGTCGTTGCGGCTGACCGTCTTCATGCCGGGATATACGAGGCCTACGGCGCGCAGATTGGCATCGACGATCAGCCTGTCGGAGTTGGACACCACCGCTTGCGGCACGCCAAGCGCGAGCAGCTCATTGAAAATCTCGATCGCGCCGGTGCGTGGCGTCAGCGTTTCGGCCATCGGCAGATAGTGATCGTACTTGCGCACGATCCAGTCGTCGAAAGGCAGGTCGAGGCCGAACTCGTCGCGCAGCATTTCGTAGACCGGCCATGCGGCGATGCCGAGCACGCGCTCATGCAGGTCGGCCGGCGGCGCGATGCCGACGCTGTGCAGCGCCGCAATCAGCGCCGCCTCGTGCAGCGGCTCGCTGTCGACCAGCGTGCCGTCCATATCCCAGAAAACCGCTTTCGGCGTCATGCAAGGCTCCATTCTCAAAAAATTCCTTAAAGCGTTTAGCGCGCGAGATAAACCGCCGCGTCCCCGCTAATGCATGTCGCGCAAAGTGTGCAGCGGTTTTGCGATGACGACATGCATAAAAAGGAACCTAAAACGCGTCGCATGAGGTCGATCGAACGCAACGCGCTTTAGAACCGTGATTGGTGCGACCTCGACAGCCTTGCTGTTGCAACGAGACTGGGTCGACCTGTCACTTCGCTCCAAACACCCAAGTTTCATCACTAAGCAATTGCTCTTACAATAGGCAATTGCGCGCAAGTTCATTCCCTGCGAAACTACTGCGCTCCGCCTCTTATGCTCGGCGGGGTTGGGAGGCAGGAACTTGAATTCGCGGCAGGACAGCGGCGGCAACAGGCTGGACGACGCGGCGCGTGCCGGCTGGCTCTATTATGTCGCAGGCAACACCCAGGACCAGATCGCCGCCACGCTTGGCATCTCGCGGCAGACGGCGCAGCGGCTGGTGTCGCTCGCAGTCTCCGAAGGGCTGATCAAGGTGCGCGTCGACCATCCGATCGCCAATTGCCTCGACCTTGCGGCACGGCTGAAATCGCGCTTTGCGCTCGATCTGGTCGAGGTGGTGCCGAGCGACCCTTCTTCTTCCTCCACCGTCATCGGCGTCGCCGAGGCGGCGGCGGCCGAGATCGAACGGCGGCTGCGGTCGCCGGGGGGGGGAGGGGTCGGGGGCGGGGTGCCAGGCGCCCCCAGCGACGCCCCGGAGGAGGCGACGCGAGGGGCCGTCGGGGCCCGCCG
>NZ_JAMYQW010000064.1:0-19644 GCF_040321085.1 Mesorhizobium sp. M0522
TCACCATGGGCTTCCATCCTTCGAAAGCCCGGCTTCCAAGTCAATTCTGCTTGTTCATCCCGTCCGGTCCGAGGGGCGCACTCCAAACCTCGATAGAGTCAACGCGATGGTTCTGTGTTGACGCGTAGTCGAGCGTATGCAGCAGCGGAAGACGCGCTGCGGTCGCCAACCCAAGCGGAAGATTCCTATGCTCTTCGACACAGCCGCCGCACTTCTCGACTGGCTGGGCTTGATCGTTTTTGCGATCTTGGGCGCGCTGGTCGCCTCGAGCAAGCAAATTGGACGTAGTCGGCTTCGTCGTGCTCGGCACGGTGACGGGCATCGGCGGTGGCACGCTGCGCGACCTTCTTCTGGGCTTGAGCCCCGTTTTCTGGGTGCGGGAGCCCGCCATTCTTCTCGCATGCGTCATCGTATCATGCGCAGTGTTTTTCACCGCTCACATCCCGCAGAGTCGCTACCGCTGGCTCCTGTGGCTCGATGCCCTCGGTTTGGCGCTCTTCGCTGTCACGGGTGCGGAGCGCGCTTTGCTTGCAGGCTTAGGCGCGGTGGTGGCGGTGGCAATGGGAGTGCCGGCGGAATCTTTCGTGACGTGCTGGGCAATGAAAGTCCAATAGTGCTTTCCCGTGAAGTCTATGTCACGGCAGCGCTTGCTGGGGCGATGGTCTTTGTTGTGCTCACGAATATCGGCTTAAGTCGCGAGGTCGTGCTCGGGGCAGGTCTCATTGCCGGGCTGCTCGTGCGCGGCATGGCGTTGCAGAAGGGATGGTCGCTGCCACGCTATCGCGAGCGGCGGGGGCGAACGCCCGATGAGATCGACCGCCTGGATCGAAGTGCATAACGTCCCCGAGACCTGCCAGTCCGCCCCCGGCGCTATGCCAACATCTCCCGCCGCCGTGCTTGATAGGAGCCCGGCTTGAAGTGTCGTCCCAAGTGATCAACCCTTAAGAATTTCAAGGGTGGTCTCCCGGGTTTCAGTCGTGCACGAGGCTGACATCAGCGGCAAGTCGTCTGCGACTTTTTCTTTGTCGCCAATCTTGTCCGGTCTGGACGGTATATGACGCGACGCTAATTTAATGCCAATGGCACGTTTTCTGTTGAGCCTCGTTTCGGTTTTATTTTGCAGCACGCTTCTCCAAGCGCACGCGTGGCAGCTCTTCGGCGTCAGGCAGTTTGGCTTCATATTCGATGTTCCCCCTGGCTTTGTCCTGACGCAGCGTTCGGACCAGGGCGCGGAATTTCGGGGCGAAAACGATGCCCTTCTTACCGTGTGGGGCGCAAGGCTCGGCAAGCACAGTTTTCGCGCAGAGATCGAGCACCGCATGGTCGAGGATGAAAAGCGGGGCTGGAAACTGACCTATAGGCGCGTCACGCCGAGATGGGCCAGCTACTCGGGGATCAAGAACGAACACATCCGATATGTCCGCGCCATTGTGGTCTGCAACGACCGTGCCGCGCTCTTTACCATAAATTACAGCAGCGATGAAAAAATCCCGTACGATCCGATTGTGGCGCGTATGGTGCGATCCCTGGGGGCGGAAGGTTGCTGAGAACCGTTAAAGAGTCCATCCATCTCAAACCCGTCATGGCGCTTTTCGCCGTTGCTTCGAAGACTGATCGTCAGCCGGTATCATTCAAGCCCGTCCGGCTCATAGCCCCCGGAGCATTGACGAAAATGTAAAATCCCGCCCCAATCGTAATAGATTGTTTGCTGGGGATTCGCATGAACCGATTTCTCTTTGCGGTTGCCGACTTTCTGTCCCGGCCGCCTGGCTTCTATTTGATGATCGCCGCGATGGTTGCTTGCACGGCGATGGTTCCTTTCGGGCTAACAAACGTAGTCACCTATGCGCTTTCAGTAGCTGCGATTGTGATTACCGGTGTCGTCCTGATCCAGGGTTATCGCGACACCGCTGCTATTCATGCAAAACTTGATGAGATCATCGTTGCACTGCAGGAAACGAGGAACAATGTCGTCGGGCTAGAGCACGCCGAGCCCGAGGAGATCCAGGCCCATTTGGCGCGGCTTGAAATGGAAGCGGCGGAGGCCGATCGAAAAGCAGAGGAAGACGGGCCTCTGCCCGCCTGAGCGCCCGGCGGCTTAGTCCGACTGGGGCACGGTATCGCCAGCGGGAAGGGCAGAAGCGGAAAGCCGCCCAATCGAGGGACTTTGCTCCTCATGCCGAGTTGGCGATTTCTCAACGGAGAAAGTGCCATGTCTAGGAAAAACCGTCTTGATAAAGACCCGGCCGAAGGCAGCCGCTCGGTAGTCGATGGGGAAGCAGGATCTGGACGAGGTGCATGCGACTGCTTGCTGAAAAGCGGTCAACGATTCCAAAGAACAACGCGTTCCCTTGCTTGGTCGGACCCGCTTGACCTTCGCGGGCCCCGAGACTTCGCCGGCCGCCGCACTCGTAATGAGGATGCGGGAAGCTTGTGCGGCTGCTGTCGCATCGCCCTCCGCGGCCGGCGCCGCCAGCCTGGAAAGATCGGTCGGGCGGAACAGCGCATCGACGAAATACGACGTCGCGTCGCTGCCTCCGTCGTTCCCGGCGTTTGCGGTCGCGCCTGCCGAGGCACCCATTGCTACTCCCGAGGCCACTGTCGAGGCCGCCTGAACGCCGGTGCCGATTGCCGCGGACAGGGTCGAGCCGAGCACGAACACAACCAGCAGCGTGGCGAGTGCCCAAGCCATAAAGCCGTGTGGGTATCCCGGAAGAAGGTATCATCGCTGTGAACGCCGACCCATTTGGTGCGAAGGCGCCCGGTCAGATAGCCGCCCAGACCCGATGACAGCCATTGAACGATGACCAGCCAGATCGCGGTGGACATGGCAAAGGTCGTCACGCTGGCGCTCTCGTTGGACCATGGAGACACGAGGCCGGACCCGAGAAGCATCAGGATGAACGTCAGGCTCGAGGCAGCGAAGGCGCCGGCGATGATCGGTCCCCAGTTGACTGCGGATGACGAGGACTCGACCGGCGCGGCGACGTCCGTCGCCAGGATGGTTGATGCCATGAATTCCTCCTACCGCATGAACACCGCGAGAAGGATAATGATCGGAATAGGAACTCCGAGCAGCCAGAGTAGAATGCCTCGACCCATGATTGTCTCCTATCGAAAGAACGGATGCTGGAAGTAAAACAGCCAACCCAACATGTTGGGGTGGCTGGTGTGTGATCAGGCGGCCTTGGCCATTTCGTTGGCGGAAGCATCCGCGAGACCCGTCAATGCCTCGTCCGTCATGGATTCCTCCGCGAGCGTCTGGTCGAGCAGTTTGGCTGCGTCGCTCATGCCCAAGACCTCGGCCCAGCGCTTCAGCGTGCCATAGCGGGTGATCTCGTAGTGCTCGACGGCCTGGGCAGCGGAGATCAGACCGGCGTCCACTGCGGGAGTTCCCTTGAACTCCTCCATAATCTCCTCGCCCTCCTCGATGATGCCGTCGATCGCGGGACACGTCTTGCCCTGTGCCCGCTTGCCAAGGAGCTCGAAAACCTGCTGCAGGCGCACGACATGACCTTCGGTTTCGTCCTTGTGCTTCTCGAAGGCTGCCTTCAGATCGGCCGATGATGCGGCGCGCGCCATCTTGGGAAGCGCCTTCAGGATCTTCTTTTCCGCGTAAGATACTTGAGCGTATCGAGGAAGAGATCGTCCAATGTCTTTTCTTTCGCCAGGGCGGATTTCCTTTTGGTTCCAGCATTTTTCTGTTGTCGTTCACGGGGTTGTGAAACGCATGCTCAACAAGCGCGCAACGCCGGAAAGGTTCCTTGAGACGTGTCGCTGCACGTCACTCTAAGTTCGTGGGTCACCCCCTGGTTCAATTCACTTCCCGCTCCGCCAGCCATTTCGCTATCGAGGGATCGCATGATGCTCTGATACTTGGCGTCTCTATTATCGAGCTTCTTGAGAATATTTTTGCCGGCGCAGCCATGAACGAGCGCGCCTGACCTTGGGGATGCTGCTCGCCAAAGTCGCCGGCGGCGAGATCAGCCCTTCCACCCCAAAAGAATTCTCTGGCGACGAGAACGATGTCTCCCGCCAATCGTGACGCCGCCTGGCCTCCGATCCGGTTGCTCCAGGCGGCCAACAATGCCCACGGCGAAATAGACGTCCGGTCGTTTTTCGAATTGGCGCGCTGGAGAGACCAAGGAACAACGACCAGCTGTGATGCCTGCGGGTCAACCGCGCGGTGGGCGCTCGCCGTCGCTTTCGCACAGGTAGTTGTGAATGTCGGTTGCAGCGACCGCGGCGTGCCCGAATGCGACCGCGAGCTGGTTGATCTCGTTGACGATGTCGCCAGCGGCATAGAGGCCAGCAATGGCGGTTCGCTGATGCGAGTCGACGACCACGTTGCCGACCTCATCACATTTCGCACCCAGGTCGATAGCCAGTTTCGAGCGTATGGTGCAGCCCATCGCGGGGTAGATGGTGTCGAAGACGCGCACATCCCCGTTGATGAGCCTGACACTGGCTCCACCTTTGGAGTGCAGCGAGCCGGGCATGCATGCCTCTACTTTGACTTCAGCCCTTCTTAGCAATGCGCCAGCGTCGTAGTCCAATGCCGTGACCGCACTGGTCACCAGCATGGTGACGTCTTGGGTGTACGTTCGCAGGAACAGCGCTTTCTTCATCGCATCGTCGGCCGGACCGAACACGGCCACCCGCTTGCCGATAAGCTCATATGCGTCGCAAATTGGGCATAGCCGCAGGGAACCGGCTTCGATCATAGCCGCGATTTCCGAAATATCTGGCAGTGTGTCGACGATTCCGGTGGCCACAAGCACCGAGCGAGCTCGAATACGAGAGCTCGCGGCGACAAGGAAGTCTGTCCCGTCAAGGCAGACGTCTAGCACCATATCGTCGACCAGCTCCGCGCCATACCGCACGGCTTGCTCCCTCATGCGCGTGAGAAGATCGACGCCAGAAATGCCATCTGGGAAACCCGGACAATTGTGACTTTCGGGAATCCACTTCGCCCGGCTTTCGCCAGAGTCGATGACAATCACGCGACGCAGAAAACGTCCCAGATACGTTGCGGCCAACAGGCCGGCCGGGCCGCCGCCGATGATGAGACAGTCCCATAATTCACTACGACTCGGCGAACTTCGCGCCACCACGATGGCCTCCTGACCTGCCGAATTTTGCGCCGTGACCGAAGTGTCGCGATCGCGTTGAACGAAACGCGGCGCAGGTGGTTTGGTTACATAGAAACAGCCACGCTCGTCGGCTAACTCGCAGCCCTGTGCTCGATGACCAGCTTCACGCGATCAGGGCGGTGCTGCGCTCGCCTTGCATGGTTCTTTCCAGCGGAAGCTTGCATAACGCCGTGGCACTTCAAATGCCGGAAGGCCGCGGCCTCATCAGGTCAAATCGTGGCGAGGTCATCGTCCGCGACCGAGCTGCCCTCATCTCCTTGGCAAACGGGTCGTATGGGCAGCCGGAGGCAGAGTATGCCCGCTTGATCGGCAAGCCGGCATCCCCATGTCTCGGGGCCAGGGTCGCTTCACTCCCCACAGGCTCTGGCACGACGGGGCCGGGCCTCCTACCAGGACGGCTCACCGGTGTCGCCGCTCGGTATGAAATCGCGGTGTCGTTCCAAGACAGAGTCGTTGAACGTGAGCGGCGAATGGGTTTCCCTGCGGAGATCGACGAAAATTCCTCGGGTCGCTCCTCACTACCCCCTGGCAGCCTTGAGCCGCGACGTCGAGCGGGGTCGCCATGTTCGATCCAACGGTGCCCAGTCCCGTACGCAATGGCCGCGCGTCCCGAGCAGCCTTGCTGGAGAGTTCTACTGTTCCACTGGAACTGGATGGTGCACAGGCTCTGCATGGTGAAACACCTGTCCCAGGTCGCGCGCGTCGAATGTCTGCCCGCAAACCGGGCAGTAAATGAAATGTTTGGACTCGTCGTCGGCGGGGCCGTCATGCGTCTCGCCCTTGTACCCCGTGGCGATGTTGTTGGTTCGGATGCGCTTCATTCGGCGCCATCTGGCGCCTACCCGCCCGACGTCAAGGCCGACCGCCGCATGGGATGGCGCGCGCGATGGCGAGCTGCGCCGCGACCTCGGCGTGGTCCCTCTGCGTCATTTGTCGGCAGCGATGAGCCTCTAGAGGGGCCGCATCATTTCTCTTCGCGTCCAGCCTGCAGCGCCAAGACGACAGCGCGAATATGCCGACCGCGAGATCGATTGCCAGGAGGCGATGGAGCCCGGCTTTCAGGCGATCGTCGATTGCATGCTCGATGCTAGCGCCACACGCATTGGGGGAACAATGCAGGCCCTCGCCGGTTAAAGACTCGCAGCGGTCGATCCGTCTCGGTGCAGCCACTGCCGGGGTCCGTCGCCAATCCCTCCGAGGCGGCGGGCTCCCTCTCCTACTGCCCAATGCCAGATCGCCTAACCTTCAAGGCGCGCGGCCCAGAGCAGATGAAACGACAGTCGCATCTGTTCCCGGCATTTCAAAGAGCATAGGCAATTGGCGACATCCGGCCTCGTCTACGATCAGCCCCTCGATAGTCGCGACGGAGAGATGGCTCTTTAGGCGCAGCCGGATAATCGCCGCGAGTTTGTGAACCGGCACCGGCGTTGCCCCGGCGTGATGGTCTAGCAATTTATTGATCTCGGCAAGTACTTCTGACTCGCCGGCGTGGGGCAATGGTAGCATGACAGCCTCCCGTTCGGAAAAGTAACTATAAGCCGATGGGGGCGATGTGTCTGGCCACGTACGCTTTTGACAAAACGTCCTGGACTTTATTTGGTGAGTTCACGACCAACACGTACTCACTCTTTGTCGGCCCGATCGATTTGGTCGAGCAATGACCTGTGGTGATCCGGTAGCTCCTGTTCTACCGGAAGATTTAGCGCCTTGCGAAGGTAGTTGCGGATGGCTTCTGCCCTGATCCACCGTCGTACAAGGTCGGCGATAACCTTCTGTTTCCTTTTGTCGACCTCAACCATCGACGAGCCTGCATGCGACCATAGGACCGAACCATCCGAGGGCCAGAGTTGTTCCCTGGGAATGCTGTCTGGGGATCGGATAACTCGCTCCCCGGAAGGCCCCGGTGCCCCTTCGGGTTAGCGCCGATGGGCACAGCCGTGCTATCTACCTACACTTGGCAGCGCCCTCGATCAGTTAAGGTGCGGACCCGTAAGTCGGATCTATCCCGATGTTCCCACATCTTTGGTGGCTGTCCCGGGGTTACAGGGAAGTTTTGGAGACGAATGGACGGTATGCTTTGACCTGCATGGCGTGGCGCGGTGTCTGGATAGTGAGCTCGCACGCCGGGTCAGACTTGGCAGCCTCAGACGATGCAATCACGACGTCATTAGGCAAGCCTTTACTTGCTCACTGCAGTTCGCCATGGGGCATCTCGTTTCGCCACCTCCAAATCGCGGACGCCGGCTGACAGCGAGCTTCCTTCCCGCGATCAGGGGCTTCTGCGGTCGTGGCAACCGCCACCACGTCGCCAAGCTATTCCCCGCGCCATAGTTGAGTCAGGGGCATGCGCTTCGAGGATCTGAAGCTGTGTGTTCCGGGCGCCATCATCGCCGGGGTCCCAAGCCGGCGCCAAGACGGCGCTGCGGCGGCGGCGATGTTTTCTCGGCAACCGAGTGCCAGATGAATATCTCGGCCGACGGGCGCATCAGGGTTCCTCGGAAGGATTCAGAAGCGGCGCGTACCCTGCAAGCTCATCAGCGCTTCGCGCTATCGCTTTCCGTTTCGGCCCTCGCGAGGAACTGCTCGGTTGTCGAGGGAAGATGGTCCTTCAACCATTCCGCCATCGCGACCTCCTCTCGCAAGTTCTCGTCGCAAGCCCGCGCGACCTCGCTTTCGCCCAGCGATTCAGCGGCGGCAATCAGGATCGTGTAGGAGGCGATTTCCATGTGCTCGAAAGTGTAACTCGCGAGTGATCCCTTCATCACCTCGTCGCCGGCGAAGATGCCGCTCAACGATTGCGCCATCGCCGTCAGCTTGCCGCCAGCATCCTTCATCGTGGATGAACCCTCATCCATTCGGTCGAGGCAGATTTTCAACCGAGCAGCCTGCTGCCTCGTTTCATCAAGGTGCAGTCGGATTCGGTCGCTGAGCTCGGGATAATTCTCGATACGGCTCAACTGCCCGTTCAACATCGTTTCGGCCTGCTCTTCCATGGCATGAGCATCTCTAAGCCATTGGGCAAGCCATTCTCGCGCCTCTGACATTTCAAATCTCCTTAGTGGACGGAGAAGAACTGCCGAACGGTGACATTGTTCCCACTTCGTCTGGTCGGATTAGAGAGGTCCGATGAGACGGCTCTCAGGTCCGGCGCGCGCGGAGTAACATCCCTGCCTGCTCGGCACTGCCGCCGTAGTATTCCTTCGTAGATGGCGACAGCAGGGATGCCTGGCGCCGCCTTCAAAAGGGGAAGGACCTCGGCATCGAAGATGTGCTCGAGAGGGCCAGGCCGTCGCCGGCCGCGAGCCTTTTGCTTTTGCGATGGCAGGTCCGGATGCTTTTTGATGCGATAGGCCGTCGCTCTGCTGATCGACGCCTTGGCCGCGGCAATCTCGGTCGTGTGTTCCTGTCGTAACTTCATAAAGAGCCGTCTGATGGTCGGTTACATGACGGCGTGGCACAAAGGTGATTCTCCATTCTCAGAAAATCGCCAAGGTACTTCAGCCAACCGCGCTCAACAGACGTCGGCAGTGGGCGTCGCGGAGGTGGTGTAACTCCGTTCGGGCTACGCCTCACTGCGTCACACCACCTCCGCCGAGTCTCATCTTGATTGATGCTGAATCTCATCCTGATCGCTGCGCCGCAGGCAGGCACGCAGAATGGCCGCGGGGCAGGCATATTAGGCCGGCGCACACGATTACACGCAGCTGCGCCGGACCGAGTCGAGCCGCTCTCTCACGTCCTCGCCGATCCGATGCAAGCCATTGCGGCAGCGTGGGCAGGCATGGTCCTCGATGTCGACGATCCTTCCACCCGCGGCAGATGGGATGGCAACGCGCCGCGGTTCGTCCGACGCTTTCTGGCTCAGGAAGCCGCACGAGAGTAGCGTGGATCTCTATTCACCTCAAGGTGTCGAGCAGCGCCCTGGCCTCTTTGAGGTCGGGTGTCTCAAAGCCTTCGGTGAACCACGCATAAACCGGCACGAGCAGATTGCAGGCGTCAGCGTGCTTGCCCTCGTCGCGCCAGAGCCGGGAGAGACTGGTGGCAGCGCGTAGCTCCCAGGACTTTGCGGATTGACGCCGGGCGATCTGAATCGCACTCTGAAACGCGGCGCTTGCCTCGCCTGGTCTTCCGCCGTCCGGCAAAGCTGTCAGGAACTGCCCTCGCAATCGATGCAGTTCGGCGTCCGGCCAGCGCTGCCCCGTCCGATCGACCGCCGCCTTAGCCTCATCCAATTCCCCGAGCGCCCGTAGCACGTCACCGGAGAGTGCGCAGGCGTCGGCAAGCAGGCTGAGAAAGAATGGTCGCATCCATTCTGCGCCGCTGCCCGTCCACTCCGCGAGACCGCGCTCGATCGCCGCAATGCCGACTGCTCCGTGCCCTTGGCGAGCAGTGGCCCAGCCATTGACCACCGTCGCGCCGGCGCGCCACAGATCAAATTTCTGCTCCCGGGCCAATTCCAGCAAGGATGCGGAGTGCTCAGCGGCCACTCCAGCGTTGTGGCCATAGGCACCCGCCATCGCGCTGTACATCAGGGCAAACCCTAGCGTGTTCTTGTGGCCAACACGGCGCGCCAACGCCAGTGCTTCGGCTTGCCGGCGAGATGCTTGATCTGGGTAGCCCAGCAGCCACAGCACCCAAACCAGGTGCGACAGCACGGCAACCCCAAGGTCTTGTCCGAAGGTAAAGGCTGTGGAACCGTGCCGCTCCGGGTCGTACAGCGCAATAGCTTGCTCGAGGTGCTCCCGGGCGGCGGGCAACTCACCCGTCATTTCGTTGGTCGCCCCGCAAATCCGGTGCGCTACGCATAGTCGCTCCGGGTCGGGGTGCTGCTCGGCCAACGCGAGAATATGTCGGGCGAGGTTCTGCTGCTCTCGAACCGCCATCCGGACGTATTGGACAGCCCAGAACCCATACAGCACGGGGAATTGTTGTGACACGTCGCCTATGGCCTCGACCAGATCCCGGGCGCGGGCGAAAGCGGCAGCGGTTTCAGACGCGGCGTAGCCGTGGCGGGCGATGCACGCCTGGCCGAGCATCGTCTGGAGATGCAGCTCGCGCTCCGCTTGAGCGCGGTCTTCCGGCAAGGTTCGCAAGAGTTCGATGCTCTTGGCAAGATGGCCTGTGGCTTCCGCAGCTGCCGAGCGCCGGAACGCGCGTTCGCCAGCCCGCTGCCAGTAATCGACGGCGCGCTCCATCAAGCCGGCTTGGGTGAAGTGATGGGCAAGCAGCTCAGGCTGGGTTTCGACCACGTCCGGCCACCGCTCTTCCAGCACCTTGGCGATCCGCGAGTGCAACTTCTGTCGTGTGCTACGCAGCAGGCTCACATAGGCGGCATCCTGAACGAGAGCGTGCTTGAAGGAGTAAGTAGCTTCGGGCGAGGTGCCGCGACGGAAGGCGAGACCGGCGCTCACGAGCTGGTCCAATCCTTGCGTCAATGCCGCCTCGGGAATTCTCGCCACCGCGGCCAGCAGCTCATGGCTAAACTCTCGGCCGATAACCGCGCCGATCTGCGCCGCCTGTTTTGCGAACGGCAACCGATCCAACCGTGCCACCAGTGAAGCCTGCAAGGTGCTCGGCACCGAAAGCGAGCCCGCGATATCGGGCTGACTGGCGCGCTCCAGCACGGCCTTGGTCAATTCCTCGATGAACAGAGGCACCCCATCGGTCTGCGCCACAATCCGCTCCAGCATCCCAGCCGGTAGCGCCTGACCGACGACAACCTGGCTTGCGAGCGCCGTTGCCTGGCGATTGCCGAGCCGGCTCAGCGCAATCAAGGTCACGCTGGTTTGGCCGACCCAAGGCGCCTGAAACTCTGGCCGAAAGGAAATGATCACCATCACTGGCAATGCGGCTAGACGCATGATTAACCTGTCCAACAGCTCAAGCGAACTTGGGTCGGCCCAATGCGCGTCCTCGAACAGGATCAGCACGGGGGACCGACGTGCCTTTTCGTCCAGAATCCGGTTCAACGCTCCGAAGGTCTGCTCCTTCTTGCGCTCCGGACTGAGAGCTAGTGGCGGATAACGCTCTCCGCCCGGCACGCTGAGCAACTCGGCGACGAGCGCCACCTCTTCCAGGGTGGCGCCGAGTGGGAGAAGCAGGGCTTCCAGCTTGTCAAGCCGTGCGCCCGCAGACTCGCTGCGCACGAAGCCGGCGTCGTTCTGCCAGCGTGCGATTATGGGCTGCAGTGCGCTGTCGCGGTGATGCGGCGAGCAGAAGTACTTGAGTTTGAGATGCGCCTCCCCGGCCACGCGCTCCTCGAGCGCAGCGATCAGGCGGGACTTGCCGATGCCGGGCTCGCCGGAGATGAGCACCACCTGCCCTTCACCATCTTTTGCTTGCTGCCAGCGGCGCAGCAACAGGCCGAGCTCGTCATCGCGCCCGACCAGCGGCGAGAGGGAAGCCGCATGCATTGCCGCGAACCGGCTCTCAACCAAGGCTTCGCCCAGCACCAGCCACGCGCGCACAGGGCCAGGCAGGCCTTTGAGATCAAAGTCGCCAAGCTCGCGGTACTCGAACAAGCCGCCGATGCGCCGCCGTGTTTCTGCGTCGATCAATGCGCAGCCAGGATCAGCGAGCGATTGTAGGCGCGCGGCGAGGTTTGGGGTCTCGCCTATCACCGTCTGCTCCTGTGCGGCGCCGGCGCCCAGCAGGTCGCCGACGACGGCGAGGCCACTGGCTATGCCGATGCGTGCGGTAAGCCGTTCGCCGGCCGGGGCGGCCTGGCCGACCTCCTCCAGCGTAGCCAAAGCAGCGCGCACGGCGCGCTCGGCATCGGCCTCATCAGCTTGTGGCCAGCCGAAATAGACCAGTACACCGTCCCCCATATACTTTGCGATGAAGCCGCCGAAGTGGCCAACAGTCTCCGCGACGCAGCGATGGTAGGTCCCGATCACCTCGCGCATGTCCTCGGGGTCCAGGCGGGCTGCGAGTGCCGTCGAGCCGACGGCGTCAACGAACATGACCGTTAGCTGCCGCCGCTCAGCGTCTGGAAGCGGCGTGGCTGCCCCTGAGATCGCCGCCAGGGATCGCGTGGTCGAGGTAACCGCTGTATCCGAAGTCGCGCGCAGGGCGGCGATGGCGGCGAGCAGCTTGCGGCGGTGGCCGATCGAAACTACGCCGAGCCCGCTCAGGTCGTCGGCGGTGAGCTGGGGAAGCGTATCAGCTTCAATGTCGTTTTCGCGAAAAGCCGGCTCGTATTGCTGCAGGCCGAGGCTCAGGAGCCATGCCGCGATATCCACGCCCCTTCTCCTCTTCGGCTGCGGGGGGCTGCTCTGTTCCCCGGACTATATCCCAAATTGATGGAGTAGGCAGAAATCTCTCTGGCCAGGCCGCTGAAACGAAGATATCGGCCGTGGACCGGCGGCTGAACTCCGAGATACCAAGATCGCTGCCGCCGTCTGCTGCAGCGGATGGTTCGGCGCTGTGAGGACACTTAGGCAAGCCCGAATGCTAGGACCAGGAAGCCCATTGCTCCGAACCCGGCATGGATAACGATTCCGGCCCGTGTGCTGCGACGCCGCTGGACGACATAGGGCAGGAGCAACGTGATCGGCACGAGCGTCAACAGGACTTGCCAGGGGAAGGCAGCGTGGAACAGCAACCACAGTATCCCATTGACCAGCCAAGCCCGCTCCCCGAAGGCAACCTCTTGCCGCGGCAGTGCGACACCCCGCCAGACAAACTCTTCCCCAATGACGTTCAGTACAAAAAACGGCAGCCACGCGCCGAGAATCCAGTACCGCCCAGGACCGAGCGGCTCGAAAGCCATGAACGAGGGATGAAGAGTCTTCCCGTCTTGCAGCATCAGGAGCGCGGCGCCGATGCCGCCGGTCAGCACGCCGACAGCCGCCAGCCCTCCAATTGCCCAGAGCCAGTCGCCGCCATTCATCAGGCGAAGCCACAGCCGCGCGCCCAACGAACCCGGCAGACGCCGTTCCCGATACAACAGCAGGGCAGCCGTGAGAAGCAGGGGGCCAAAAAGGACGATGCTTGCGGCCAGGAACCACATCACCACAGGCTCTGCCCCGGTGGCGGAGACGAACGCCGGGACGGCTACCCGCGTTGTCAGGAACAGCAGCAGAGCACCCGCGCCGAACAGAGCAGCGGAGCCGCCCAGGCCCAGCGGAGGAACCCGATCAGGCTCCGGCCCGTCGTTCCTTTCATAACCGTTTGCTGTCAATGGCCATTCTCCCGCCGTACGCCGAACGAATAAGTTAAGCCGTGCCACGAAGCGGCATGAGCATTGCACCGCTTAATGAGAGCAGGTTATCAGTGGATTTATGGACCGCATAATCCGCCGCACATCGCGCCGATGCGAAGGCGGGCGTGAGGGTGGCCTACTGATGCCGCGCGAGCCGGTCCATGGGTGCGTTTGCTTCGGCCAACTTGGCCAGCGCTTGGTCGTGACCCGGATGGGACCTCACCGCCCGTTGCGAGACAGCCAGCGAGGTAGCCGGTCTTGAAAACTCTCATTCTCTTAAGGGATTCCACAATCTGTTTAGGCAACAGATGGGCGTGGTAGCATCAAGGATTTTGAGGTAAACTTTGCCGCCTTGAAATCGTGCCGCGTCCTCCGGCTTGCCTTAGGAGATGTTAAATGCGCGGGTTCTTGCTCTTCATTCCGCTACTGCTTCTACACATCCCGATTATATCGCATGCGGCCGACATTCACGACGCCGCGAAAGAGGGCGACGTCGGGGCGATCACGGCAGCGCTCGATGCAGGTGCCGGCGTCGATGAGAGCGATGGAGACGCAACGCCGCTCTATTTTGCGGTCATGATGGGCCACATAGAAGCGGCAAAACTGCTCATAGAACGTGGCGCGGACGTCAACGCCCAGACGACTTGGGGTCCCCCGCTGATGGCGGCTGTAGGGGTAGGCAAGATCGATCTGTTAAATCTTTTGCTGGAGCATGACGCAGATCCAAAGTCCGACCGTGGCGGCGAATCCGCTCTTCATGTCGCCGTCACTCTCGGTTGTCTCGACTGCGTGAAGGCACTGGTCGAGGCCGGCGCAGACGTGAATGCGAAGGCAATGGACGGCAAGACACCACTCCATCTGGCAAAACGCCAGGGGCAACGCGAAATTGCCGACTATCTCATATCCCACGGCGTGGTCTTGCCAACACCAGCTCCGGTCTCAATGAAGTTGGCTTCTGCCGATGTCGAGAAAGGCCGAACCACCTTCACCCGCGCGTGTAACCGTTGCCACAACGCGGAGCCAAAGGGAGGGAACAAAATAGGACCGAACTTGTGGAGCGTCGTCGGCCGCGACAAGGCATCTATGGCAAATATGCGTTACTCCGACGCCTTGCTGGGCTGGGAGGGTGTATGGACGTACGAGGACCTGAACAGATATCTCTTCGGGCCTATGCTCACCACACCGGGCGTTAAGATGGAGACGCCTGGTGTCCCGGACGAGACCGAACGGGTCAACCTGATCGCCTACTTGCGCACACTCAGTGACAAGCCGATCCCGCTGCCTTGAATCGATGATCTCTTGCGCAATTACTGCTACGGGCCTGGGTCGGCTAGTTTGCTCAAATAGTTACCTTTGGTGACCCAACGGCCCGGCTACCACAGGCGAATACGCGCCGGGAACGGTCGACCCGAACTAGGCGCCAGACAGGCATATCTTTCGCAGCTAATGTTCCAGCGCTGCAGGGAGACAACGGCCGATGAAGAGTCAAGAAATTCTGGCCAACACCACCCGTCTCGGCCCGGTTCATCTGCGCGTCGTCGACATTCCCGCCGCCTTACCGGTCTGGCGTGACGTGGTCGGCCTCTCGACCCTGACCAGGGACGGCGGGATCGCCGAACTCGGCGTCGACGGCAAGACCCTTATTGCGCTGCACGCCGGGGCAACAACCGTCCTGCCGTCAAAGTCCCGCGATCTTTTTCATGTCGCCATCCACGTCACGACCCGCAAGGAATTGGCCCGAGTCGCCGCCCAGCTGCGTGCCTCCGGCCTGAGGCACAGCGCTCAGGATCATCTGATCTCGGAATCCCTTTACGTTTCCGACGCTTCAGGCAACGGAATCGAGATCTGCTTCGACACGCCCGAGCGCCTGGCCTCCAGGGAAGAGATGGCTGGCGGCGGTGTTTTGCTTGTCGCCAAGGACGGCACGAGACATTCCGGGCTCGAACCTCTCGATATCGATCGATTGCTGCAGGAGCTCGACCCGGCGGACCGTGTCAAAGTCCCGCTGGCGGCGGATTCCATCATCGGTCACATTCATATGCGCGCGCGGTCGCCCGAAACGCTGATGGCGTTCTACCTCGGCGTGCTTGGCTTCAGGCCACATATCCAGTCTGCAACGTTTGGCTTGTTCGACTGCGGCACCGAGGAACGCCCACACATGGTGGCGTTCAACATCTGGGCTCGCGACGAGCTGAAGGAGCCACCACTCGGCGCGGCAGGTCTGGAGCATTTTACCGTCGTGCTTCCCACCCAGGAAGACTTTGCGGGCGTCGCGCGACGTCTCGAGGATGCGCACGTGCCCTCGCTGCAAACTGACGGGGCACTGGACCTCTCCGACCCTGAGGGAAACCGACTGCGGATGGTGCTCGCGAAAGACTGATCTGACGGCTGTGGGCCTGAACGGGGGAACAATGACGATAAGGGTAATCGGAGCGGGCTTCGGTCGGACGGGGACGGATTCGATGCGTGAGGCGCTGACGATTCTTGGCTTCGGCCCCTGTCACCACATGTTCGAAGTCATGGCCAATGAGGACCAGAAACGGCTTTGGCGTTCGCTAGCGAAGGGCGCGGCACCAGACTGGAACCAGCTGTTTGCGGGCTACGCGTCCTGCATCGACTCGCCCTCGGCACACTATTGGCGTGACCTGATTGACTTCTATCCGGACGCCCTGGTCATCCTGACATACCGATCGCCGGAAGCTGGTGGAAAAGCTTCGAGAAAACGATCCTGGCAGCTATCAGCCAGAGCACGGATCAGGAGTCACTGGGTCTTGCGTTGGTCTCCAGGCAGGTCTTCGGCGGCCGGCCGCACGATCGCGCCAATGCCATAGCCGTCTACGAAGCCAAGGTAACGGCGATCATTGCGACAGTACGCCGGGTCGACTGCTGGTCCACAATCTGGGCGACGGATGGGAGCCGCTCTGCCTGCATCTTGGCGTGGCAGTACCGGACCAGTCCTATCCCAATCGCAACAACACCAAGGAGTTTCAGTCGGCCCTTGCACAGAACTAGTCTGACCGTCTGCAAGAGGTCATGGGCGTGAATTCGGCCGAGCGCGAACGGCAGGTTTGGAGAAGCACCATGTCGCGATATGGCGCATCCTTCCTGTTCGTGAACCGGAAGGATTGACCCATTCACGACAGTCGAAATCACGGTGAATGGGTCCGCTTGCGCCTGTAAAGCGAACGTACGACGTGCTACGAATCTCGTCTGGCTGGTCCTGGGCGGACCAGAGCAGCTAACGTCTATGCTATAGCCCTCCATGGCCCTCCTGAATCCCTGGGTTTGGACACCAGTTCGAGCGGAGCGCCAGAGAGATGCCCTGAGGCGCTGCTGTCACGTGGGATGGCTGCCTCGCAGGCGCCGCCCCCCGATAGCTCATGGGCGGCTTGAGGCGGCGATCGCGGGATAGTCGGTATAGCCAGCGGAGCCGCCGCCATAGAGCGTCGCCGAGTTGAACTCCGTCAGCGGCGTGCGCGTCTTCAGCCGTTCCACAAGGTCGGGATTGGCGATGAACGGGCGCCCGAAGGCGAAGAGGTCCGCCTTGCCCTCGGCGAGCCGCGACGCCGCGAGGTCGAGGTTATAGCCGTTATTGGCGATATAGGTATTGTTGAAGCGCCGGCGGAGCGATCCGAAGTCGAACGGCGCGACATCGCGCGATCCGCCCGTGGCGCCCTCGACGACATGGATATAGACGATACCCAAAGCATCGAGTTGATCGACGATATAGTCGAACTGCGCCTGGGGGGCGCTGCTCGAGACGCCGTTGGCGGGCGAGACGGGCGAAATCCGGATGCCGGTGCGCTCTGCGCCGATCTCCTCGACCACCGCAGTCGCAACCTCCAGCATCAGCCGGGCGCGGTTCTCGACCGATCCGCCATAAGCATCCGTGCGGACATTGGCACCGTCCTTGGCGAACTGGTCCAGCAGATAGCCGTTGGCGCCATGAATCTCGACGCCATCGAAGCCGGCCTCAATGGCGTTCGCGGCTGCTTGGCGGAAATCGTTGACGATCCCCGCAAGCTCGTCGAGCGCCAGCGCGCGGGGCTCCGAAACCTCGACAAAGCCGTTGTTCACGAACGTCTTGGTCGCGGCCCGGATTGCCGAGGGCGCGACGGGCGCGGCGCCGTTCTCCTGCAGATCGACGTGCGAGACGCGGCCGACGTGCCAGAGCTGCAGGAAAATCCGCCCGTCCTTGGCGTGCACCGCGGTCGTGACCTTTCGCCAGCCGTCGATCTGAGCCTGAGAATAGATGCCGGGCGTGTCCTGGTAACCTTGTCCCTGCCGCGAGATCTGCGTGGCCTCGGAGATCAGCAGGCCGGCGGAGGCCCGCTGGCCGTAATACTCGGCGGCAAGATCGCCCGGAACGAAGCCCGGGCCAGCGCGATTGCGCGTGAGGGGCGCCATGACGATACGATTGGAGAGCGTCAGCGAGCCGAGAGAATAAGGCTCAAAAAGTGCTTTGTTGGTCATAGGTCACCTTGTTTGTCCCCGCCGCGACGAGGTCGTTATCAAATGGATTCGTTGGTGCTCAGGCGACCTTGCGGTACCGCTCGGCGGGATGTTCGTTCCGATAGTTCGGAAGCATGGCCTGGCGCGCGGCCTGAAGCGCGTCCCACTGCCCGGCATCGGGAAGCGGCGGGATGGTCACCGGTTCGCGGCGGTCGAAGCCGACCAGCGCCGCATCAACCAGATCGTCCACCTCCATCACGTTGGAAAGCGTGTTGATGTCGGCGCCGACGTGGTCCCAGATCTCCGTACGCGTCGTGGCGGGCAGCACGGCCTGGACGTAGACACCCTTCGGCGCGAGCTCGAGGCTGAGCCCCTGCGACAGAAACAGCACGAAGGCTTTGGTTGCGCCGTAGACCGTCATGCCGAACTCCGGCGCCAGGCCGACCACGGAGCCGATGTTGACGATCGACCCTTCGCCAGCTTTCGCAAGACGCGGGGCCATGGCGCTGGCAAGCCGCAGAAGTGCGGTCGTGTTGAGCGCAACCAGCCGTGCGACGTCATCGGTACTCTGCTCGATGAAGCTTCCGCCGATGGCTGTTCCGGCATTGTTGACTAGAATCCCGATGCGGGCGTCATCGCGCAGCCTCGTCTCTACCGTTGCAAGCTCGGCAGGCTGCGTAAGATCAGCCTGGATGATGTCGATCGCAACGCCAGTTTCCTGACGGAGCCGGGCTCCCAGTGCCTCCATTCGTGCCACGTCACGGGCAACCAGCACGAGGTCGTGTCCGCGGCCGGCGAACCGTTCGGCATAGGAAGCTCCGATGCCCGTGGAGGCGCCGGTTATGAGGACTGATGGAATGGTGGTCATGGCATTGCTCTTTTCTCTGATGGAACCTATATTCATGACGATCATCATGATTGCGGCTAAATATGATCGGCATCATGTAAATGTCAACGGGGCCGACGGAGAATTTTGAAATGAAGGTCAGTCGAGAGCAGATGGCGGAGAACCGTCACCGGATATTGGATGCGGCCAGCCGGCTGTTTCGCGAGAAGGGGTTCGACGCGGTCAGCGTGGCGGAAGTGATGAAGGCCGCCGGGCTCACCCATGGCGGCTTCTATGGTCATTTCAGTTCGAAGGACGACCTGATCGCGCAGACCCTTGCCCACGTCCTCGCCGCGGACTCAGGCGGAGGGGGCGATCTTCGCGCTTATGTAGGTTCCTATCTTTCGCCCCGGCATCGCGACAACTGCGCCGGCGGTTGCCCGACGGCGGGCCTTGCCGCAGCCATCCGCCATCAGACCCCGGCTGCACGCTCGGCCATGACGGAAGGCCTACGATCGCAGATCGACCGTATCGGCAAGGCGCTGCCGGAGTTGGATCCGGCAGACAGACGCCGCGCGGCGATCGGAAGCTGGGCAGCGATGGTGGGGGCAGTAATCCTCGCCCGGGCGATCGACGATCCCGCGCTCTCGGATGAAGTGCTTGAGCAGACGCGTGCCTGGGTCGATGCCGGGATCAGCCAAGTGTCTGCCAGCTAGGTGGTCTGCGGCAGGAGTGCTCTTGTCGAGAGCAATGCGGCTATCGGCGGTGGTTGGGTGGCTATCTTGCAGAATATCGCACCGCAGCGTGCAATCAGCGGGATTCGCGGACCAAGAGGGTTTCGAACTTCCCTGTTCAGGCAATCGCCCAATTTCCGCTAAACTGGCGAATGAAGCCGTTCAACGGCAGAACATCGAATGACCGCTCCTGTGATGGGTTTCGGATGCCGGCCGTCTACTGAGATGGCGTGGCTCGAGGCCGGCGTCCGGAAGCCTCCAGGGAAGGAACCCGCG